>NZ_JACVTS010000003.1:0-322848 GCF_016624545.1 Erwinia sp. S38 | reverse complement strand
ATCGGGCGTTTTACAGGCAGAACGTTGTCAACCTAAATCAGGACTAGTCACGGTAATGGCCGATTCACTGCGCAAGGGTATTTTTTGATGACATGCCCTTTGCAGCGATCGTCATTAGCATATAGCAAAGGAGTGACTCTTTGCTCGATCTGCTACGCGTGAGAAAAATGGTCTGTACGATGAAAGCAAGAGGATGAAACCGACCGCCAGCGGCGATCGGCTGCGGTCATATTTTACAGCAGCTCCACCTTGCAGAAGGTTCCGGATTCCAGCGATTTAACCGCCGCTTCGGCAATCGCCTGCGCCTGTAGCCCGTCGTGCAGGCCCGGCACCGATATAGCTTCGCCGTTCAGCGAGCGAACAAACGCATCCAGATGCAGATAGTAGGTTTCTTTCACGCGGTTGAACCAGTCGGCATACAGCGGTGGCAGGTTGATACCGGAAGTGCTGTAAAGCGTTGCCCCCTGCGGACTTTGTGCCGCGGAGTCGGACATCCCCTGCGAACCGAGTACGGTAATACGCTCGTCATAGCCGTATCCGGTCCGGCGCGTATTATCCAACTGCGCCAGCGCCCCGCTGCGCATTTTCATCATCAGCACCGAGGTGTCAACATCGCCGAAGCTGGCAATTTCCGGCATCGCCAGCGCCGATCCCATGGCTCCGATGGTTTCAACTTCATCTTCGGTCAGCCAGCGCAGCAGATCGAAGAAATGAATGGCCTGATCGCGCATCTGGCCGCCGGAGGTTTGCAGATAGCTGAGCGGCGGCAGTTCAGACGCACGGCAGACCATCTGGATCAGTTCCGCTTTCCCAATCAGCCCCTGCTGCAAATGCTGTTTCAGCTGGTTGTGGCTGGGATCGAAGCGGCGGTTGAAGCCGACCGTCACCGGGACCGGATGGCGTGCGACTTCTTCCACAACCCGGCGGGCTTTATCCAGTGACAGGTCAATAGGTTTTTCACAGTACACCGCCTTGCCGGCTGCTGCCGATGCGGCCAGGAACTCCGCGTGTGATGGAGTTGACGTCGCAATCAGGATGGTATCGATGGCATCACTGTTAATCGCCTCCGTCACGCTGCCCACGCGCGCTCCGTAGCGGCTGGCAATGTCATCGGCGCGGCTGCGATCCTGATCGGCCACCATGACCAGTTCAATATCCGGGTGGGCCGCCAGGTTTTTAGCATGAACCTGGCCGATAAATCCGGTGCCCAGCAGAGCAAACTTACGTTTTTGTACCATTTTGCGACGCCTTTATAGGTTAAACATCAGTGTTCGATTGCCAGGATAGCGCCAGTGAATATACTGGCTGAATCGACTTTTTGATGGAAATCCATCATGCGGAGGAATAAGTGACAAAGATCACGCTGGAGGAGCTGGCAAAGCAGATTGGCGTGGGCGTTGCTACCGTCGATCGGGTACTTAACGAACGCGGCGGAGTTTCCCCGGCCACAACGCGCCGGGTCCTGCAGGCGGCACGAGAAGCGGGTTTGAAGCGTATTTTGCCGGACGCACACCGCCAGCCGTGGCAGATTGCCCTGCTGCTGAGCAGCAGCGATGCCTTTTTCTTCAGCCAGCTGAGCCAGGACTTTAGCAATCTTGCCGGTCAACTCGGCTACGGTCAGGTGACGCTGCACCGCACGCTGATCGCCGAAGATAACCCCGAACTGCTGGCGGCGCAGATCGTCAAGGCCAGCGAGCAGCGCGACGGCATTATTGTTTTTGCCCACGCGCATCCGGCGATCTATGCCGCACTTGAGCACTGTTACCAGCGCAACGTCCCGGTGATCACGCTGGCGACCGACCTGCCAGGGGCGAAGCGTTTGTGCCACGTCGGGATTAATCAGCTACAGGCCGGGCGCACCGCCGGGCTGCTGATGGGAAAAATGATCGCCGGACCGGGTGAGGTGATTATCATCAGCGGGCGGATGGATTACCTGGCGCACCGGCAGCGGGTGGAGGGATTCAGTGCGGTACTGGCCAGCCAGTTTCCGCATCTGCGGGTGCATAAAGCACTGGCGGCGCTGGACGACCGCCAGCAGGTCAGCCGCCTGCTGGAGCAGCAGCTGTACGAGAGCAAAACGATTCACGGGGTTTACAATACCGGTTTGGGAAATCGCGAAATTGGCGAGGCGCTGGCGCGCTATCGGCTGCTAAATAAAACGGTCTTTATCACCCATGAACTATATCCCACCACCCGCTCGCTGCTGGCGCAGGATGCGCTGGCACTGGCACTCGATCAAAACACGCGGGAGATGGCGCAGCGCTCAATGACGCTGATGCTGAAATATCTGGAGCAGCAAAACGAACCGCACGAGTACGTCGACGGCAAAATTGAATTTGTGCTTTATACGCGGGAGAACAGCCAGTGAGCAGTGCGGCAGCATGATGCTGCCGCGTCGACTATCAGGCTTCTTTAACAATCTGGCGAGTCAGTTCGCTGCGGATATCGAAGCAAAGATTGCGCAGATTGAACTGATATTTTGGTAAGGCGATATCGTCAATGTCGCTGCCAATTTTGCCGCGAATTTCCATATATTTGCTCAACTGGCCGTTGATGCGGTCGAAACGCTGACGGTACTGCTGATAAACCGTGACGTTATAGGACTGGAGTGCATCCAGCTCATCACGGCACTGCCCAACGCGAGCATCGAATGCGCTCAGGGTTGGTTTTTCAACAACCGGCTGCGGTGGCGGAGGCGGCGGGGCAATTCGAGGTTGCGGATGAACAGCACAACCCGTGACTAAAAAAGCCATCATCAGCGCCGGAACTAATTTATTCATATCATCACCAGATTGCATTCCTGCTAGCGCAGGAGAAGAGGTAACAGTGCAAAATCCGTCCGTTGCACACAGTTAAAGCCCCGTAACAGGCTTAGTTTTACTTTGCGAGTTTTCATCTGTAAGGAAGCGCAGTGATAATAGCAAAAAATGTCGCAAATTATCTACTTACACCACCTTAAAGCTCGTGGATTTTTAATAAATTCTGATACGCACTCTCTTTGATTGCTAATACGCTGGCTGGCGATACTTTTATATGGGGCAAAAAAAACCGCCATCGGCTAACGATGGCGGTTGATCACGCTGAATGAAGCAGCGCGCTTAAAAACTCAGTCGCTGCTGCGTTCATTCATCCGGGCAGGAATTACATCTGCACCAGATTGTTGATTTTCACATCCGGATTAACGTCAGCCGCGTAGTCAACGCCTTCCAGACCGAAGCCGAACAGGTGCATAAACTCAGCTTTATAGCCGGCGAAATCGGTCAGCTCGTTCAGGTTCTCGTCGGTCACAACGGACCACAGACGCGTCACTTCTTCCTGCACTTCCGGCTGCAGCTCTTTGTAGTCAGCGCGCAGACGACCGGTTTCATCCAGAATTGGTGATGCATTGTACAGGCTGTCTTTGAACAGACCGTAAACCTGCTCGATACAGCCTTCGTGGGTGCCTTTCTCTTTCATCACTTTAAACAGCAGTGACAGATACAGCGGCATTACCGGGATCGCGGAGCTGGCCTGAGTGACAACCGCTTTCAGCACGGAAACGCGCGCGTCGCCGTTGCCGTGAGCAGCCAGGGTGTCGCGAATGGTCAGAACGCGCTTGTCCAGGTCCTTTTTCGCTTCGCCGATAGAACCGTTCCAGTAGATATCGTGGGTGATTTTCTCGCCCAGGTAGGTGAAGGCCGTTGTTTTTGCGCCTTCAGCCAGCACGCCAGCTTCCAGCAGTGCGTCGATCCACATCTGCCAGTCTTCGCCGCCCATCACCGCGACGGTGCCTTCGATCTCTTCCTGCGAAGCCGGTTCCAGCGCCACATCATTGATGGTTTCTTTATCGGTATTCAGACCACGGGTGACCAGTGATTTGCCGATTGGCTTCAGCGTGGAGTTGAACACTTCACCGGTTTTTGGATGGGTACGGCGCGGCGCGGCCAGGCTGTACACCACCAGATCAACCTGACCGAGGTCCTGTTTGATCAGTTCAATTGTTTTCTGCTTAACGGCATCAGAATAAGCGTCGCCGTTGATGCTTTTCGCATACAGACCTTTAGCCGTTGCCAGCTCTTCGAATGCCGCGGAGTTATACCAGCCGGCGGTGGCTGGTTTACTCTCTTCGCCCGGGCGTTCAAAGAACACGCCCAGCGTGTCAGCACCGCAGCCGAATGCAGCGGAAATACGCGCTGCGAGGCCGTAACCCGTTGAGGCGCCGATGACCAGAACTTTTTTCGGGCCGGAAGCGATCTCGCCCTGAGCAGTAACGTACTCGATCTGTTTTTCTACGTTAGCTTTACAACCCGCCGGGTGGGCAGTAACACAGATGAAGCCACGAATGCGTGGTTTAATAATCATGTCGACCTCAATATAGGAAACTTTTTCGGCGCTAGAATACCGCTTATGCCGTTCCAGGCAAAGCACGGATGCACGCTTATCGCCCGACCGACTACTCTGAAGACGATGATTGTTTACTCTTTAAGCGCCAATGTGGCCGCCACACGGTACTTTGCCATCTCATCCGCAGGCACCATGCCACCACCGGTCGCCCACACCAGATGCGTTGCGCCCGCCAGCGCCCGCGCGGAAATCCCCTGTTTTTCCCGTTGCTCACTCTGCGCCGTCAGCCGCCACGGGCCAGCCATACCGGCCAGCGCCGACGGTTCCAGCGCCAGCTGCTGATGCCGCTCGGTCAGGCCCAGCAGTGCATACATCTCTTCGTCAGTCAGTGTATAAAAGGCGCTGAGTAACCGTTCCATCGCCCGACCAACAAAACCGGAAGCACGCCCCACGGCCAGCCCGTCTGCCGCCGTGACGTTATCAATGCCCAGGTCCTGCACTGAAATGTCATCATGCAAACCGGTAATCACGCCAAGCAGCATGCACGGTGAATGCGTTGGCTCTGCAAAAATGCAGTGGACGCTATCGCCAAAGGCCAGCTTGAGGCCAAACGCCACCCCACCGGGGCCACCACCGACGCCGCACGGCAGATAGACAAACAGCGGATGTTCCGCATCTACGGTAATCTGCTGCGCGGCCAGCTGCTGTTTAAGCCGATCGCCCGCAACCGCGTAGCCAAGGAATAGATTGTGCGAATTTTCATCGTCAATAAAGAAACAGCGCTCGTCCAAAGCGGCCTGTCGCCGCCCCTCCGCCACCGCCACGCCGTAATCCTGCTCGTACTCCACCACGGTCACGCCGTGGCTGCGCAGTTTTTGCTTTTTCCAGGCGCGGGCGTCGGCGGACATATGTACCGTAACGTCAAATCCAAGCGCGGCGCTGATAATACCAATCGACAGACCGAGATTACCGGTGGAACCTACCGCGATACGGTGCTGGCTGAAGAACTGGCGAAATTCAGGCTCTGCCAGGCGAACGTAATCATCCTGCGGCGTAAGCAATCGAGCTTCAATTGCCAGCTTTTCGGCATGCGCCAGCACTTCATAGATACCGCCACGCGCTTTGATTGACCCGGAAATTGGCAGATGGCTGTCTTTTTTTAGCCACAGACTCCCCGTCAACTGCTGGCCATAACGCGCATCTAACACCGTTTGCAACACGGGCAGTGGACAGATCGGCGATTCAATAATGCCGCCGCTGGCCTGAGTTTCCGGAAAAGCGATGGCCAGCCAGGGAGCAAAACGTTCAAGCCTTGCGGCCGCATCGGCTACCTGTTCAGCACTCAGCCCTACGTGAGGATAACCTTCCTGCATGCTGGTGTAGCGAGGGTTGAACCAGGTGACGGGTTGTAGTGCACATAACTCATTTAACAGTGGAAAGCTCTGCTTCAGGCTTTCAGCGTCCGTTAACATAGTTTCTTCTCCTGAATCTCGGCGGCATGATGTTTATTCAATGTGATTCAACTCTCGCGGCGGGCATCAACACCAAAGTATGATCGCATTCAAATTTCTGAAAAATATAATAAAAATGGCAATATGCAGTTTACCTGCATAACTATCAGCTGAAAACCGCCGGTTAAGCAACTCTGCCCGAACCCCGAGGGTAACTATGCAGTTTCAGGTGGTTTTTTTGCACCAAAACGGAGCAATTTACAATTATTTAATAAGTTTGAAACTTTTTTTTGGTGTTAAATTGATGGCAGCTCAGTGAGATGTCCTGAGCAATCCACGGTAATTAGTAGTTATAACTAAGCACCCCGCGCCGGTGCATTCTTATCTCAGGCGAAGCGGTGCTAATAAAATAAAGGTTTGTTATGGAAAAGCTATCTTACGTATCTGAAGGCAGCAAGACAGCCTGGTCAACCTACCTGCAGCAAATCGATCGCGTGGCCCCCTATCTTGGCGAACTGTCGCGCTGGATCGACACACTGCGCCATCCGAAGCGTGCGCTGATTGTTGATATTCCACTCCAGATGGATGACGGGACTATTCGTCACTTCGAAGGCTTTCGCGTGCAGCACAACCTTTCTCGCGGGCCGGGTAAAGGCGGTGTGCGCTATCACCCGAACGTCGACCTGAATGAAGTGATGGCACTCTCCGCCTGGATGACCATTAAATGCGCGGCGGTAAACCTGCCTTACGGCGGCGCAAAAGGCGGTATTCGCGTCGATCCTTTCGCCCTGTCGGAAGGCGAACTGGAGCGTCTGACCCGTCGTTACACCAGCGAAATCGGTCTGATTATTGGGCCACAGAAAGATATTCCGGCACCGGATGTCGGCACCAATGGCAAAGTGATGGCCTGGATGATGGATACTTATTCCATGAATCACGGCACCACGATTACCGGCGTGGTAACCGGTAAGCCGATCCACCTTGGCGGCTCTCTGGGCCGTGAAAAAGCCACCGGGCGCGGCGTATTTATTACAGGCCGTGAAGTGGCACGCCGCAGCGGTATTGAGCTGGAAGGCGCCAGAGTTGCCGTACAGGGCTTTGGTAACGTTGGCAGCGAGGCCGCTCGCCTGTTTGCCAGCGCCGGTGGCCGCGTGGTCGCGATTCAGGATCACACCGCAACGCTGTTTAACGCTCAGGGTATCGATCTGGCAGCACTCACCGAATGGCAGGCCACTCATAAAAAAATCGCCGGCTTCACCGGGGCTGACGTGATTAGCGATGACGCTTTCTGGGACGTGGAAATGGATATTCTGATCCCGGCCGCGCTGGAAGGTCAAATCACTCGCCAGCGTGCCGAGAAGCTGCACTGCCGTCTGGTGCTTGAAGGTGCCAACGGCCCGACCTTCCCGGAGGCGGATGACGTACTGGCCGAACGCGGCATTACCGTGGTTCCTGACGTTATCTGCAACGCCGGTGGGGTAACCGTCAGCTACTTTGAGTGGGTGCAGGATATGGCCAGTTTCTTCTGGAGCGAAGACGAAATTAACGAACGCATGGATAAAATCATGACCGAGGCGATGATCCACGTCTGGGACAAAGCGCGTGAGAAAGAGTGCAGCCTGCGTACATCGGCCTATATTGTGGCCTGTGAACGTATTCTGATGGCGCGTAAAGATCGCGGTATCTATCCGGGCTAATCCGTCTGTTTGGGGCGGTTTTCCGCCCCTGTTCAGTGCCTTGCGTGCTATTTCAGCCACAACACCAGCGTTTTACCTTCGATGAGTGACTCGCCGTTCCCTCTGTCAAATCACGCCATTTTTAGCTCCCGACTTGCTGTCTGGCCCCCTTTTCACTTGTAGCGGAATATTTGCACCCGAGTGCAGATATCGCTACCGGCCTGCTATACTGTCGAAAAATTTTCGGTTTCAGATTCTTTTCCACAATGATAACAGCGGGTTACGGCTCACCATGCAGAAAAAAAACTTACCTAAAGCGCCGATGAGAAAAGTGACCGCCAGCGATGTCGCTCACAGAGCAGGCGTTTCAAAATGGACGGTATCCCGGGCGTTCACCGACGGCGCATCCATCTCCCCGGCCACCCTGGAGCGCGTGAAGGCCGCCGCCAGTGCGCTGGGCTATCGCCCTAACCTGCTGGCCCGCAGCCTGTCCAAAAAAAGCTCGCGCATCATCGGCGTGGTGGTTGATGAGCTGCACAATCCAAACCTGATGCCGCTGCTGGACGAAGTGACCCGGCAGCTGCAGCAACGGGGATATCTTGCTCTGCTGTTGAATATCAGCCAGCGCGATGAAGGGCTGTTGACCCTCGCAGACCAGCTACAGGTTGACGGACTGCTGTTTATGGGAACGCTGCTCAGCGAAGAAATTATTCGTCTGGCGCAGGATATTCACCACATCCCTCTGGTACAGATAGGTCGCAGCAGTACTCATCCTTATATTCAGGTGGTCACCACTGACGGATATCAGGCTGGCGTTGCTATGGCCGATCTGCTGCACGGTGAAGGCTTCTGCCGCTTTGGCTACATGAAAGGCCCGGATACCGACTCCAGCCAGCTCTTACGCTTTGACGGCTACCGCGACCGTCTGCTGGCACTGGGCGTTGATGAAGCGCGTATCACCATGCTGCATGCCAATCATTATCAGCGAGCCAGCGGCTATCATACCCTCGCTCACTATTTAAATCAGACCAGTGCAGACCGTCGAATTGACGCCCTGTTTTGCGAAAATGACGTTCTGGCCATCGGGGCAATTGAAGCGTTGCGGGCAGCAAATGCCTCAGGTTTGATGGGAATTGTTGGCTTTGACGGGATTGAACTGGCCGCATCGGAGAGCTATTGCCTGACCACCTGCGGCCAACCCTTTTCCGAACTGGTGCCCGATGCGGTGCGTCGTCTGACCTCTCCCTGGATTGAGGAACACAACGCGCTTTATCCCGGCAGGATTGAACTACGCGATTCGCATCGTCGTCATCGATGAAAGGCATGATGTTTTTCTATCATTATCTATCATTTGGTCGATAACGTCATGGCAAAACATGATCGACTTCAAAGAATTTATATTTCATTTATATATTAAATGGAATTTAAATTCCTTTAACCATAGGCTGTCTCCATTCGCAGGCCACCAGACGTCAGATAATGATCGAAGGTGATGAATGATATCAAACTATCAAATCTATCATTTCACTCTGATAGATATCATTCAGTCTCGTCGCGCATTAAAGCAATCAGAATGAGAGATGACCGATGAAAAAAGCGTTACATGGCGTTTCCGTTTTACATTCTAACGCGGTGACTCAGTTGCGTATCGCCCATGAAACGGGCTTTGATGCACTGGAACTGCTGCCGGAGCACCTGTTCCGTTACCTGGAGCACGGCGGAACGCTGGAAAAGTATAAACAGCTGATGCAGCACTACAATATTGAAATCAGCTGCATTAATGCGCTGAAGCGCATTGGCCGTCATCAGCCGCAGGAACGCCGCGAAATGCTGGATGAGGCGGACAAAATTTGCCGTGCCGCTCAGGCGCTGGGCTGCCCGGTGGTACAGATTATGGCGCTGAATGAAATCGATGCGCTGTCTGAAGCAGAGCGTACGGAGATTCTGACGCAAAACGTCCGGGATATTGCGGCGATTGGCGCACAGTACGGCATTAAATTCCAGATCGAGGTGGTTGCTTTTACGCCGTTTAACAGCCTGAAACAGGGCCAGGCGATTATCGATGCTGTCGGTGCCGATAATGTCGGCGTCGTGATTGATTTCTGGCACCTGTACGCCGGTGGTGATACAACCCCGGAAGAGGTGGAAGCCCTTGATGTTAATCTGATTTATGGCGTGCATTTTTGCGATGGCCGCCGTTTGCACCCGGGAGAGGCGTGGGACGAGCGCGTACAGCGTAACTATCAGCCGGGTGAAGGTGAAGTGGATATCGATCGCTGGGTGGCTGCGGTGAATAAAACCGGCTACAGCGGCGTATGGTGCCCGGAGCTGCTCAGCCCGACACACTGGGAAGACGATCTGTGGCAAATAGCCCGCGATTCAATGGACAGCCTGACGGCATACACCAGCAAGTAAGGTAAGAGATAAACAAAACCGCCCTCTTATCTGGCGTGATGCAGTCCTGCACCGCTATCCCGGATAAGAAGGGAGGGATCATGAAGTAGGGTTGGCAAGATGACTGGCAGGTTCCATGCGGAACCTGCCCTTTTTTTAGGCGTTATTCGCCGCGTCTTGCGCTGCCTGATAGCGTTGTTTAAAGGCTTCATTGTCTTCCACCAGGCGCAGCGCCGCTTCAATCAGTTCGTTCTGCACCAGCGTCGTTGAACCGCCGCTGGTCACCCAGTGAATATACATCACGCACAGCGCGGCAACCTGCAATGCTTCTCCTTCCTCATTTTCACCGTCGAACTGATACTCGGCCAGTGACCAGTCGTAAACGGCATTGACGAAGGGCATATCACCGCTTTCGTCCAGTGCAGGGAGCGTGTGAAACAGTTCAACCATTTCCGGCGTCGCTTCGTAGTTCTGGCGGCCAATTGCATCAAGTTTGCGGCCGTGCGCGCGGCTTTTGTTGGCCTGTTTCGCTTTTTCTTTCGCGCGTTTTTTACGCTTATCCTGTTTTGTACTCACGGTATTCTCTGCTTGCGGAATGGGATGGGCCGCAGAATAGCACAGCGCGACAACGTAACCGATATTATGCGGCAGAAAGCACGCCTACCCGATTCAGAACTTACCAATCAGCAGCGAAACCAGACCGGCCGCAATCAGAGGCCCGACCGGCACGCCGCGAAACAGCGAAACGCCAATAATGGTGCCAATCAGCAGTCCGCCGACGATGGTCGGCTGGCTGCTCATCAGCGAGACGCCGCGCCCACCGACCCATGAAACAAAAATTCCCACCGCAATCGCCAGCAGTGATTTCCAGTGCAGGAAGGAGTGCAACAGCGTGCTGGAGGGCAGAGAACCGCTGGCAATCGGCGCCATTACCCCAACGGTCAAAATAATGATACCAACGGTCACGCCCTGCTTTTCAATCCATGGAAAAGTCTGCTGCAGCGGGGTCAGTCGAATAGCGACCAGCACCAGGAGAGCAATCGTGACAGTGAGGTTATGACTGAAATAACTTAAGGCAGCAAGAAACAGCAGAATGACTAAAGACAGATCGAACATGTTTAATTCCCGGACGACAAAATCGGTAGCAGCATATTGTTATCCCAGCATAAACATTTTTTTCACATCCTCTACTTTTTTTTCCCGGTGACCTCACTGGGCTGGCGACCAAAATAGCGATAAAACGCCACGCTGAAGTTGTTAGCATGGCGATAGCCCACCTGCCAGCCAGCCTGCGCAACCTGATAGCCCTGTTCCAGCAGACGATGGGCTTTTTCCATCCGCATCTGTAATAGCATCTGACCGGGGGTGGTGTTAAAGCGCTGATGAAAACCCTGCTTCAATTTGTAGTCACTCAGCCCCACCGCCATCGCCAGCGTACTTAACGAAAACGGTTCTTCGAGATGGGCCAGCATCCAGTCACGGGCCTGCTCCAGCTGGAGGTCGTCTCTGGGATGCAGCGGTTTGTGCTTCACCTCTTCAACTAAATGCCGCTGCAGGGCCAGTAAATTTAATGCGTGGATCTGCAGCATCAGCGCGTCATTACCGCCCTGCCTGAGCTGCTCTAACAGCGTGGCCGTTGCCCGACTGTAAGGCGTGAAGGCATGGTTAACCACGCGACCGGTGGCGAACAGCCTGTCGCAGACCGCCGCGCCAAGATAATGACTCACGCAGTCGGCGCTTAGCAGCAGGCGCAACTGGCTGACCTGTTCTCCGCCTCGATAGCGCCGCTCTCCCTGACTGCCGTGAAAGCTGGTGACGGTAAGCTGGCCCTCGGTAAACTGCGTTTCGCTGCCGTCGCGCCCGCAAAACTGCGAGTTTCCTGCCAGACCAAAAGTCAGCACCAGCATTGGGCGATCGTGAGGGTTGCAGGTTTCCTCGATCAGAGGGCGCACCGGCTGATAGTTGGAACAGACGACGGTAAAGCCCTCTGCTACCGGATTGAAACGGGAAAGGCATTGCCCCACCGTGGCAGGCAGTGACCGAATGTTGCCCTGCTGTTCAGCATCCGCCGATGTCAGCCGATAGCTTTGCGTCCCCTGGAAAGCCTGAATCATCACCTTCACCGTTTCACAGACTAAAATCACCGCCTCGCATATAAACGAGGATAATAAGCATTCTCATTATAGATATCATAGTTGCTGACCCTGCGCTATCGACAAACGATGAGGATGAGAATGGCACGATCTTACTGGGGCCTGCTGCTGGCGGCCCCCGGCATGACGGCAATCGCCGCCGACGTACAGAATAATGAGATGGTGGTCACCGCCACCAAAACGGAACTGCCTGCCGTGCAAGTACCGGCATCGCTTTCCGTTCTTTACGGTGAAGATCTTGAAGAACGCCGGGTAGACAGTGTGAGCCAGCTGGCAGCCATGACACCCGGTATGGCATTTCAGCCCTGGGGCCAGGCCGGCACTAACCTTGCGGTGGTACGTGGAGTAACCGGCAGCGGCAGCGGGTTTAACTCGGCCATGCTGCTCAGCGAAGACGGCGTGCCCCTGCTGGCCGGACAGGGTTTTGATAATAATTTCCTCGACGTCGATCGCGTGGAGATCCTGCGCGGGCCGCAGTCATCGCTCTACGGCCGCAATGCCGAAGTCGGGGTCATCAACGTTGTCACCCGCACGCCGGATAATCTACAACGCGGTGAAATTACGGCGATTGCCGGTAGCCGCCAGCGGCAGCAGCTGCGCGGTAGCTTCAGTACTCCGCTGGTTGAGGATCGGCTGTATGCCGCCGTAGCGGGCGAATGGAAATCGCAAAACGGTTACGTTGATAACACCACCACCGGCGGCAAAGCCGACGATCGCGAGCGCAATAACGCGCGGATCGTGCTGCGCTGGACGCCGACCGACGCCGACGATATCCGCCTGCGCTACAGCCAGCAGCGCTATCACGACGGCGGCTCGCAGTGGGGACCGGCGGCCAGCCGCGACAGAAAAGTCGCCAGCGGCACCGATTCATGGAACCACTCACAGGCCAGCGTCGTCTCCCTCGACTATCGCCACCTGTTGTCAAACGGCTGGCAGTTCCGTTCCATCAGCGCCCGCACCGAAATTCTCGACCGTATTCAGCAGGATACCGATTTCACCGCGCCGGATACGCTGCATATGCAGCGCGATAATCAGTTCACCACCCTCTCTCAGGAATTCCGCCTTCAGGGCGAAGGCAGCGATCATCGCTGGCTGGCCGGGCTGTACTTCGATCGCGACGACAACGATTACCGCTTCGTACAAAAGCTGCCGATGATGTCCACCGAAATGCGCAACGCGCAGACCGGCAATACGCAGGCGCTGTTCGGGGAATGGACGCAGATGCTGGGCGGCCCGTGGAGCGTAACGCTGGGTGGGCGCATTGAGCGCAGCGAAATTGAAATGTCCCCGACGGGGATGGATAAACGCAGCTCCACCTGGCACAACGTCTCGCCGAAAATTACCGTACAGTATCAGTGGCAGCCCGATCTGCAAAGCTACGCCAGCTACAGCCAGGGCTATCGCGCCGGTGGCTATAATCTGTTTTCACCGGCGACCGACTACTTCCGTTACAACCCGGAAAAAGTACATTCCTGGGAGCTGGGGGTTAAGGGTTTGTCCGACGATCGCCGCCTGCGTTACAGCAGCTCAGTCTACCTGATGGATATCGACGATATGCAGGTTCAGCAGGTGGTCCAGGCCGGTGTGGTGTATATCAACAACGCAGCAAAAGCCCGATCTACCGGCTGGGAGCTGGAAGCCGACTATGCGCTGCTGCCTGAACTGCGCCTGCAGGGTTCACTCGGGCTCAACCATACCCGTTTCGATAACTATCGCGACGGCAGCAACGACTATGCCGGTAATCACAACACCTTCGCGCCGGATGCCACCGCCAGCCTCGGACTGCGCTACGAACATACCAGCGGTGCTTACGGCCTGCTGCAGTGGCACGGGGCCAGCCATAGCTTCCTCGATGCGGGCAATCAGTATCGTCAGGCCGGTTACGGCGTTGTCGACATGACCCTCGGTTATGCCTGGCGCGACCTGGACGTTTCGCTGTTCGTCGACAACCTGACCGATAAAGAGTATGACGCCGTGGGCTACCTCAGCGGCAGCGTACGTATTTACAGCCCGCCGCGTGAACTTGGCCTGAAAGTGAGCTACAAACTATGACCTTTCCCGTCACGATGATCGACCGGCTGGCCGCCGACAGCGTGCTGGCTGACAGCGTGCAGCTGGCGCTGCAAAACAATCTGTTTGACCACTTGCAGAACCCGCTCAGCGCGCGGCAGCTGGCGGAGAAGTTGCAGTGGCATGCCGACCCCACTGCGCATCTGCTGGAGCTGCTGTGGAGTTTTCAACTGCTGGATCGACAGCAGCAGCAAGGCGAATCGCTTTTTTATCGCACCGCTTCGGCTGTCATTCCGTACCTCTGCCAGCAGGGTGAACGCTATATGGGTGATGCATGGCGCTACCGCCTTCAGGCGCTGCGCGGATTTGGCCAGCAGCTGGCTGAGATGCTCAAGCAGCCGCTGCCCGAATACAGCGAACAGCTGCCGCATGACGCCGCCTGGGCCGCTGCCGCTGGGGGACAAATTGCGCAGGAGCAGCGGGCGCTCACCGCCGATACCGCCTGCGCGATCGCCGCCACCGTGACACGCTTCAACCATCCGGCCAGAATGCTCGATATGGGCGGCGGGCCGGGACTGGTCAGCGCGGCGCTGGCGCAGCGTTATCCGCAGCTGACCGGCGTGGTGCAGGATCTGCCGCTAACCGCCAGGGTGGCACAGGGAAATCTCGATGCCGCCGGTGTGAGCGATCGTTTCAGCGCGGTCAGCGAACTGGTGGACAGCGACCGCTTCGACATTATCTGGTGCTCCTCGTTTCTGCACTTCGTGGCCGATCCGGCGCAGACGCTCGCCGATCTGTATCGACGGCTGAATCCCGGAGGCGTCTTAATCAGTGCCCACGCACGCCTGGGTGACGATCCGCAGCAGGTTAGCCGGGTTCTGCCCTTCTTCCTGCCGCTGCTGATGCGTGGTAAGCACGTCTTCCACCACCATCAGCTGACGCAGATGCTGACCGAAGCAGGTTTTCGGGTGGAGGATCGCGGTGAACAGCCGTTTCCAATGGCACCGCTGCACATTCACTGCGCCTGGCGCGGAGAACGCTCGTGAGCCGGGCGCTGCTGCAGCTGACGTTTTTCTGGTTTAACGTCAGCCTGACGCTTCCGGTCACGTGGCTGATGCTCGGCCTGCCGCTGATCCTGCATCAGCAGGGCTGGAGCGGCCAGCAGCTGGGGCTGTTCCAGCTGGCGGCCCTGCCTGCGGTGATCAAACTGTGGCTGGCGCTGCCGGTGGAACGGGGAAGGCTGTTCCGCCAGCGCTATAAAAGCTGGGGAAGTCTGCTCTGGCTGGGGCTGGCACTGCTGTTTGCCCTGCTCAGCCAGTTCGATTTGCAGCAGAATAAAAGCCTGCTGTTTGCTCTGCTGCTGTTTTGCAGCCTGCTGCTGGCCTGGTGCGATGTGCCGGTCAATGCGCTGGCGATTGCGTTGTTTCACGACGGCGAACAGGCCCGTGCCGGCAGCGTTCGCGCCGCTGCGCTGTTCACCGGCGCGGTGGGCGGCAGCGGCATTATGCTGCTGCTCTGGCAGCACTACGGTTGGGCGCTGCCCTGTCTGCTAATGAGCGCGGCGGCCCTGCTCTGCGCGCTGCTGCTGAGGCTGCTGCCGGAACCGCCCGCCGGGGAATATCGCCGCAGCGAGATGCTTGGCTTTTTCCGGCAGCCGGGAGGAAAAGGCTGGTATCCGCTCTGCGTTCTGGCCTTTCCGTTCCTCGGCAGCGGCTGGCTGTGGCTGAAACCGCTGCTGCTGGATGCCGGACTGCCGATGCAGCAGGTGATTATGTGGGTGGGCGTTGGCGGCAGCGTCACCGGTGCGCTGGTCAGCCTGATTGGCGCACGCTGGCTGAATCGAGGCAATGCCAGCACGGCGCTGCCGGGCTGGCTGCTGTTTGCCGGGATTTCGCTGCTGTTGCTGGCGGCAGGAGTCTCGCTAAAGCTTTCCGCCGCGCTGTTGCTGGCAATTTCCACGTTAATGGCCTGTGCCATCGGCGGACTGTCGGCACTGATGTTTATGCTGATGATGGCGTTCAGCCGCGAGGAAAATCGGGCGGTTGATTATGGTATCCAGGCGAGCCTGTTTACCCTGTCGCGGCTGAGCGTACCGCTGTTTAGCGGACTGCTGCTGGATCGTTTTGGCGGCGGAGTGATGCTGACCACGCTGGCACTCTGCACGCTGGCGGTGGCGCTGTATGCCTGGCTGCAACGGCGGACTATTGCGGCCAGGCTGGTACAGCCGTAATCAGGCGAGGCTGTCGATTGCGGCCTGCAGGCTGACCTGCGGGCCGCTCAATACCGACAGCGTGGTATGGATCAGCTTTTCCGCGCCGCTCATGGAGGCCTGCGCCAGAACAATGCAGCCGAGCGCGCATTCCGGCCGCTGGCGAATATAATCGGCGATAACCTGATGATAACCGGCGATATCCCCCTGATTAAACCACGCCCACGCACGCGGGATCAGCTCCACCACCAGACGTTCACCCGGAATAAAGGCGCTGAACAGGCGGGCCGTGGATTCAAGGGTCGAACTGGCGGTACAGAGTACCAGGATAGTGCCGTGATAGCGTGAAGACACTTTTGCCAGCGTGGCATCAATACGCAGCACCGGCTTGCTGAACTCGGTTTCAAAGGCCGCCACGCCGAGCGTGGTACAGGTGACGATCACCACATCCGCCTGTTCACACAGTTCGCTGATGGCCTGCCGGGTTGCCAGGGTAATATCGGGCGTCACTTCATTTTGCGCCACCGCGCGCTCAAACAGTTCGCTTTCTACACGGTGCAGCAGTTCAACGTCCGGGTAATCCAGGGCCAGCAGAGCCTGTTCAAAAACGTCAATATTGCTTCTGGCCGCATGCAGACAGGCGACAATGGCCATAATTCTCTCCAGGATGAGTATGGCGGCGCTTTTCTCGCCGCCCTTGCAGGTACTATTTCAGCCCGCGATTGTGCAGCATCGGTTCGATTTGCGGTTCACGTTCCAGCCAGCGGTGGAACAGCTGCTGTAAATCGCTGCTGTTGCCGCGCGAAAGGATCATCTCGCGGAAACGCTGCCCGTTTTCAGCGGTCAGCCCACCGTGCTGCTCAAACCAGGCATAACCATCGTCCGCCAGCATCTGCGTCCACAAATAAGCATAGTAACCGGCGGCGTAGCCGTTACCCCAAATGTGCTGGAAATAGCTGGAGCGATAGCGCGGCGGCACCGCAGGCAAATCCAGCCCTTCCTGCTGTAGCGCCCGCAGCTCAATAACATCAGCCTGCTGCAGCGGTTCATCGGCGGCCAGCAGGTGCCAGTGCTGGTCGAGCAGCGCCGCCGCCAGCAGCTCGGTCATATCGTAGCCTTTATTAAATTTACTGGCGGCCTGCATCCGCTCGCGCAGGGCGGCAGGCATCGGTTCACCGGTCTGATAGTGGCGAGCGTAGTGGTTAAACACCTGGTTATTACTGGCCCAGTGTTCGTTGATCTGCGACGGGAACTCGACGAAATCGCGTGGCGTATTGGTGCCGGAAAGGCTGGCATAGCGCTGTTCGGCAAAGATGCCGTGCAGCGCGTGGCCGAATTCGTGGAACAGCGTAATGACATCATCCCAGGAAAGCAGCGCCGGATGCCCTTCCGCAGGTCTGGTGTAGTTTGCCACGTTGTAAATCACCGGTTTAGTGCCCAACAGAGTCGACTGCTCAACGAAGTTACCCATCCACGCGCCGCCGCCCTTGTTATCACGGCGGAACCAGTCGGTATAGAACAGCGCCAGCGGGCTGCCGTCTTTATCCAGCACCTCATAGACTTTAACGTCGGGATGATAAACCGGAATATCCGCGCGCGGTTTAAAGGTGATGCCGAACAGCTGGGTTGCCGCGTAGAACACGCCGTTTTCCAGCACGTTGTTCAATTCAAAATAGGGATTGAGCTGAGCGTCATCAAGATCGTACTGTTCGCGCCTTACCTGCTCGGCGTAGAACAGCCAGTCCCACGGTGCCAGGTTAAAACCGCCGTTCTGACGGGTAATAATTTGCTGGATGTCGTCGGCTTCACGCTGCGCCCGGGCGCTGGCCGCCGGTACAATCTGTCGCATGAAATCCAGCGCGGCCTGCGGGGTTTTGGCCATCTGGTCCTGCATTTTCCAGGCGGAAAAGCTGTCGAACCCCAGCAGCTTCGCCTGCCGGGCACGCACCTGCGCCAGCCGGGCAATGACCTCGCGCGTATCGTTTTCGTCACCCTTCTCCGCCCGCGTCCAGGCGGCGTTAAACAGCGCCTGGCGGGTGCTGCGGTCGTCGATAGACTGAAGCGCAGGCTGCTGCGTGGTGTTTTGCAAAGCCAGCAGCCACTGAGCCGACAGACCACGGGCCTCTGCCGCTGCGCGGGCAACGGCAATCTCTGCCTCGTTCAGTCCGGCAAGCTGCTGGCGATCGGCCACGGCAAGGCCTCCGGCTTTGGTGGCGGCCAGCAGCCGACGGGTAAAGCGGCTGCTGAGCGTTGCCGACTCCTGATTCAGCGCTTTCAGCTCGGTTTTTTCCTCATCGCTGAGCCGCGCCCCGGCCAGCTGAAATGCCTGCCAGGTCACTTCAACCAGTCTTAACGATTCATCATCCAGCAACAGCTGATGGCGCTGCTGATACACCGTATCCAGCCGGGTAAAGAGCGCAGCATTGAGGTGAATGTCATCATCCAGCGCGGCCAGCTTTGGGGAAATCTCTTCGTCCAGCGCCTGTAGCGCATCGCTGGTGTTACCAGCGGTCATCGCGCTGAAGACGTTATAGACCCGGCGCAGATTTTCACCGCTCTTTTCCAGCGCCAGATAAGTGTTATTAAAATCGGCCGGTGCCGGATTGGCGGCAATGTCAGCGATCTCAGTGCGTTTCAGCTCGATAGCGCTCTCCAGCGCGGTGCGATAATCCTCATCGCTAATGCGATCGAACGGTGGCGCCTGGTAAGGCAGCGTACTGGCCTGGCTGAACGGGTTAAGCTGGCGGGTGGACATCGGCTGATTCTCCTTAAATGATTCTGCCGCCAGCAGCAATGACGGGCTGGCGCTCAGTGCCACAACTATGGCGTAAATAGCGGATTTGTTGCGCATTTCCCTGCTCTCCTGCTCCCTGTTGCACGCTTTCCAGAATAAACGTGGAATCACGCCAGACGCAATGCCTTACTGCCCACCTGAACCTGCTAATTACGGATTAACTTATGCTGCCTGCCGGGATTTATCACACTGCCACACGCAGCGACCCTCAACCCAGGTCGCGGCGATGTTGCGGTCATCGCCCAGCGTCATCAACACAAACAGCTTTTCCCAGATATCGCGGCTGTTGCCGTGGCGCAGGGTTTGCAGCGCGGACACCGCCGGATCGATCGCCACAAAATCCGCATCTTTACCCGGCATAAAGCTGCCGATATGCCGGTCCAGATCCAGCGCCTTCGCTCCGCCGAGCGTGGCGTGATAGAAGGCTTCACAGGCTGAAAGTTTGTAGCGCTGAAGCTGCCCCACCTTGTAGGCCTCGCCGAGGGTTTGCAGCATATTGAACGTAGTGCCTGCACCAACATCGGTGCCCACGCCCATTTTCACCCCTTTCTGCCAGCAGGTTTGCAGATCGAACAATCCGCTGCCGAGGAACAGATTAGAGGTTGGGCAGAAGGCGACGGCGGAATCGGTGTGATGCAGGCAGTCCCACTCTTCATCTTCAAGGTGCAGGCAGTGGGCAAACAGGCTGCGGCGGCCGGTCAGCTGATACTGATGATAAACATCAAGATAGCCGCTGTTTTCAGGGAACAGCGCCTTCACCCAGGCGACCTCCTGCGGGTTTTCGCTCAGATGGGTATGCAGCCAGGTATTCGGGAACTCCTCACGCAGCTGGCGGACTTTTTCCAGCAGCTGCGGTGAGGATGTGGGGGCAAAACGCGGCGTCAGCGCATAGCTCAGGCGACCAACATTGTGCCAGCGTTCAATCAGTTCACGCGTCTGCCGATAGCTCTGTTCCGGCGTTTCGGTCAGCGCTTCCGGCGCGTGGCGATCCATCATTACTTTACCGGCGATCAGCCGCATCCCAAGGCCGTGCGCGGCCGAAAACAGCGCGTCTACCGATTCCGGGTGGACAGTGCCAAACACCAGCGCGGTGGTGGTGCCGTTACTTAGCAGCTGCTGGAGGAAAAATGCCGACATTCGCTCAGAGTGCTGCGGGCAGTGGTACTGACTTTCCACCGGAAAGGTGTACTGATTCAGCCACTCGAGCAGCTGCTCGCCAAAGGCACCGATCATCTCGGTTTGCGGATAGTGAATATGCGTGTCGACAAATCCCGGGACGATCAGCTTGCCACGATAGTCCACCAACTCGCAGCCCGGTGGCAGTTGTGAACTCTCCTCCTGCCAGGGGCTGAGGGAAACAATTTTGCCTGCATTAAGCAACAGCAGGCCATCTTCGATGTAGCGCGCGGCGTCTAAAAGTTCATCCGGCGTACTCACCGTACGGGTCATATCGAAAAAGCTGCCGCGAATGGCGTGGCTACAGGTTACTGGCATAATTATTCCTTCAAGCACGGCGGAAGATCCGTCCCGCAATTCACGGAAGAGGTGCTGGTTATAGATAAACAAACAGAGTGACCATTCTGTTTCAGAAAAAACAGACTCTGCTGTTTTGCAAAAACCGTACCAGCGAGAATAAAGAAAATAATCATATTTATCAGTCAGATAAACTAAATCCTGGCACGCATCCTATTTTGGAATGATAAAAACGCCAGGCAACCGTTTGCTATTTAATGCGCAAACGGTTGCCTGGCATTAATAATAAATACGCGCCTCTATCGGACATTATTCGTCTGCTCCCCGGCACCGAAATAACGCAGAGTTCGTCACTTTCGCACCATGCTGGTGCGACATTTTCTTATTAATCATAACCATTCGCTTCTTATCACACCTGCCCTGAGATGGTATGGTGATCGGCGCTGCATGGTGGAAATTTCCGGGTTATGACGCCCAATTTTGTATTGAGGAACAGTGAGATGATCGTATTTGTTACCGGCGCGACCGCTGGTTTTGGTCAGAGCATTACCCGTCGTTTTATCGCGCAGGGTCATCAGGTGATTGCAACCGGCCGCCGTCAGGAACGCCTGGATGCACTGAAGGAAGAGCTGGGTGAGAATGTCTATACGCTGAAGCTTGACGTGCGCGACCGCGCGGGCATCGATGAGGCGATTGCCAGCCTGCCCGCCGAATGGCGCAACATTGACGTTCTGGTCAACAACGCCGGTCTGGCTCTGGGGATTGAACCGGCGCAGCGCGCCAGCCTGGATGACTGGGAAGATATGATCGACACCAACAATAAAGGGCTGGTGTACATGACGCGTGCCATCCTGCCGGGCATGGTGGAACGCAACATCGGTCATATCATCAATCTGGGTTCGATTGCCGGTAGCTGGCCGTATCCTGGCGGCAACGTTTATGGCGCAACTAAAGCCTTCGTGCGTCAGTTCAGCTTCAACCTGCGTACCGATCTGCACGGCACCGCACTCCGCGTGACCGATATTGAGCCGGGTCTGGTGGGCGGCACTGAGTTTTCTAACGTGCGCTTTAAGGGCGATGATGCCCGTGCCGACGGCGTTTATGACGGCGCTGTACCGTTGACGCCGGAAGACGTGACCGAAGCGGTCTGGTGGGTCGCCACGCTGCCAGCGCATGTGAACATTAACGCGCTGGAAATGATGCCGGTAGGTCAAAGCCAGGCCGGTTTACGCGTGCATAAGTCGTAATTTGCTGCGCGTTTCCTGCTCCCGCTTACGGCGGGGGCAGATCCGCAATTCCTCAAGCATTTAAACGTTCTCAGATGCAGCTAAATGGTTTTTCCCCATCCCGCCACGATAATCAGCATTCCGCAGAAGGCCACCGCGGCCCCAACCCAGTCCCATGTACTGAGCTTTATACCGTCCACCACCCGCAGCCAGACCAGCGCCGTCACAACATACACGCCACCGTAGGCAGCATAGACGCGCCCGCTCGCCTCCGGATGCAGAGTTAACAGCCAGACGAAAATCATCAAACTTAGCGCAGCGGGCAGCAGCAGCCACGGGGAGCCGCCTTTTTTTAACCAAAGCCAGGGTAAGAAACAGCCAATGATTTCAGCCAGCGCGGTGGCAAAAAACAGTAACGTAGTGATCAACATACGTGTAAATCTCTCCGAATCCTCAATGAACACACCGGGTCGCTGGTGAGCACTTCGGCGCTGATGATATACTTATTGGCAATATCTGCGCAGCAGTTCTCTTCGCTTCGCGTCTGTAAAGAAAGGAAACCTTTGATGAAATCACTACAACAACGTCTGACCCGCACCACCCTACCACTGGTTCTACTGGCGGCACTGTTTTCCGTACAGCACAGCGCAATGGCGCGCACTGACCGTCTGGTGATTGAAAACGGCGATAACTCGTTGAGTAAAGAGCAGGCTCGTCAGGAGAAAGAACAGTGGGATGATACTCATCGCCTGCGTGGCAAAGTGAACAACCGCGTTGAGAAAGAGTTCGATAAAGTCGATCGCGCCTTCGACACCCGCGACGGCTGCGAAAAAAGCCTGAATGTGAACGCCTACTGGGAACCTAATACGCTGCGCTGCCTGGATCGTCGTACCGGACGCCCGGTTGCGCCGTAAGCCCGGTCATTTCTCTGTTCGCCAACGGAATGTGGAAAGAAACGCCCCATAATTAAAAGTGCATCGCTATGGGGCTGACAGCGTTTCACGTTGATGGGCAATTTTTTGGCTTATAATTACCGCTGTTCTCACGCAAAAGGATGAAATGATGAAAGGTTCTAAGTGGATATTAACCGCCCTGCTCGTTGCCAGCCCGCTGGCCGTTCAGGCATCTTGCGAAAGCGTCAAGGCTGATATTAGCCAGAAGATCATCAATAACGGCGTGCCAGAATCCGGTTTCTCGCTGGATATCGTCCCTAACGATCAGGCCGAGCAGGCTGGTGGTCAGGTTGTTGGGCACTGCGAGAGCGATACGCAAAAAATCGTCTATAAGCGTAACGGTAACGACAGCGATAACAATGTTCCGGCCAGCGCGGGAACCTCCCAGGACGCACCTGCTCAGTAATCCCTTTACCGCTGACCTGAGGCATTAGCCTGGTCAGCGGTTCCCTTCCTAATGTGGCTTTTGTACCGGCACCAGTCGCGACATCAGCAGGCTGCCAAACGCAATAATCAGTGACACCACAAACACCCAGTGCAGCGAGTGGGCGATTTCCGTCAGCATCAGATCCAGGTTCGCGGGTTTGAGCTGCTCGCGCCCGGCGGGTGACATCACCTGCTGCACCGGATCGCTATATTGCGGCAGGCGCAGCATCAGGTTGTAGTTCAGCACCGCCCCCATTAGCGCCGTGCCCAGCGCTGAGCCTAACATGCGGCTGAACATCACCGAAGCGGTACAAATCCCGCGGATCTCAAACTGCGCCGTGTTCTGCACTGCAATCAGGAAGGTGGTGCTGGTCATCCCCATTCCCGTACCGATGACGAAGGCGGATAATCCGGCATACCATACCGGGCTTTCGCGATGCAAAATCAGTAGCATCGCCGTACCCGCTATCAGCAACAGCGAACCCAGCTGAGCGGTAAATCGGTAAGAGGTGTGCTGCATCAGCCTGCCGCTTAGCGTACTGGCCAGCGGCCAGCCAATCGACATCATCGCCAGTGCACTCCCTGCCTGTAGCGGTGTACCGCCGTTAACGCCCTGAATCCAGGTGGGAAGGAATGCACTGATCCCCATCATCGCCGCACCGATCAGCAGGTTGCCAACGTTACCCGCCAGCAGCGTTCGGGTGCGCCAGATAGCCAGGGGAAACAGAGGCTCGCCAGAGTAACGTTCGTGGCGCAACAGTCCCCATCCGGCCAGCAGCGCAACGGCGCTTAATACCAGCGTCCAGTAGCCAAGCGACTCGGCCTGTAACAGTGCGGTTAATAGCGCGGTAACGGTCAGCATCAACCAACAGCTGCCGGTGAAATTGATACGCCTATCGGTTTTTTCCCGGCTTTCCGGGAAAAAACGCACCAGCAGCAGCATCGAAATGATACCAATTGGCACATTAACCCAGAAAACCAGCGCCCAGTTAAAGTGCTGTACCAGCCAGGCACCGGTCAGTGGCCCGACAATCGCCGCTACGCCCCACACGCTGGAAAGCCAGCCCTGCACGCCTGCACGCTCTTTTGGTGGATAAACGTCGGCGATAATGGTTGAGGTCAGCGGCATAATAGCCCCGGCCCCCAGCCCCTGGAAGGCGCGGAACAGGATCAGCCAGCCCATGCTTCTGGCAAACCCGCAGAGTATCGAGCCCAGCAGGAACAGTCCGGCACCGATAAAAAACACGCGCTTGCGGCCCCACATATCGGCAAGGCGGCCATAGATGGGTACGGTGACCGCCTGGGTCAGCAGATAAATAGAGAAAACCCAGCCAAACTGCGAAAAGCCACCCAGTTCAGTGATGATCGTGGGCATCGCCGTGGCGACAATGGTGACCTCAATGGCAGCCATAAACATCGACAGCATGCAGGCAATCAGCACCCAGTGACGCCGGGTTACGGCGTTAATTGTATTTTCTGACATGGGATTCCTTTTCGTTGCTTCCCTGCTAAGTGTGTACCAAATCTTGTCGTGGAGTTTTCGGATTGTGCGCTTTAGCTGGTGACAACGTCACATAAGTTTCAGTGTTTTGATTAGTTCCGCGCGCGAAATCACGATAATTAAAACAACATCCCGTCAGGATAGTAAACGAAAACAATGGCTTTTTGCGGCATGGATTCAAAGAAGAGTATAGCCGGGGCGAACTCTTTAAGCGGTTCGCCCACGTTATCTGGCTTATAAGTTCAGGGGAGAGAGATCGAAATAGCGCGACAGATCGCGGGTTTCTGCACGTGGTAAATAAGGAAGCTCGCCCAACAACGGTGCGGGGATCTTGTCCTGTAAGACGTTGATAATTTCTGCGTAGTGCGCAAGGCCTGGATTAATTCGGTTAGCCACCCAGCCCAGCAAAGGTAGCCCGTCGTTCAGTATCGCCTGTGCGGTCAGTAAAGCGTGGCTGATACAGCCCAGTTTGATGCCAACCACCAGAACGACGGGCATCTGTTCCTGCACCACCCAATCCGATAGCGGACGTCTGTCGCTCATCAGACTGCGCCAACCGCCGGTTCCCTCAATGACAATATGGTCGGCCTGCTCATCCAGCGCATGCAGCCCGCTACTTAATGTGGCATAGCTAAACGACTGCAGGCTGGTGCTGATTTCATCATCAAGCAGAGTTACCGGGTTAATGGCCTGATAAGGCAGTTGAAGTGAAGAAGAGGCCTGCAATACCAGGGCATCTTTATTTCTCGGCCCCTCTTCGGTTTGCTGACTACTTTTGGCTACCGGTTTGTAGCCAACGGCATGCTTATCGCCCACCGCCAGCGTTTGCAACAACCCTCGTGACACCACCGTTTTACCGACTTCAGTATCGGTTCCGGTAACAAATAAACGTTTATACATAAACGGCTCCAGCAGGCCATGTCTGGCCCACAGATAAACTTTTGGGAAGTAATGGAGCGAAAATTGTAGGCCAGCGCCTGGTGGTGAAGATTGCGTTGGCGCAATATTTAGTGGATTCGTTATCCCTGCAGTAATTTGATCAGCAGCGAGCCATTGTAGAGCGCATCCTTCACCAGTGCCGCACCGGGCATCGTTCCCTGGTTCAGGAACTCGGTCGGCTCCACGGACAGCGTTGCGCCATAGTCAGGTAGCGACTGTTGCTGAATGCAGGCGTTAATCGCCGGGAATAAAATCGGGTGTGCGCGATTAAGCGGCGAACCTATCAACACTTTTTGCGGATGGAACAGGTTGACCATAATGGCCAGAATACGTCCAATACTGCCACCGACACCGGTGATAATGTCGCAGGCCAGCTGATCGCCGCTCAGTGCGGCATCACACAGGTTTTCAATCGAAAGCGGCTGATTGTGCAGCGAAGAGCTCATTGATGCCTGCATACGCTGCGCGGCCAGTTCGAGCATGCTTTCCGTACTGGCCACGGTTTCCAGACAGCCGTGATTGCCGCAGTAGCAAAGTTTGCCCCAGGGGTCGACCTGGGTATGCCCTATCTCAACGAGCGTGGCGCCACCGCCGTGCAGCAGTCTGCCGCCGGTGATCACCCCGGCACCAACGTTATGATCGATAACCACTTGCAAAACATCGCTGGCATCGCGCGACGCCCCAAACAGTGACTCAGCCATGGTCCAGGCGCAGATATCGTGCTGGATGTAGACCGGCAGCCCGGTTCTCAGCTCCAGCTCCGGCCCCAGCGGCATGTCATCGACCTGATAAAACGGCATGCGATGCACGATACCCGCCTGGCCGTTAACTCTGCCCGGTAAGGTAATAGCAATAGCCGTCAGCCGTTCCAGACGGCTCTGGTGGATCACAAAGAATTGATCGATCAGCTGAATAATGCGCTGAAGAAGCGGCTCGGGATCGGCGGTCGGCAGCGCAAATTGCTGTTCAACCACCATTTTGCTGCTCAGATCTCGCAGCGCGATGGTTATCTCACCGTTGCCAATACGTACGGCGAGAAAATGCCAGGCTTCCGTGTCCAGCACCAGACCAACGGCGGGACGCCCCCGGCTACCGGGTTCCTGGAATTCAGTTTCTTTAACCAGGTGCGCTTCCAGCATTTCACGAACAATCTTGGTAATACTGGCTGGAGCCAGCTGCGCTTTTTTGGATAGCTCGATACGCGAAATAGGGCCAAACCGGTCGATAAGCCGATAGACCGCACCGGCATTGGTCTGTTTAATCTGGTCGATATGACCAGGCTGATTGTCCGCAATCACACCCCAGCTCCCGCTTATTTTCACGCTTCAAAATAAAGCATACTGCCCATGGTGAAACACTTCGCACACAAGGTCAAATATTTGATTCGATATGTGATTCGCAGCACATAAACAGCAGAATAGCGCTTATGTTTTCCACGATTTAATGCGCAGGAAGCAGCAGCGACATCATGGCTGACATGACGGCCGGTCGCTCCCGCAGGCGTGACCAAACCAGCCAGACCTGTGACAGAGCATCCACTTCCTGCAAGGGAATCCAAACGACATCCGCCAGCCGAACGCGGCGGAAAGATGCAGGCAAAATGGACACACCAAGCCCGGTGGAAACCAGCCCGATAATGGTCATCGCTTCTCCCACTTCCTGGGCAATATTCGGCTCAATCTGGTAGTGATGTAGCAGGGTTAAAATTTCCGTATAGAGGGCCGTTCCGACCTGGGGATCGAAAAAAACAAATGGCTCATTAGCCAGTTCGCGAACGCTGATGGTTTGTCTACCGGCCAGCAGATGGTCGCGATGAACCAGCGCATACATCGGTTCCTCCAGGATCAGCTGATGATCCAGCGTTTCCGGTAACGGTGTATTACGCATCACCCCCAGATCCAGCCGACCATCGATCAGCGGTGCCAGCTGCTGACGCGTGTTGATCTCCTGCATTTGCAGGTGAACGGCGGGAAAACGCTGACGAAAGGTGAACAACGCATCGGACACCACGCTGATAAAAGGGGCAGAAGAGGTAAAACCAATTCGCAGCTCACCCTCATCACCACGATGTAAGCGGGCCGCTTTATCAGCGGCCTGAGCAACGTTTTGCAGTATTAGGCGGGCATCCAGCAAAAACTGCTGGCCAGCTGCCGTCAGACGCACACTGCGATTGGTTCTGGCAAACAGACGTGCGCCGATTTCCTGCTCCAGAATCTGAATCTGCTGACTGAGCGGCGGCTGCGAGATATTCAACCGCTGCGCCGCGCGGCCAAAGTGCAGTTCTTCAGCAACGGCAATAAAGTAACGCAGATGACGAAGTTCAATATTCATATGTTAAATATATCATTTGAGATTATTAATATATTAGACATCATAATAGGTTTTTCTTATCTTTTCCATGGAGAGACTAAGCCATCCCCGCTAAGGAACCTGAAGTGAATCGCTCAACCCACGCCGTTACGCTTGAAGAGCCCGTTAACCGCACCCCGTCTGATTATTCCAATGGCAATGCGTATATTAATCGCGGATCGCCGCAGTTTATGCGTGTCACGCTGGCCCTGTTTTCCGCCGGACTGGCCACCTTCGCCCTGCTCTACTGTGTACAACCGATACTGCCGGTGCTGTCGCATGAATTCGGCGTCTCCCCTGCCAGTAGCAGCATTTCGCTCTCTATTTCTACCGGTTTCCTCGCGCTGGGCATGCTGTTTACCGGCCCGCTCTCTGATGCGCTGGGCCGTAAATCTGTGATGGTCACGTCGCTGATGCTGGCGGCCATTTTCTCTCTGCTTTCGTCCACCATGACCAGCTGGCACGGAATTCTGCTGATGCGCGCGCTCACCGGCCTGTCATTAAGCGGTGTTGCAGCGGTAGGGATGACCTATCTCAGTGAAGAGATGAACCCGGCGGTTGTCGCTTTTTCGATGGGCCTCTACATCAGCGGTAATTCCATCGGCGGCATGAGCGGCCGTCTGTTAAGCGGTGTGATCACTGATTACAGCAGCTGGCGCGTGGCGGTTGCCGTCATCGGCTGTTTTGCGCTGGCTTCCGCCGTTATGTTCTGGAAAATTCTGCCCGACTCACGCCATTTTCGCCCGGCGTCGCTGAAACCACGCAGTCTGGCCATTAACTTCCGCCTTCACTGGCGTGACAGCGGTTTGCCGTTGTTATTTGCCGAAGGTTTTCTGCTTATGGGGTCTTTCGTCACGCTGTTTAACTACATTGGCTATCGTCTGTTGGCACCCCCTTATTCACTTAGCCAGGCTGTTGTTGGTCTGCTATCCGTTGTGTATCTCACCGGTTCCTGGAGTTCGCCCAAAGCCGGTGCGATGACAGCGAAGTATGGCCGGTCACCGGTCCTGTTAGTTTCAACGCTGGTGATGCTGAGCGGTCTGCTGATCACATTATTCAGCAGCGTCTGGCTGATCTTGCCCGGCATGATGTTGTTTACCGCCGGATTCTTTGCGGCACACTCCGTTGCCAGCGGATGGATTGGCATGCGTGCACGCCGTGCCAAGGGCCAGGCCTCATCGCTTTATCTGTTCAGCTACTACCTTGGTTCCAGCGTCGCGGGCACGTTAGGCGGCGTGTTCTGGCATAGTTTTGGCTGGAGCGGGATCACCGTATTTATTTCTGCAATGCTGCTGCTGTCGATACTGGTAGGTAGCCGACTGCACAATAAAAAACTTTGATTTATTCACCCTCTCGGGCCAATGCAATCAGCGTGGCCCGTTTTTTTCCCCCGGACATCGCGCGATCAGACTGCTTAACCAATCAACGCTAAACGTTATTTACCTTGTCCCTTTCTGCCTGAATAAAACGCACACTGGTGTTGAATTGAGCACCAGTAATCATTATTATCATTAGTATGTTGTAACTAATGGGGAATGGAATGAGCCTTTATCATGCCGTAGATCGGTTGCACCACTGCGTCGCTGAGCTGGAGTCTGAACTCGACCTCCTGCAACAACACATCCTTTCCCTGCGGCTGCTGGCGGCCAGGGTATTTGAATTGCCTGCTGTTGAGAAAGGCAAAGAGAGTGACCCGCTTACGCAGATTAGCGTTGAGCAACGCGTGGGCCAGTCCGCATTACAACTTGCTCTGGCGCATTTTTCACGGCTATTTATGCAGCACCAGTCTGAAAAAATCAGTACCAAATCGGCCGTTCGCCTGCCCGGCGCTATCTGCCTGCAGGTCGACAAAGAGCAATCTCCCCTTCTCCAGCAGCAGGTTGAACGAATAAACACGCTAAAAAAACAGCTGGAGCAGATCATTACCGTCGAGTCCGGGCTGCCGAGCGAAGAGCGATTCGAATTCGTTCATACCCACCAGCGCGGATTGATTACCCTCAACGCCTATCGCTCGCTGGTGCTGCTGGATAATCCTGATTCGGTGCGATTCGGCTGGGCCAACAAGCATATTATTAAAAACGTCAGCCGCGATGAAATACTGGAGAAACTGCAAAAAAGCCTCAATGCCGGCCGGGCGCAGGCACCGTGGAGCCGCGAACAGTGGGCTGAAAAAGTGGCACAGGAGATAGAATCGATCAAATCCCTGCCCGATAGCGCGCGCCTGAAGATTAAACGGCCGGTCAAGGTGCAGCCTATCGCCAGAGTCTGGAACAGCAGCAGCCAGAAGCAGACCCAGCTGGCCTGCCCTTCGCCGTTAATCGTGCTGTGTAAGGATACAGCCAGTGTGCCGGTGCTGGGCGAATTGCTTAACTACGACGCGGATAACGTGAATCATCGCCACAAACCGCTGGCGCAGCCTCTGTTTATGCTGATCCCACGGCTGCATCTGTATACCGATCGGCTTGCCTGATACCCTTAAGCAGATAGAAGCACAAAAAAAGCCAGGCATCAGCCTGGCTTAGTCTTCAGGTAGTACGGGAAGGATCAGACTTTCATGCTGCCAACCATCTCTTCCGGACGCACCCAGGCATCGAACTCTTCCTCGGTCAGATAGCCCAGTTTCAGCGCAGAGCCTTTCAGCGTCAGCCCTTCTTTATGCGCTTTCTTGGCGATTTCAGCCGCTTTATCGTAGCCAATATGGGTATTTAATGCGGTAACCAGCATCAGCGACTCGTTCAGCAGCTGGGTAATGCGGTCACGGTTCGGCTCAATACCGACCGCGCAGTGGTGGTTAAAGCTGTCCATGCCGTCTGCCAGCAGGCGTACCGACTGCAGGAAGTTATGGATCACCATTGGGCGGTAAACGTTCAGCTCGAAGTTACCGGACGCGCCGCCGATATTCAGCGCCACATCGTTGCCCATCACCTGGCAACACAACATAGTCAGCGCTTCACACTGGGTCGGATTCACTTTGCCCGGCATGATTGAACTGCCCGGCTCGTTTTCAGGAATAGCAATCTCGCCGATACCACAGCGCGGGCCGGAAGAGAGCCAGCGCACGTCGTTAGCAATCTTCATCAGCGAAGCTGCCAGGCCCTTCAGCGCACCGTGCGCGTGTACCAGCGCATCACAGGTTGCCAGCGATTCAAATTTGTTTGGCGCAGTCACAAACGGCTGTTTAGTCAAATCAGCCAGTTCTTTCGCCACGCGAACCGCGTATTCCGGGTGGGTATTCAGGCCGGTGCCCACGGCGGTGCCGCCCAGCGCCAGCTCGGCCACATGAGGGATACTCTGTTCGATATGCTTCAGGCTGTGTGCCAGCATGGCAACCCAGCCTGAAATTTCCTGGCCCAGCGTCAGCGGCGTGGCGTCCTGCAAATGCGTACGACCAATTTTGACGATGTCTTTATAGGCTTCAGCCTTATCATTCAGCGTCTTTTGCAGCACTTTCAGCTGCGGCAGCAGATGTTCCTGCACTGCAACAACCGCCGCCACGTGCATCGCCGTCGGGAAGACGTCGTTAGAGCTCTGGCTCTTGTTCACATCATCGTTCGGGTGGACCAGACGAGACATGCCGCGCTCACCGCCAAGAATTTCACTGGCGCGGTTGGCGAGCACTTCGTTCATGTTCATATTGGTTTGCGTACCGGAACCGGTCTGCCAAATGGCGAGGGGGAATTCAGCCGTGTGCTTGTCGGCGAGCACTTCATCCGCCGCGCTGATGATAGCGCCAGCACGTTCACCCGGCAGCAGGCCGAGATCGCTGTTAACCTTGGCTGCGGCGCGTTTGGTCAGCGCCAGAGCATAGACCAGCTCGACAGGCATTTTTTCCGTTGAAATGCGAAAGTGTTCCAGTGAACGTTGGGTCTGCGCGCCCCAAAGTTTATCAGCCGGTACTTCGATAGGTCCCATTGAGTCTTTTTCAATGCGGTGGGCTGCCATTCCTCTCTCTCCTTTAGCACAAACATATGATTTAAATGGCCCGTTTTTAGAAACCGGTAGCCAGTCACTGCGGGCCATATATTTACATACAACTATTTAACATTATGCGACTCATTCGCGTTTATTGCACTCCGATTGTTTTAAAGAGGATTTTTCGGATTGTCTTCCAGGGTATTCTTTGGGTATTACTATCGGCAATTAGCTACCTGAACAGGGTTTAACAGGGAAACATCATGCAAAAATTAATCAATTCGCTGCAAAATTATGCCTGGGGAAGTAAAACGGCGCTGACGGAGCTGTACGGTATCGAAAACCCATCGCAGCAGCCGATGGCGGAGCTGTGGATGGGTGCCCATCCGAAGAGTTCTTCACAGATTATCGTTGATAATGCCCCGCGTTCGCTGCGCGATGTCATCGCCGAGGATAAAACCGGCCTGCTGGGTGAAGCCGTCACCAGGCGTTTTAATGAGCTGCCTTTCCTGTTTAAGGTGCTGTGCGCCGATCAGCCGCTGTCTATCCAGGTTCACCCAAGCAAATCCGCCGCAGTTGAAGGCTTTGCCCGCGAAAACGCGGCGGGTATCCCGATCGATGCTGCTAACCGCAACTATAAAGATGACAACCACAAGCCCGAACTGGTTTATGCGCTGACCCCGTTCCAGGCGATCAACGGCTTCCGTCCGCTGAAGGAAATTGCCGCCCTGCTGCTTCCGGTATCCACTGCGCACCCGGCAATTGAGAAATTTATCCACGCACCGGACGCCGCTAATCTGTCCGACCTGTTTGCCAGCCTGCTGTCGATGGAAGGTGAAGTTAAGGCGCGGGCGCTGGATATTCTGCGTGAGCAGTTAAACGCCAACGCGGGCGAACCGTGGCAAACCATCAGCAGCATCGCGGAAGTTTATCCCGACGATAGCGGATTATTTTCCCCGCTGCTGTTGAACGTGATTGAACTGCAGCCGGGCCAGGCGATGTTCCTGTTCGCTGAAACGCCGCACGCCTATCTCAACGGCGTAGCGCTGGAGATTATGGCTAACTCCGATAACGTTCTTCGTGCCGGACTGACACCAAAATACATCGATATTCCCGAACTGCTTGCCAATCTTAAATTCGTCGAAAAACCTGCCGATACGCTGCTGACGGTGCCGGTTCAGCAGGGAAATACGCAGACCTTCCCTATTCCGGTTGAAGATTTTGCTTTCGCCATCCACACCCTTAGCGCAGAACCGCTGAGCGTTGAGCAGCAGAGCGCGGCCATTATTTTCTGCATCGAAGGCGAAGCGGTACTGGACAACGGCAAACAGCAGTTGACGCTGAAGCCGGGCGAGTCAGCGTTTATTGCCGCCAGTGAATCGCCGATTACCCTGAGTGGAAGCGGTCGCGTTGCGCGGGCATTTAACGATCTGGCTAATTGCGGCTGACGTATCCAGCCATAATTGCTAATATTATTGAAGTTATTCCACAAAAACGCCGTAAGGCGTTTTTTATTCGCCATTATGTTGCCTGCAGGGTTTGAAGAGGTTAACCGGCGTTCGTGAATCAAAAAAGGACGACTTACAGATGAAAAAAACCAAGATTGCCGTCGGCGTAGTAGTTGCCCTTGGCGTTATCTGGACCGGGGGTGCCTGGCTTACCGGTAAGCAGCTGGAAAAAAACATGGATCAGCTGGTACAGCAAGCGAACGCGCAGATTCGCGATACGGCACCGGAAAGCCGCCTGCAGCTTAGCTATCAGGATTATCAGCGCGGCCTGTTCAGCAGCACCGTGCGTCTGATCCTTCAGTCCAGTTCACAAACCGAAGACAACTCAATTCTGAAACCCGGCCAGAGCATCGTCATGAAGGAGACCATCGATCACGGTCCCTTCCCGCTTGCCCAGCTTAAAAAATTCAATCTCATACCCAGCATGGCTTCCGTTCACAGCGAGCTGGAAAACACCGATCCGGTGAAGAAGCTGTTTGAAATTGCCAAGGGACAGTCCATCGTTCAGGTTGAAACCCGCGTTGGCTACAGCGGCAGCACCGATTCCGATGTGCGTCTGCTGCCGGCTGATTACAGCAATGCTCAGACCGGTGAACGTTTTGCCTTCAACGGCGGTACGCTGTCGATTTCAGCGGATGACAAAGGTGATGCGGTCAAGTTTGACGGCAATATCGACAGCGTTTCCATTGCCAGTAAAAACGAGCTGGAAATGCCGGTACTGTTTACCATTAACGGCCTCAAGCTTGATGCGAACAGCCGCCTCAGCCCGGAAGGACTGCGCATCGGCGATCAGGATCTGACGCTGAAAAAACTCAGCGCGACGGTGAGTGATAAAGAAGCGCTGACACTGGAGAATCTTAACGGCAAGTCAACTTTTGATTCGAAGGATAATCACGTTTCCGGCCAGATCGACTACACGCTCGACAGCCTGAAGCTTCAGGGCCAGGACTTCGGCCACGGTAAACTGCTGATCAAACTCGCCGACTTCGACGGCAAGGCGATGAAACAGTTCTCCACTCAGTACAACAACCAGGTGATGGCGCTGACCGGCGATCCGACCGTCCAGAACAATCCTGAGCTTTATCAGCAGCGCGTTAGCGAGCTGCTAGCGGCGAATCTTCCGCTGCTGCTGAAAGGTAACCCGTCGGTGAGTATTGCCCCACTGAGCTGGAGCAATGACAAAGGCGAGAGCAGCTTCAATCTTGCCGTACAGTTTAAAGATCCGGCGGCGGCTACGGCACCAGCCCAGACCGTGGGCCAGCAGGTGGATAACGTGCTGAAGTCGTTCGACGGCAAGCTGCAGATTTCAATGGATATGGCGACGGAGATGATGACTCACGTGGCGATGACCGAGGGGTATGATAAGGATCAGGCCGCCAAGCTTGCCGATCAGCAGGTTAAGGGTCTGGCTGCGATGGGCCAGATGTTTAAGCTGACTACCCAGAAGGATAATAATATTCTCACCACGCTGCAGTACGCTACCGGCCAGGTAACAATGAACGGTGAGAAGATGCCGCTCGAGCAGTTCCTGTCGCGTTATATGCTGGGCGGCGGAGATGAGATTGCACCGCAGGCGCAGCCGGAAGAGCAGCAACAGGTTGCACCTGAAGCTCAGCCGCAGGTTGTTCCGCAGAACTGATTTAGTCGGTGATTCGGTAGTGATCCAGAACCGCTATCCTTGTGATGGCGGTTTTTTTTGGCTGGTGCTGTGAGGATGGTGTTTGGGGGACAGCCTCTGCTGCTGCTCCAGGGCGGTCCTCGCGCCGCTGTGCGGTGCCTTCGGTTACGGCATTGTGCCGTTCGGACCGGCCAGGATTGAACGTCCCTGTTCAAACCCGGCCTGACGCCAGCTTCCCTGCTGTCGTCTCCTGGCTCAATGCCTTCACCTCAGCGCTGTGGATGCCCTTACGCAGCAGCAGAGGCTGTCCCTTTCCGACAATTTCATCGCTTTTTGCTTTTTGGCTTTCAGGCAACACCAAACTCTGAAAGCAGGCTGGCTGTGCTCCCGAACGGGCAATCCGCAGCGCTGAACGCAGAAAGGAAGCCAGGATTCGGCCGCATGGACGCGGACGAAAGTCACGGTCGGGCCAGGACGGCCCGTCTGTGGCGGTCCGACGGGCTGACGCACGAAGTGAGGGAACCGCGAAGCGGCGCGAGGACCGCCCGAACGGGGGCACAGCCAGCCAGCGGCAATACCCGGATTTGCAACCAACGCAGCACCAATACCCAACCATCATCAGAAACCACTTCTTTCGTTACACTGTCACAATAAAAATACATAAAATTCAAAAGCTAAAACATACCGACAAAGCTTTAAATTTCAGACCACACCAAACTCTGAGAGCAGGCTGGCCGTGCCCCCGAGCGGACAATCCGCAGCGCCGAACGCAGAAAGGAAGCCAGGATTCGGCCGCATGGACGCGGCCGAAAGTCACGGTCGGGCCAGGACGGCCCGTCTGTGGCGGTCCGACAGGCTGACGTACGAAGTGAGGGAACCGCGAAGCGGCGCGAGGACCGCCCGAGCGGGGGCACGGCCAGCCAGCGCTAACTCCCGGCTTTGCAAACAACGCAGCGCCAATGCTCAACTATCGGCATTCCGCCCAATTAACCACCAACCAATCACCCATTTGCGCAAATAACTGGTACTGTTGCGCAATTAGTTTTTATAATGCTCTGCACTTTTACATCACCTCAAGAGTGCCGACCATGATCGACCGCCAGCTCCCCCTTACCGATATTCATCGCCACCTTGATGGCAACATTCGCGCGCAAACTATCCTCGACTTAGGCCGTGAATTTAACCTCACCCTGCCCGCCAGCACGCTGGAAACCCTGCGCCCGCACGTGCAGGTCATCGAAACCGAACCGGATCTGGTCAGCTTCCTGAATAAACTCGACTGGGGCGTGAAGGTTCTCGGTTCGCTGGATGCCTGCCGCCGCGTGGCGCAGGAAAACGTTGAAGATGCCGCGCGCGCCGGAATTCACTACGCCGAACTGCGCTTCTCTCCGGGCTATATGGCGATGACCCATAATCTGCCGGTAGCAGGCGTAGTGGAAGCCGTAATCGACGGTGTGAAAGCAGGCTGTGCCGCACGCAACATTGACGTCCGCCTGATCGGAATTATGAGCCGCACCTTCGGCGAGCAGGCCTGCCTGCGCGAACTGGATGCCCTGCTGGCACACCGCGACGGCATTACCGCGCTGGATCTGGCCGGTGATGAACTTGGCTTCCCGGGTAATCAATTCCTCAGCCACTTCAACCGCGCGCGTGATGCCGGTTTGCGCATCACCGTCCACGCGGGCGAAGCCGCCGGTGCTGAAAGCATCTGGCAGGCGATTCGCGAGCTGGGAGCGGAGCGTATCGGCCACGGCGTGAAGGCCATTGAAGATCGGGCACTGATGGATTATCTGGCGGCGAACGGCATCGGTATTGAATCCTGCCTCACCTCCAATATCCAGACCAGCACCGTCGCCTCGCTGGCGAGCCATCCGCTGAAAGCCTTCCTTGAGCACGGCATTCTGGCCACCATCAATACCGACGACCCGGCCGTTCAGGGGATCGAAATTGGTCATGAATATGAGATTGCCGCACCGGCAGCCGGTCTGAGCCAGCAGCAGATGCGCACCGCGCAGGATAACGGCCTGAAAATCGCCTTCCTGAGCGAGGCGGAAAAAGCCGCGGTGCGGGCTCGCGTCGCGGGTTAATGTTCAAGACAGTAGATTAAGAAAAAACTGCCGCCGCATGACGGATAGCGATCCAACAGGCGGCGGCAGTGGTTCGACACTTCTAATCCGTTGAATCCCCGGCTGTGCGAATTATCTCAGCGACAAAGTCTGGCGCTTCTCTGCGGATTGCAGACCCAGCTCGATCAGTTCCATCACCTGAATCGCCTCCTCGGCTTTCACCGGGTTCTCACCCACGCCGTTCAGCGCATCACGGATCGCCGCATAGTACGCGGGGTAGTTGCCTGGAATGGTCAGCAGAGTCTTCTCGGCCAGCACATCCCCGTTAACCAGCGTCACCACACCGTCACGCATATCGTATCCCCAGTCTTCCTGCGGCGGGCGGGCCCCCGCTTTCAGCGCATCTTCCTGCGGATCGAGGCCATACTTCACGTAGCTGCCCTGTGTACCGTGGATCTGATAGCGCGGGGACTCCGCCGCCACCAGCATGCTGCCATGCAGCACGACGCGGCGCTGCGGATAGATCAGCGTAGCGTGGAAGTAGTCGGTGGTTTGCGCGCCCGGGCGCAGCTCGGTGGTGTCGACGTTAATCGCCACCGGGGAACCGAACAGCTGCAGGGCCTGATCGATAAGATGCGGCCCCAGATCGTACCAGATGCCGCTGCCCGGGCCTTTCTGCTCGCGCCAGCGCTGTTTCACTTCCAGGCGGAAGCGGTCAAAATGCGACTCAAAATAGCGCACTTCACCCAGGGTGCCGTCGGCCAGCAGCGACTTGACGGTCAGGAAATCACTGTCCCAGCGACGGTTGTGGAACACCGACAGCAGCAGACCTTTTGCCTTGGCCAGCGCGTCCAACTCGCGCGCCTGCGACAGTGTCACGGTAAACGGTTTATCCACCACCACGTTTTTACCCGCATCCAGCGCGGCTTTCGCCAGCGGGAAGTGGGTATCGTTCGGCGTGGGGATCACAATCAGCTGGATGGTCGGATCGTCAAACAGCGCCTGAGGATCGGCAACTACCTGCACCGAGGGCCAGTCGGCGTGGACTTTTGTGGCGTCGCTGCTGGAAACCGCGGCCAGCTCCATTTCTGCCGTACCGGCAATTAACGGCGCATGAAACGTCTTACTGGCGAAACCATAGCCCACCAGCCCTACACGTATTTTATCAGTCATCACTTTCCCTCTTCTGGTTACCCATTGATTTAAGACGATCGGCCCAGAGAGAACAAGGTGAAATCATTCTGATTCTTATTCATTAGCACGCCGTGGTACGTACCATGTTTCCTGAGCGACCAGCGCATCGTGCGCATCCAGGCTGCGGCGGCGGAAATCGCTGGGGCTGACGCCGACCCGTTTGCGGAACACCCGCGAGAAATAGAGCTGATCGTCATAGCCCACTTCCCGGCCAATGCTGGCAATCGGCTCCTGGGTGGTTTGCAGCAGCAGTCTGGCGCGGATCACCCGCTGATCTTCCCGCCATCGCAGCAGGTTAACCCCCATCTGCTCGCGGAACAGGTGTGCCAGCCGCGAAGGCGACAGGCAGACGTGTTTAGCCACTTCCTCAATTTTTACCTCAGCCGCCAGGTTGCTGGTGACATACTGGCAGGCTTCAATCACCCGCGAGTCGCGAACCTGCTGATGGCTGCGCGGATCTTCTTCTACCGCCCGCAGCAGCAGGCGCTCCAGCAGGTTCATCGCCAGCTCTTCGGCGAAGCGCCTCCCGGAGTTGTGGGTGTTTTCAATGCTGGCAAACAGGCGGTCGAACTCCCCGCGCAGCGCCTCGGGTAGGTGCAGCCGTCCCACGCCCTGCACCTCGTCCTGAAACGACAGCCAGTCGCTCCAGTAGGCGCGGGGGCGGAAATAGACCCAGCGGTGATGCCAGGCGTCGCTGTCGGGCGAGCGGCCGTAATAGTGCGGGGTTTTCGGCTGGAACAGCAGCAGATCGCCCTCTTCACAGTCAAAGGCCGCATCGCCGTCGAAAATGCGTCCGCGCCCTTTCACCGTCAGGTTGAGGATGTAACCTTTCATGCCGTGCGGCCGGTCGACGAAGAAATCGAGCGGCCCGTCGGCGTTAATCGGCGTCAGCCCGGCCACCAGCCAGGCACCGAACTGATAACCAGGTAACAGCGGGTTAGATTGTGTGACCGGTGCCAGGCGATGATACATAACGCGTCCCCTTATCAGGCTGCTTTATTTTTCTGTTTGTAGCGGTCAAAAATCACTGCTGCTAACAATATCAAACCGCGAACGACGTACTGTGAGAAAGGCGATATATTCAATAAGTTCATGGCGTTTTCCACCGTACCCAGAATCAGAACCCCCGCCACCACATAGGAAATTTTACCGATGCCGCCCTTCAGCGATACACCGCCCAGCACGCAGGCGGAGATCACAATCAGCTCATAGCCGATTGAGGTCATCGGCTGGCCGCTGGTCATGCGCGACGCCAGGATAATCCCCGCCGCCGCCGACACCAGGCCGGAGAGGATAAAGATGATAATCCGCGTGCGCACCACCGGCACACCGGCTAAACGCGCGGCTTCTTCGTTACCGCCGATAGCCAGCGTGTTGCGGCCAAAGGTGGTTTTATTCAGCAGGAAGGCAAACAGCGCAAGAGTGATAATGGTTAACCACACCGGTGCCGGTACGCCCAGCCAGCTGGCGTAGCCCAGCGCGAAGAAGCGCTCATCTTCGATGCCTACCGCTTTACCATCGGAGAAGATATAGGCCAGACCGCGCACGATCTGCATGGTTGCGAGGGTGGTAATCAGCGCGTTGATTTTCAGCTTAGCGATGACGAAACCGTTCACGAAGCCGCAGGCCACGCCGAGCAGCAGACCGGCACCGACGCCGATCCACAGGCTTTCGCTGAGGTTGATGACTACCGCACAGGTCACTCCGGCGCAGGCAATGACCGATGCCACGGAGAGGTCGAAATCGCCGGAGGCCAGGCAGAACAGCATGCCGCACGCGACCATTCCGGACATCGAAATCGCCAGTCCCAGCCCTTTCATATTGATAATACTGGCGAAATTAGGCACAAAGACCATACAGGCGAGGAACAGCGCGGCAAACACCACCAGCATGCCGAAGTTATCCCAGATACGCCCGAAGCTCAGGCGCGACGGTGCCGCCGGGGCGGTCGTTGAAGTTGTCGAAGACATAGGTTTCTCCTGCATATCAGGCCACCGCGGTGGCAGGTTTAGCGGTTTTAGGCATCGCCAGACCGAGGGTCAGCGCTTCGGTGGCATCGTCGTGGGCCAGCTCGCCAGCAATCTCTCCTTCGCGCATCACCAGAATGCGATCGGCCAGGCCCATCACCTCCGGCAGATCGCTGGAGGCAAACAGCACGGCAATGCCGCGCTCGGCCAGCGCATAGATCAGCTGATAAATTTCGTTTTTAGCACCGACGTCGATGCCGCGTGTCGGCTCGTCGAGCATGATCACTTTCATCTCTTCCGACAGCCAGCGGCCCAGGATCGCCTTCTGCTGGTTGCCGCCGGACAGATTCATAATCAGCTGGTCCGCCGTCGGGGTTTTGATATTCAGCGAGCGGATATGCAGCCCGGCATTTTTCGACTCCCAGGCTTTATCAATCAGAAAACCTGCCGTCAGGTTATTGCGACGGGCGCTGATGTTGATGTTGTCGCGAACCGAGTGCACCGGAATGATGCCGTCGGCCTTGCGATCTTCCGGGCAGAGCATGATGCCGGCGCGGATCGCCTCAACCGGTTCGCGCAGGTTGAGTTTTTCACCATCCAGCCACAGCTCGCCGCCGGTCAGCCGGGTGGCACCAAACAGCCCCTTCATCAGTTCGCTGCGCCCTGCACCCACCAGGCCAAACAGTCCGACGATCTCACCGGCACGGACGCTGAATGAGACCGGGCTGCGCACGCCTTTCGCCTGCACGTTATCCAGACGCAGGCGCACCTCGCCGCACGGACGCGGGCTGTAGCCGTAGATATCGCCGATATCGCGCCCGACCATCGCCTGCACCAGCTGTTCGTTGTCGCAGGTGCTCATATCGCTGAAGGTACGCACGTAGCGGCCGTCCTTGAAAACGGTAATCGCATCGCTGAGGGCGAAGATCTCTTCCATGCGGTGTGAAACGTACAGCACCACGCGGCCATCGGCGCGCAGCTGGCGAATGACGCGGAACAGCTGATCGATTTCACGAGCGGAAAGCGAGCTGGTCGGTTCATCAAACGCAATCACCTGCGCGTTGCGGGTCAGCGCCTTGGCAATTTCGACCATCTGCCATTGCCCCAGCGAGAGGTATTTCAGCGGCATATCGGGGTCGATATCCATCCCCAGCACCGCCAACTGTTTTGCCGCCTCCGCACGCAGGCGACGATGATTGACCAACCCGCCGCGCTGCGGCAGCTGGCCCAGAAAAATATTCTCTGCCACGGTCATTTCCGGGATCAGATGCAGTTCCTGATAAATAATCGCCACTCCGGCATTCAGCGCATCGGTGGTGTGCTGAAAGTTGACCGGCTGGCCCTTAAGGCGAATTTCTCCACTGCTGGCGCGATAGCTGCCGCTGAGAATTTTCAACAGCGTTGATTTCCCGGCACCATTTTCCCCCATCAACGCATGGACCTCTCCGGCATGGCAGTCGAAGCTGATGTCCTGCAGTGCCTTCACGCCGGGAAAGGTTTTACCAATGCCGTGAAAGCTGAGATAAGCGGGTTCTCTGGTCATATCACTCCCCTGAAACGGTGTGGGACGGCAACGGCGTTATACGTCCCGTAATACAAATAATCAGACCGTGGGCCGACCGTTGCAGCGATCGACCCACATCAAGTGACGTTGTCACTAACAACGCATTACATCAGCCCTTTCTTAGCCAGCTCGGCCTTGAAGTTGTCGCGGGTGATCAGCACCACGTCGGTCACTTCGGTAAACTTCGCCGGCTCCGCGCCGTTGGTCACCCAGTCATGCAGCATTTTGATACTGCGGTAGCCGTGAACGTCCGGGCTTGGCAGCAGCGAGCCGTAGAAGCCGGTGGCCTGGCCTTTCGACAGTTCGCTGACTGCATCCACGCCGTTGATACCGATGCCGATAACATTAGGTGCCTTGAAGCCCTGGCCTTCTGTTGCGCGCACGCCGCCGAGCACGGTGTTGTCATTCATGCCGACGATCAGCCAGTTTTTCACTTCAGGATGCTGTACCAGCAGCGAGTTACCGGCATCGAACGCACCGGGGATATCGTTAGATTTGGTGGGGACCTGATAAATCTGTTTTTCCGGGAATCCGGCCGCTTTCAGCGCGTCCATTGAACCACCGGTGCGACGGCGTGCCGTATCAAGCTCGTTAGCGGTAATCGCCATTACTGCGGTGTCTTTCACATCCCAGCCGCGCTTCTGCATCTCCTTATACAGCTCCTGCCCCTGACGCTCGCCGATTTTGGTCGCGGCCATCATCACCAGCGGCACGGTATCCATCGGTTTGCCTTTGGCGGTCACGAACTGGTCATCAACCGCGATCACTTTCAGGTTGTAGCTGCGTGCCTTCGCCATAATCGCGGAACCCAGTTTCGGGTCCGGGGTGCAGATAACGAAGCCTTTGGCACCGCTGGCTGCCAGGCTGTCGATGGCGTTAAGGGTTTTCTCGCCGTCCGGCACGGCAATTTTGATCACCTCAAAGCCCAGCTCCTGGCCTGCTTTGTCAGCGAACTTCCATTCGGTCTGGAACCAGGGTTCTTCCGGCTGCTTCACCAGAAAACCGAGTTTCATTGTCTCTGCGATAGCGGATTGTGACATAACGGCAGCAAGGCTGATTGCGGCCAGTGCTTTAGTAAATTTGTGCATGAGGCTCTCCGGCTCAGTGCCCGCTTTTGACGGGGTTGTGTAAACGGTAACAATCGGAAGATGTAATAATTAAAATCGTATAAACAGCAACTTATATAAAACCGTCGTGTTTTTTGCGGCGGCGGTTAATTAGTTTTACCCGCATACAAACGGAAATTTGTAGAGCGCTATCACACACTGGAATTACAGGCGTTTTGTCCATACATTCAGCTGATTTAACCGGAAAGTAACATTTGAAGCGCATCACATAACCGCATCTGATGGCAGAAAAGTGCATATTTGCAGCCGCTCACACCTAACCGCTTCTGCGCCATGTTCCCAGGATAGAGAGACTTGACTATCGTCTCTGGAGAACAACTATGAACAAGGGTGCCATAACCCTCGGTCTGGATTTTGGCAGCGACTCGGTTCGGGCGCTGGCGGTGGAATGTGCCAGCGGACGTGAACTGGCGAAGCAGGTCGTTGCCTATCCGCGCTGGCAGGAGGGCCGCTATTGCCAGCCCAACCGAAATCAGTTCCGCCATCATCCTGCGGACTACATCGAAGCGCTGGAGCAGGCCATTCGTGACGTTGTCACTCAACTCGGTAGCGACAGCCAGAACGTGGTCGGAATTGGCGTCGACTCTACCGGCTCTACTCCCGCGCCCATCGATCGTGAAGGTCGGGTGCTGGCGCTGCGCCCGGAATTTGCCGATAACCCCAATGCGATGTTCGTGCTGTGGAAGGATCACACCGCCATCGAAGAGGCGGAAGCCATCACCCGCCTGTGCCACAGCGGCGAATTCGAAGATTATTCACGCTATATCGGCGGGATTTACTCCTCGGAATGGTTCTGGGCCAAGATCCTGCACGTCAGCCGTGAGGATGCCGCGGTACGTGACGCCGCTGCCTCGTGGGTCGAGCTGTGCGACTGGGTTCCGGCTTTGCTCAGCGGCACCACCGCTCCGGCCGATCTGCGCCGTGGGCGCTGCGCCGCCGGGCATAAATCCCTGTGGCATCCGCTGTGGCAGGGGCTGCCGGAAGCGGCATTCCTCGATGCGCTCGATCCGCTGCTGACCCGCGATCTGGATTCTCCCCTGTTTACCGATACCTGGACCGCCGATCTGCCAGTGGGCGAACTCACCGCCGAATGGGCTGAACGTCTTGGCCTGCCGAGCGGCGTGGTGATTTCCGGCGGCGCCTTTGACTGCCATATGGGGGCGGTCGGTGCCGGTGCGAAGCCCTACACGCTGGTGAAAGTCATCGGCACCTCCACCTGCGACATTCTGATTGCCGATCCCGAGCGCGTGGGCGATCGCGCGATTAAAGGCATCTGCGGCCAGGTCGACGGCAGCGTAGTGCCGGGGATGATCGGCTTTGAAGCCGGTCAGTCAGCGTTTGGCGATATGTATGCCTGGTTCAGCCGCCTGCTCAGCTGGCCGCTGGTCCAGGCGATGCAGCAGCAGCCGGAACTGAAAACCCAGCTGGAACCGATCCGCCGTGCCCTGCTGGAGGAGTTAACCAGAGCCTGGGCCAGCGATCCTCAGCTCGATCATCTGCCGGTGGTGCTGGACTGGTTTAACGGCCGCCGCACGCCGTTTGCCAATCAGCGCCTGAAGGGGGTGATTACCGACCTGAATCTGGGCACCGATGCCCCTACGCTGTTCGGCGGGTTTATCGCCGCCACCGCCTTCGGGGCCAGAACCATTATGGAATGTTTCGAAAATCAGGATATTCCGGTACAGCAGATCCTGACGCTCGGCGGCATCGCCCGTAAATCCCCGGCCATTATGCAGGTGTGCTGCGATGTGATGAACCGGCCGCTGGACATCGTGGCTTCCGACGAGTGCTGCGCGCTGGGTGCGGCCATTTTTGCCGCCGTTGCCGCAGGCGTCTACGCCGATATTCCGGCCGCGCAGCAGCAGATGGCCAGCCCGCTGGAGCAGACTCTGCAACCCGATCCTGCCCGCGTCGCCCGTTTTCAACAGCTTTATCAGCGTTATCTTCAATGGTGCGAAGTTGCCGAACCGCAGTTTGCGCCACAACAGTCATCCGTCAGTGAAGGAGTGGTTTTATGACCCTGTTAAACACCGCAACCGTATGGTTTGTGATTGGCACCCAGCATCTGTACGGCGCGGAAACTCTGCGTCAGGTTGAACAGCACGGCAAAGAGGTCGTCGACCAGCTTAACCGCGAAGGAAAACTGCCCTTCCAACTCCAGCTTAAACCGCTGGTCAAAAGTCCGGACGAGGCGCTGGCGCTGTGCCGCGATGCCAACCACGACCAGCAGTGTCTGGGGATTATCACCTGGCTGCACACCTTCTCACCGGCGAAAATGTGGATCGGCGGGCTGTCCGTGCTAAATAAACCCCTGCTGCAATTCCATACTCAGTTTAATGCGGAAATTCCGTGGGACAGCATGGATATGGACTTTATGAACCTGAACCAGACCGCGCACGGCGGCCGTGAGTTCGGTTTCATCGGTGCCCGTATGCGCCTGCCGCATCAGGTGGTCACCGGACACTGGCAGGACCCGCAGGCGATACAGCGCATCGCTCAGTGGATGCGTGGGGCGGCCGCAAAACTCGCCAGCCAGCAGCTGAAAGTCGCACGCTTCGGTGACAATATGCGTGAAGTGGCGGTCACGGAAGGCGATAAAGTCGCCGCGCAGATCCAGTTCGGCTACGCCGTTAATGGCTGGGGCGTCGGCGATCTGGTGGAGGTGATTAATCAGGTCAGCGACGGCGACGTCAGTGCGCTGGTTGATGAATACGAGAGCCGCTATGAGTTCTCGGCAGCGGCAGCGGTTAACGGAGAACGACGCCAGAACGTACTGGATGCCGCCCGCATCGAACTGGGTATGAAACGCTTCCTTGACGGCGAAGGCTGCCGCGCGTTTACCACTAACTTCCAGACTCTGCACGGTATGACCCAGCTGCCAGGGCTGGCGGTGCAGCGTCTGATGCAGCAGGGTTACGGGTTTGCCGGTGAAGGTGACTGGAAAACCGCCGCGCTGCTGCATATTTTCAAAGTGATGGCCGGTAATCAGGCGGGCGGTACCTCGTTTATGGAGGATTACACCTATCACTTCTCGCCGGGCAACAATCTGGTATTAGGTTCGCATATGCTGGAAGTCTGCCCGTCTATTGCCCGTGAAGCGCGCCCGCTTCTGGATGTGCAGGCGCTGGGCATTGGCGGTAAGGCCGATCCGGCGCGGCTGATCTTCTCTTCTCCGGCCGGTGCGGCGGTCAACGCCAGCGTGATCGATATGGGCGATCGCTTCCGCCTGCTGGTTAACGTGGTGGATGCCATCGAGCAGCCGCATGCCCTGCCTGCACTGCCGGTTGCCCGCGCGCTGTGGCGTGCCCAGCCTTCGCTGGCGACGGCTTCAGAAGCCTGGATACTCGGCGGCGGTGCACACCATACGGTGTTCAGCCAGGCGCTGACGGTTGACGATATGCGTCTGTACGGCGAATTGCATAACATCGAAGTGCTGGTGATTGATAACGACACCACCATCCACGGTTTCCGCGATGCGCTGCGCTGGAATGAAGCGTATTATCGTCTGGCACGTTAACAATATGACCGACAGCGCCTGGCAGCGCTGTCGGTTGTTATTTTATCGTTACGCACCGTAAGTAAAATTAGATTTTTAGCACCCGCCTGAATATAGCCCCTTCAAACTTTCAACACCGCCGGAAATACCCTCTCAAACTTAAATTCGCATAGTTTTTCCTTATAACCTCACACTTTCAGTGATTCTTCTCTGGTCATCAGTTTTGTGCTGTGTTAATTATTGTCACCGGTCACTTTATTTAACACCCTGGGCATTTATTCTAAAACTTCGCGTTAGCAACACCACCAACTAGTTGATAATTATAATCATCAGGTAAAAATCAGATTATCTGACCAACAGGGCTGTTATTCTAAAAATAATCAAATGGATGTGTTTTATGTCGCAAATGTTCGCACTTTTACTGGTCATGGTCATTTTATACCTGGGCGATTTGGTTTCTGTCAGAACGAAAGCCTGGATACCCTCCGTATTTGTCTGCGCCGTGCTGTTTTTATTTGGCTACTGGACCTTCTTCCCGCAGGATATCGTCAGCCGCGCCGGTATCACCCCGGTAGTTGCGGTGATGCTGATGTATTTACTGATCACCAATATGGGCACCCTGCTGTCGGTTCCTGAACTGATCCGCCAGTGGAAAACCATCATCATCTCTCTGGCCGGTATCGCCGGTATTATGGTGACGGTATTTGTGGTCTGTATGCTGATGTTCGACCGCAACACCGCTATTGTGACCATTCCCCCGCTGGTCGGCGGCATCGTCTCGGCGATCATCATGTCCAAGGGCGCGGCGTCCGCCGGGCTGGTTGATTTATCCGTTTTTGCCATTATGATCTACGTGATGCAGGGCTTTGCCGGCTATCCGCTGACCGCTATTATGCTGCAGCGTGAGGGAAAGCGCGTGCTGCAAAAGTACCGCAGCGGCGAGTGGCAGGAGACGGTCGCGGGCACCCCGCTGCCGGATAAAACCTCTGGCGCTGCGGATAACGCCATGCCGCGCCTGTTTGGTCGCATGCCCGCCCACTACAACACCAGCTATTTTAAATTTATGCGCCTCGCCTTCGTGGGCTGGCTGGCGTATCTGGTTTCCGGCTGGCTGGCGCCCGTGGTGGCGGTCAGCCCGTTCGTGCTGTGCCTGCTGTTCGGGGTGATCGCCGCCTCGCTGGGTTTCCTGGAGCGGCAGCCGCTGCAAAAAGCCAACGGCTTCGGCTTTGCGGTGATGGGCCTGATGCTGTTTATTTTTGATACGCTGAACCGCGCCACCCCGGAAATGCTGCTGCGCCTGCTGCTGCCGATGCTGGTACTGATTGCCGCCGCCGTAGTCGGGATGTTTATCGTCTCCTGGATCGTGGGAAAAATGCTGGGCGTCAGCATGGAGATGGCGTTCGCTATCGCGCTGACCTCGATGTACGGCTTCCCGGCGGACTACATTATTACTAACGAAGCCATCACCGCACTGACCAAAGATGAGAAAGAGCGCGAGGTGCTGACCCAGCACATGCTGGCACCGATGCTGGTCGGGGGGTTTATTTCCGTCACTATGGTGTCGGTGGTGCTTGCCGGGATCATGGTGGGCTACATTATTCCTGCTGTTTAAATCATTATTCAGTGCAATGGTACGAAAAATAAGGGAAGCAACCGTTATGACAAGCCAGTCAATTACGCAGGCCGTCCACGCCTGGAAAGAGGCGATGATCGCCTTCCGTCGCGATCTGCACGCGCACCCCGAGCTGCCGTGGGAAGAAATCCGCACCACCCAGAAAGTGGCGCAGGCGCTGGATGAGATCGGCATCAGCTACCGCCTGACTCAGCCAACCGGCATTATCGCCGAGATCAAAGGCGGCCAGCCGGGTAAAACCGTGGCGCTGCGTGCCGATATGGATGCGCTGCCGGTGCAGGAACTGAGCACGACACTCAGCTACAAATCTCTGACCGACGGTAAAATGCACGCCTGCGGCCACGATGCGCATACTTCCATGCTGCTGAACGCGGCCAGAGCGCTACAGGAGAACCGCGCCGGGCTGCGCGGCAACGTGCGGCTGATTTTCCAGCCGGCGGAAGAGATCGCCGAAGGTGCGCGTGAGATGGTTCGCCAGGGTGCGGTTGAGGGCGTAGATAACGTCTTTGGCATGCATATCTGGACGACCACCGCCTCCGGCAAGATTTCCTGTAACGTTGGCTCCAGCTTTGCCTCTGCCGATCTGCTGAAAGTGAGATTCAAAGGGCGCGGCGGCCACGGCTCGATGCCGGAAGCCTGTATTGATACCGCCGTGGTGGCCTCTTCCTTTGTAATGAATCTGCAGGCGATTGTCGCGCGCGAAACCTCGCCGCTGGAATCCGCAGTGGTGACCATTGGTCGGATGGAAGTCGGCACGCGCTTTAACGTGATTGCCGAGAATGCGGTACTGGACGGCACGGTGCGCTGCTTTGACGTTGCTACCCGCGAGCGCCTGAAGGCGGCGATCGAGCGCTATGCTCATCACACGGCGGAGATCTACGGTGCCACGGCGGAAGTTGAGTACACCTACGGCACGCTGCCGGTGATCAACGAAGAGCGCAGCGCCCTGCTGGCGCAGTCGGTGATCCGTGATGCCTTCGGTGAAGAGGTGCTGTACGCCGAACGGCCGACCACCGGCGGTGAGGATTTCAGTTACTTTATCGAGAATGTTCCGGGCTGCTTTGCCCTGCTGGGCTGCGGTAATAAGGCGAAAGGAACCGACTGGGCGCATCATCACGGCTGTTTCAATATCGATGAGGATGTGATGGTGCACGGCGCTGAGCTGTATGCGCAGTATGCGTGGCGGTACTTGCTGCAGGATGATTTCTGATGTGCTGAGGCTGACACCGCCTGCTCCATACGGGCAGGCGAATGTCAGCCACGTTGTCAGTCAGGGCGGGATCGTCGCCCCCGGTGCAGATCCCGCCCTGCTGTTTATCCTGCCCGCCCCAGCCCAAGCATCCCTTTCGCCTGAATGAAGCACAGCAGTAATGTGCCCCACAGCGCCATGGTCAGATACGGGCTGATGCCCAGAATATTAAAACCGCTCTCAATAATCTGTAACAGGAACAGTGCCAGAACCATACCGATAATTCGGCCGCTGCCGCCGTCCGGATTCACCCCGCCCAGCACCGCAGCAAGAATCGATATCAGCAGGTAAGATTCGCCGTACGACGCTTTTGCCGAATTCAGCTTCGATATCATCAGGAAGGCGGCAATCGCACACAGCAGCGCGGAGATAACATAGACCCAAATCAACACCCGACGGGTATTGATGCCGGAGTAGTGTGTCGCCCGCTCGTTGGAGCCAATCAGATAAATTGAGCGCCCCAGCGCGGTTTTCTCCAGCATCACCCACAAACCGAGGGCTACAGCGGCAAACAGCCACAGCGGCAGCGGGATGCCGAACCACTGCGCATGATTTAACCACAGCACCCACTGCGGATAGTTGGCAATCGCACTTCCCCCCGTCAGCAGGATATTCACGCCTTTGAGCAGCGTCATCATCCCAAGCGTGGCGAGGATCGGCGAGACACGTATTCCCGCAATCAGTACACCGTTGCACAGGCCGATGATTAACGCGGCTCCACCTCCCGCCAGCAGTGCGGCCAGGGCCGTCCCCACTCCGGGCGGATACTGGGTGGCAATCCAGGCCATCACCAGCGAGCAGGAATTAGCGGTGGCAATAATCGACAGATTAATTCCGCCGCACAGCATGGTCATCGCCATCGCCAGCGCCAGGATGCCCAGCACCGGCATCTGGGAGGCGATGGACTGAAAATTACTCACCGACCAGAAGATCTCCGGCATGGCAATGCTGAAGGCCACCACCGTCAACCCCAGCAGACCAATCAGGTAAAACTCAACGTTATTACGCCAGGACTTTTTCATAACAAACTCCGGTTCTGATACTGGCTCCATGCCGTCGCGCTGATGCTGGCGACAATAATCGCCCCGGTAATCAGGGTCTGCCAGTATGAAGACACCCCCAACAGGTTGAGGCCGTTCTGCATCACCGCCAGCAGGATCACCCCGAGTAGTGTCCCCGTCAGGGTGCCGCGTCCGCCAATCAGGCTGGTTCCCCCCAGCACCACGGCGGCCAGCACCGTCAGCTCATACCCCAGCAGCGCGTCCGGGGCCACCGTCATCACGGTCCAAGCCTGAATCACCCCCGCCGCGCCGGACAGCAGCCCCATGTAACCATAAACAAACAGCTGCAGGCCGAACACGCTGAAGCCGATACGGCTGGCGGATTCACGGCTGCCGCCCATCGCGTAGATTTTGCGGCCCGTCGCGGTGAAGTTCATGATAAAAGCGGTCAGCAACACCACGACTATCATTGCCAGCAGCGGCAGACCCAGCCCGTAGTCGTAGCCCTCCGCGTCGGTGAATTTAAACAGCATCACACCCTGCTCAAACCACGGTGGGAAGTCGTATAGCCAGACCCCTTTGCTAAGCCAAAGCAGTAAACCGTAGAAAATATTCAGTGTCGAAATGGTGATAATGATTGAGGGGACGTTCAGACGATTGACCAGCAGCGCATTGATCAACCCCAGCAGCACGCCGATACCGCCAGCCAGCATGAACGCGACCGCAAAGTTGCCGCCAAACTTTTGCAACAACACCACCATGCCATACTGCGCAATAATCGTTATCGCCGGGAAGGAGATATCGATCCCGCCCGAAATCAGCACCACAAAAAGGCCGCAGGCGAGGATGGTTAACATGGCGTAATTGTTCAGCAGATCGTAAAGGTTGCTGAGCGTCAGAAACTCGTCGCTGCGCCAGCCCAGCAGAAGGCATATCGTGATGATTAACACCGCCAGCCAGAATTCATGCCGTTTGAACAGGTTAGCCATTCACCACCTCCGCAATCTGCTCCTGGGTGCTGCGGTCCGGCAGGAAACAATCGGTAAGCCGCCCCTGCTTCATGACCAGAATGCGGTGGCTCTGGTACCAGGCTTCCTCAATTTCATCGCAAATCATCAGCACGGCGATGCCGTGGGCGGCCAGATCGCTGATAATTTGGTATATACCCGCTTTATTGGCAATATCAACGCCGACCGTCGGGCTGTCGAGGATAAGTAATCTCGGGGCGATAGCCAGCCATTTGGCAATTGAAACGCGCTGGGCGTTACCGCCCGACAGCGTATTGACCGGCAGGCCGGTATCGGGGGCTTTAATGGTCAGCGCTTTCACCATCCGCTCAACCAGCTGCTGGCTTTTACTGTCACTCAGCAGGCCAAACGCGCCCCTGACTTTTCTGAACACGGTGCTGATAATGTTGTTTTCAATGGACTGGGTCATTACCAGCCCGCGCGACATGCGGTCCTCTGAAACATAGCCAATCCCCTGGCGGATGGCGTCATGGTTACTGTGCAGATGAACGGCATGGCCGTTAATCAATATTTCGCCGCTGTCCGGCTGCGTCATACCGAACAGGCTCAGGCACAGTTCCGTCCGGCCTGCCCCTAACAGCCCAACGATCGACACCACTTCCCCGGCCTCAACCTTCAGAGAAATATTGTGGTATTCGCCTTTACGGCTGAGGTCACGGACCTCCAGCGTCGGCTGGCTGCCTTTACCCTGCCAGAGTTCGCGGATCTTGTAGTCGAACTCCTGGCCAGTCATCAGGTAACCCAGCCTGCGGGTGGTGATCTCCGATGCAGGCCAGGTTCCCACCAGGCTGCCGTCTTTGATCACGCTGATCCTGTCTGAAACCGCCATCACCTCTTCCAGACGATGACTGACGAACACCACGCAGATCCCCCGTTCACGCAGCTGTCGCACCACATGTAACAGTCCTTCCACTTCCTGGTGGGTCAGCGAAGCGGTGGGTTCATCCATAATGATTAACCGGGCATCCTGCGCCAGCGCGCGGCAAATAGCGACCAGCTGGCAGCGGGCAATCGACAGCGACTCCACTGGCGCATCCAGTGGCAGCGAGACGTTGATGCTGGCCATCGCCCGCTCGGCGCGGCTGCGCAGCTCGCGGCGCTTCACTAATACGGCGTGGTGATAGTGATTAATTGCGATGTTTTCCCAAACGCTCAAATTGGGAAACAGCGACAGATCCTGATAAATTACCTGAATGCCCTGCGCAACTGACGTCACCGGAGTCAGTTTCGACCAGACCTTACCACCCAGTTCAATTTCTGCCCCCTCGTCAGGGCGATAGACGCCGGAGATGATTTTAATCATCGTCGATTTACCGCAGCCGTTTTGTCCGGCAAGGCAATGGACTTCCCCCGGCATAAAATCAAGATTGATATTATTCAGCGCCCTGTTTGCATGAAAGGTTTTACTGACATGACGGAGAGAAAGGAATGGTGCCATAGCGTATCCTGGTCAATTAAAACGGGGCGGCGAGCGCCCCGTAAAGCGGATTAATATAAGGAATCGATATTCTCTTTATTCACTAACAGCACTTTATGAAAACGAATGATGTGCTTATCCGTATCCACATCCGCCTTGCCCAGACCTTTAATTTCAAAACCCGGTTTGATCTCCTGACCGTTGAACAGCGTGCTGGCCACCGCCGTCAGGGCATAGCCTGCCGTGGCCGGATCGTAGGTAATACCCTCGGTAATATCTCCGCTTTTAATTAATGACGCCGCCTGTGACGGGATCATCATGCCGTAGACCGCCACTTTGCTTTTCGCCCGCTTTTCTTTTACCGCGCGGCCCGCGCCAATTGGGCCGTTGGAGCCAAAGGACACCACGGCCTGTAGATCCGGATAGGTCTTCATCAGATCCAGTGTTGTACGGCGAGAGTCATCAACGCTTTCCGCCACCGGCATACGCGTGGTGACTTCATGCATCTCCGGGTAATGTTCTTTCTGATACTTAATCAGCAAATCCGCCCACAGGTTGTGCTGTGGCACCGTCAGGTTGCCCACATAGATGACGTAGCCGCCTTTGCCGCCCATCCGCTTAGCCATATGTTCAACATATTCAGCCGCGAACTTCTCGTTATCGATGATTTCCACATCCCAGTTGGCGCTCGGCTGCCCCGGCGATTCATTAGTAAGAACGACGATGCCCGCATCGCGCGCTTTCTTAAACACCGGCTCCAGCACGTTAGCATCGTTAGGAACAATGGTGATGGCATTCACTTTACGCGCGATCAGATCCTCAATGATTTTAACCTGCTGCGGGGCATCGGTGCTGGATGGCCCGACCTGCGTCGCGTTAAGATTGAAGTCTTTCCCCGCCTGAATCACCCCTTCGCCCATACGATTAAACCAGGGCATGCCGTCGATTTTGGAAATATTGACGACGGTCTTCTCTGCCGCATACAGCGGCGCAGAAATAAATGCGGTCCCGAGTAACAATGGCAAAACAAGTTTAGCAACCAAACGATTTTGCATATATATAGCCTCACGAGCCTGTAGTTATAGAGATAGGATGGCGCAACGTGCATAAAAAAACTGGATTGATCGAAAAACACGAAATTAATATTCATTCGGCATTAAAACAGGGAAGAAAACACTTTTACCGCTAAAAAACCACTCCCGCCTGTCAGCTTAAAACAAAGAATAAACAGGGTGTTTTGCGTGTGACAGGTAAGAAAACGCTATATATATGGATAAAAAAACTCTGCTTGAGCCGTCGTGACTCTATTCACAAAAAGCACAGGCCATAATTCATTTAAACATTAATCTTCTGCAGGTTATTTTAAAAATTACCGTTTTTATTTTACGTTGCTCTCATCACCTCCCTAAAAATAAACATCCCCGGCGGGAAGCCCGCAGGGGAATGATTCAGCTTCACAACTCCGCGTAACAAATAAAGTTCATAAAAAGCAGAATAAAATACGAATGTTAATTTCCAGTACCGTTTGTTTGCCGCTTACTCTTAAACGCGGTCGGTGCGCAAACGATCGGCGGGCACTCTTATTCATTTTTTGCAGTATGCACCGCCAGGCCGGTCAGCCCCGGCGCAATATGCTCGGCCAGAATATGGCGATCCGGGTAGCTGCCATCGTTTTGACAGCGGAAGGGGATCGGCGCGTCGTCAAACAGCCCCTCCAGCCGGTTTCGCCATGCGGCTTCAACCTGTGGCATAACATCGGCATCCAGCCGCCCGCTGCCATATACCGCAAAGGTCGGTAAAACCTCCATGCCGGTGTAAAACAGCGTGCCGTGGGTAATGGGAAACAGCAACTGTTCCAGGCAACCATTAATCCCTCTGGGGGCGTAATCTTTTTCCGGGCCGCCGACCGAAACGGCGAGCAGCGCGCGTTTGCCCAGGAAGCTGCCTTCGCCATAGCGATGCGCATTGCCTTTATCCTGATAGCCGTAGGCCAGACCGTAGGCCCAGACGCGCTCTATCCAGCCTTTCATGATGGCGGGCATGCTGAACCACCAGAGAGGAAATACAAAGATCACCGCATCCGCCGCCAGCACCTTGTTCTGCTCCTGCACGACGTCTGACGTCTGGCTGCCGCTGGCAAAAGCATGCGCTGACTCCGCGATAAAGGACAGGCGTTCGGGATCGCTTCGGTCAGGGAAGTCCTCGCCGTCGAAAACCGCTTTCCACCCCATCGCATAAAGATCGGATTCCACCACTGAATGACCGTTTGCTTCCAGGAAATTCCGGGCGACGTTGACAAGATGACGGGTTAACGACGTGCTTTCTGGCTGTGCGTGTACAAGAAGAATATTCATAATCTGCGCCTCGTGAGTTGACGGGGACAGCGTATTTTTATCTGCGGTATAATAGAAATTAATTGTACGGATAACAGGTATAGCCATGAGTAATATCCTTCAGCGTCTCGACCTGAATTTGCTCGTTACCCTCGATGCACTTTTAACTGAAAACAACGTCACCCGGGCCGCCGCGCGCCTGCATCTCTCGCAGCCGGCGGTAAGCGTGCAGCTTGCCAGACTGCGCGAGCTGCTGGGCGATCCGCTTCTGCTGCCCGGCCCCCGGGGAATGCGCCCAACCGCACGGGCTGATGAGCTGCGTGAACCGCTGCGCCAGGCTCTGGCAGCGCTGGAACTGGCGATCGCGCCGTCGGATGCGTTCGATCCCGCCGAGGCAACTCAACGCTGGCGCATTGCTGCATTTGATTACGCGGCGTTAACCCTGCTAGTCCCTGCTCTTGATGCGATCCGTACCGCAGCGCCAGCGATACATCTGGCGATTGTGCAGAGCGTGCCGTCGCAGGTGGCAAGAGCAGCGGAACGCGGAGATATCGACCTCGCCTTTATGACCGGCACCGAAGCCCCGGCGGATTTGCATTACCACAGGCTGTTTACGGAACGCTATGTGCTGGCCGGTCGTACGGGGCATCCTCAACTGAAATCAGCACCTTCGCTGGCGGAATTCTGCCAGCTTGAACATGCCATTGTTTCGCCCGACGGCGGTGGATTCCTGGGCGCGACGGATACGGTACTGGCTGAACGCGGCCTGGCGCGCAAAGTCTCGCTTTCCGTACCGAGCTTTCTGTTGCTTAGCGCGGTGCTGTCTGACACCGATCTGGTGGCGATGGCACCGTCCCGGCTTGTTTGCGGCAACGATGCGCTCTGCGTTGTGGAGCCGCCCGTCGACGTGCCGGGCTTCGACATGCTGATGCTGTGGCCCGAACGCGTCCATCGCGATCCTGCCCACCGCTGGCTGCGGGAGCAGATCGCTGCTGCGCGATAAGTATTGATGCCAACTGATATCTCCTGCTGACGAGTTCCGGCAACGCGCTTCACACTCCGCCGCTAAACCGATATCACGATAAACGCGAAGCATTTATGATTACATCACCTCGACTCCGGCAAGGACCCTGATGAACAGTACCGTCTACGATGCCTTTCGCTGCCTGAATTTACTGGCTACCGCAAACCGGCCAAAAGGCATCCGCGAAATGGGGCGTGAGCTGGAGCTGGACTCTGCCAAGGTCACGCGGTTAATGCAGACCCTGCTGGCACTGGACATGGTGCAGCGCGATGCCCGACGCAAATACAGCCTGGGTATCGGCATCCATCGTTTATCGGCCCAGGCGATCCACAATTCGGCGTTTTATAATGCGGTGATGGATTTGCTGGAAGAGAGTGGCAATCACGCCATTTCGATTGTGATCGGCGCACTGAGCGGTAAAAACGTGGTGTATCTGATCCATACGCGCGGCGGGGAAAGCATTGCCCGCGCCATTGGTAATTACCAGTCGTTTCCGGTTCATGATTCCGTAATCGGCATTAAACTGCTGTCGGCAATGAGTGATGAAGAAATCATCGCCCAAATCGGCATCAATGATTATCAGTTGCTCAGGCAGGATATTGACGAGGCGCGCCGACATCAGGTGTTTGCCAAAGATTTCGGTCCGGGTGATTATCGCCTGGCCTGCAATATCCCCGGCATGCAGGCCGCCATTGCGCTGTCGAATATCAACAGTGAAAGAATGGACACGGCCAGCCTGCGTTTATACCTGACGGCAGCGGCCAGGAAAATCAGCGGCGAATCACTGCCGGTGCTGTCTTAGCCGTTCACAGCGGGCTGCCGTGTCTGCCACCCGCTGGCCCGGTTTATACAGCGCCGACCCTAATCCCACACTGTCGTAGTAGTGCAGAAACTCAGCGGCATTGTCTATCTCTACGCCCCCGACCGCCGAAAAACTGACGGGTTGGGAAAGCGGGCCTTTGATCAACTGTGGATAGTTGCGCGGCAGTGCGCAGGCCGGGAATATTTTCACCACATCCGCGCCTGAATCAACAGCAGTAAATATTTCACCAGGCGTAAATACGCCCGCACAGACAAACAGCCCCTGCTCTTTGGACTGAGTAATCAACTGCGGATTAAGATTCGGGGTAAGAATGAAATCGGCACCGGCGGCCACGCTGCGCCGCAGGTGATCGCCGCTGGTGACCGTTCCCACCCCGAGCTGGATGTCAGCACCAAAGCGCTGCCGCACCCGATGCAGGCTGGCTTCCCAATCGGGAGAGTTGGTGGTAATTTCCACACGATTGATTCCGTGCTCAAGCAAACAGGCAATATGCGGCACCGCCTCGTCTGGGGTTATTCCACGCAGAATCGCAATAATTTGCGGATTATCCTTCATGACGAAACACCTCATTGAATCCGGCGAGCGTGGCGCTTTCCGCAGAAACTAACTGATAACGGCACTGTAAAATTTCGCAGGCGCGCTGGTAGTGCGGCAGCAGCGCCTCGCTGCCGATAAAGCATACCGTTTCATCGCCGCCGGGATGACCGCGTAATATTTCGTAGCCCATCAACAGACCGGATAGCCATGAAGCGGCTTCTTCTTTTGCCAGTGCATCAAGGATGTAGCGTCCCCGACAGCGAAACAGTTCTGTCACCAGTTCCCCGTGTTCCCGCACCACTGTCACCGCCGTTTCAACACCCGACTGGAATGCAGACGCGGAGTTAACCTGATCCGGCAGGCCTTTCCCCACGACGGCATGATTCAGCAGCAGATGGTACAGCTCGCCGGTCATAATGGTCTGCAAGCCCGTGACCCTTTGCCGGGTGCGATCCACGCGGAGCCATTTGCTGTGGGTACCCACGGCGGCAAACAGTGAAACATCGGACTGCGTCAGTGCCCCCGCCAGCTGCATCTCTTCCCCCCGGCAGATTTCATTGACCCGTCGGTCACAAATACCGGGGCGCAGGGTGAGCGGATTGGGCAGGATGCCCGGCAGCGCCCGGCCTTTCCCCAGCAGTTGCGAAAAGCTCAGCGGCATATCAAGGTAACCGGCATCGGCAATGCCGATATTGCTGCCGATCATCCCGCAAAGCATCACGGGCAACTGTTCATCCCAATCCTCACCCAGCCGCTGCATCTGCTGTTGCAGTATTCCGGGCAGCTCGGCCCGCTGACAGCGGCCGACGCCGCAGCTGTCCTGTATCGTTTTCACCACCACGCCGTTACGCACGCTGAATGCACGGAAATTGCTGGTTCCCCAGTCCACCGCAATGTAGTTCATCGTGCTCCTCCCAGCGCGGCCAGCGGCAGAAACGCGGTCAGTTCACGGAGCTCCTGCCGCGTGGTGTCATCCAGGCTTTTCGCCGGTTCGCGCACGTAATCGCTGGCAAAAATCCCGGCCTGATGCAGCACGGTTTTATGAATGGCCACACCAATACCTGGCTGCACGCCGTAACGCAGGAAAGGCAGATAGCGATAAAACAGCGCCTGTGCTTCCCGGCGATCCCGTTGCCAGGCCGCCAGGATGGCATTGATCACCTCAGGGAATTCGCAGGCGGGCATGGTTCCCGTTACGCCACGGCACAGCTCTTCATACAGAAAGCCCGCGTTCAGGCCGCCAAACAGACCGACGCTATCGCCAAGCGCCTGCTTTAAGGCGGTGATTTTCAGCGTGGTCGGTGGCTGTTCCACTTTGATGTATTTGATGCCAGGGAAGTCCTGGCACAGACGTACCAGCGTCGGCACGGGAATATTCACCCCGGTCATCAGCGGCGCATCCTGGATCATGATGTCGATATCGCAGGCCTGGCAGATATCGCGCCAGAAGCGATAAATCTCCTCCGGTCCGGGCTTCACCACCGAGGGCGGATTGACCATCGCCACCTGCGCGCCCCAGCGTTGTACTCGCATAATTTCTTCAATGGCGACGGCGGATGACGCTCCGCCCGCCGCAGCCACCAGCGGCAGATCGCCCACCCGTTTTTTCACACAATGAAACAGTGCCTCCTTTTCATCCTGGGTCAGGGCATAGCCTTCGGAGGCATTGCCAAACAGCGCCAGGCCATCAATACCCTGCTGCAACAGGAACGTCACCAGACGTTCTACGGAAGCCAGGTCCAGCTGGCCCTGCTCATCAAATGCCGTGGCGAGAATCGGGACATTACCTTTTAACATGCTGCCTCCATAACAACGTCGCGAACGCGATCTTCATCGATTTCAATCCCTAAACCTGCGCCCTGCGGCAGTTGATACTCACCGCGTTCGCAGATCAGCGGCTGTTTCAGCAGCTGATTGGCAAGGGTAAAAACGGGGGGCTGATATTCGAGCATAAACAGATTAGGGATAGCCGCAGCGGCATGGATCGATGCGGCGATGCACGGCCCCAGCCCGACGCTTAAATGCGGCGCAACGCGCAGATTCCACGTTTCGGCCAGCGAGGCGATGTGCATCAGTTCGCTGATGCCGGTTCTGCCGACGTCGGGTTGCAGGATATCCGCCGCCCGCTGCTCGATCGCGGCTTTGAACTGGTAGCGCGTGCGTTCGGTTTCACCTAACGCAATGGCTACCGCGCTTTTGACGCGTAACTCCCGATGACCGGCAATATCCTCCGGCAACAGCGGTGCTTCAAGGAAACCCACCCCCAGCGCGTGTAGCTGTCCGGCGAGATCGCTGGCCTCGGCCACGCTGTAATTCCAGTGCGCATCAATGAAAATCTGCGCCTCGTCGCCGAGCGTTTCACGGATCGCACGGATGTTTTTAACGTCTTCCCCTACGCCGTAGCCCAGCGCTAACTTAACGGCATGGAATCCCTTTTCCTGCCACTGTTTCGCCAGGCGGCAGCGGCTGTCAATATCGGGTTCGGGCAGACCGGAGACATAGCACGGAACCGACTTGCGGAACGCACCACCGAGCAGCTGATGGACCGGCAGCCCCAGGATTTTGCCCTTTAGATCCCACAGGGCGATATCCACACCGGCGATAGCATCAATGTGATAGCCGCTGATATGCCCACGATCGCGCATGGAGTCGTACATTCTGGCGTTGAGCACGCCGCTGGAAAACGGAGATTCCCCGATCAGCAGCGGCGCAAACAGCTGTTTAATCAGTTCGGCTGGCACCTGCGGTACCACCGGTGCCAGCGCCTCCCCCCAGCCGACATGGCCGTCGCTGCTGGTAATTTTCACCAGGCAGGTTTCCATCTTGCGTGAATAGACGCAGCGGTATTCCGGCCGATAGTAGTAATCCGGGCCGTTCCCGTCCGCCATACCGCCGAGATAAGCCTGGTCCGGGGTGATTTTTAGCGGAAAACACTCCACGTTCGTAATATGCATAAAAGCTCCAGTTTTCATTAATCCAGCACTTTTCCGGCCGTTTCTTTGGCAAACCACACGGCAATAAAGGAGATCAGCGCAGTGATCATCACGTACCACGCAGGAGACAGCGGGTCGCTGGTGAAGGCGATCAGGCTTGCGGAAGCCAGCGGCGTAACGCCGCCGAACAGCGCCACGGTGAGGTTGTAGGACATGGCAATACCGCCATAGCGAATGGCTGTGGGAAACAGCTCCACCATTGCAGCACCGCAGCCGCCGTTGAACAGCGCCACAAATACGCCCAGCATGCTCATTGCGGCAATCGAACTGCCCACCGAACCCTGCGTCATCAGCAGCATGGCGGGATACGTCAGCAGGATGAAACCGGCGCATCCCAGCAGCATCAGCGGCCGCCTTCCCCATTTGTCCGACAGATAGCCGGTGATCGGCATGCAAATCGCCACGCTTAACAGGCCCAGTGTGGTGATCAGATAAGAGTCAGCGCGGCTGTAGTGCAGATGCGTTGACAGATAACCGGGCATAAACGATTGCAGCACCCAGCTGCTGACCGCTTTAATCACCACGAAGCCTGTACAGAACAGCAATGCCGACAGCGAGGTCTTAACCGCAGTGCGCAGCGGCGACTTCTCCAGTTTTCCGCTCGCTTTCAGCTTGTGGAATTCCGCCGAGTCCTCCATATTGCGGCGCATATATAGCCCACCCAGCCCGAGCGGTGCGGCCAGCAGGAACGGAATGCGCCAGCCCCAGTCGTTCATCGCCGCTTCGCCGAGCCAGTAAGTCAACAGCAGCACCAGGCCGGAACCGCAGACAAACGCCATAAAGCTGAAGTTCTCGCTCCAGCAGGTGAGCGTTGCGCGGCGATGCGGCTTCGCGCTTTCCGCCAGATAGGTAATCACGCCGGAGCTTTCACCGCCTGCGGCAAAGCCCTGCACCAGGCGGGTGATCACCAGCAGTACCGGTGCGACAATCCCCGCCTGATGCCAGGTCGGCAGAATGCCCATCACAAAGGTAGAGATCGAGGTGATGACGATCACCGTGACCAGTACTTTGCGTCGCCCCAGCCGATCGCCCATGGAACCGAAAAACAGACCACCCAGCGGGCGCATCAGGAACCCTGAGCCAAAGACCGCGAAGGACTTCAGCAGCGCGGTGGCCGGATCGTCACTGATAAAAAAGTTGCTGGCGATAATCGCCGCTAAGGTGCCGTACAGACCAAAATCGAACCACTCGATAAAGTGTCCAATCCCGGCAGCCATCATGATTCTGGCCGTGCTTCTCGGCGGGCTGTTTGTTTTTTCCGCCACATATTCACCGCCATAGCGGCGGTCCGAACTTTCCATACGACCTCCAGAAGGTAAACGTCGCGCCGAAAAGACGCGTTATGTTCTGGAATTCAGCGTAGGGTTTTTGGTGAGGGGCTGCGTCGGCAAGGGGGGATTGCGTGAAGCGACTCAAAGAACAAATCATCAAATTGCTTCATATAGTGAAGCATCAGTGAGAGGCGATAAAAATGGGGCCACTGGCGGCCCCTGTCAGTGATGCTTTTACATTCGTGTGGATTCAGTCAGTTAGCATGACCCGGCATTCAACACGTAGCCTCTGCGCGCGCTTTGCCAGGCAAGGGCAGCCAGCCCCAGAGCAATAAACGACAGGATGGCACCCGCCCAGCCCGGTGACACCAGGCCAAAACCGGCAGCGATGGTCGCTCCGCCGACCCAGGCACCCAGCGCGTTGCCCAGATTGAACATGCCAATGTTGACGGAGGCAGCCATCGTTGGCGCACCGGCCTGGCTGGCACGATCCATCACCAGCTTCTGGATCGGTGCGACGGTGGCGAAACCAAAGGCGGCCATCAGGAATACCGACGCGGCGGCAATCACCGGGTTGTGAACGCCGAACCAGAAAATCAGCAGCACGATCCCCTGGGCGATAAGCGTGACGAAAAGCGTACCAAACAGCGAACGGTCGGCAAAACGGCCACCCACCCAGTTACCAACGGCCAGCCCGAGGCCAAAGAGGACCATCAGCCAGGTCACGCCTGCGGCGGAAAAACCGCCCTCTTCAATCATGATCGGCGCGATATAGGTGATGGCGGTAAAATAGCCCGCCGGACCGAAAACGGTAATGCCCATCACCAGCAGAACCTGAGGATCGAAAAACGCACGCAGTTCGGTTCGCAGGGCAATCGGTTTGCCTTTTTCAATATGCGGGACCAGCAGCGCGATACTGGCGATAGTCAGCAGACCGATAGCCGCGATCCCCCAAAAAACCAGCCGCCAGCTAAAGGTTTGGGCAAGCCAGGTGCCGATCGGCACACCAAACAGATTTGCCAGCGTCAAACCCGAAAACATAAAGGCGATGGCGCTCGCCTGCCGTCCAGGTGCCACCAGCGACGCGGCGATAATCGACCCGATGCCGAAAAAGGCACCGTGATTGAATGAGGTGATCACTCTTCCGATCAGCGCCACCTCGAGCGTCGGGGCCATGGCGGTGATCGCGTTGCCCAGGGTAAAGATCACCGCCAGGCCGGTCAGCATCGCTTTACGCGGGATGCTGGCCCCCAGAACGGTCATGATTGGCGCGCCGATAAAAACACCCAGCGCGTAAATGGTCGCCATGTATCCGGCGGAGGGAATACTGACGTTAAACGCCACGGCGATTTGCGGCAGGATACCGGCAATGACGAATTCCGTCAGGCCTATCCCGAATGCGCCGACGGCGAGGGCAAGTAGTGCGATGGGCATGTAAACTCCGGTATAAATTTTAGCTTAATACTATTAGGTGAATTAAAGTATATTCATAACTTCATTCAGCAGGTAAACGCTTATGAGCGCGATTGATAAAGAAAAAGATGGCATTAGGCAGATAAGGCATAAACCGGTCGAACTCGATGCTATTGACCGAAAAATATTAGGCGCGTTGGCCGAAGATGCAGGACGCAGCTACAGCGAACTGAGCGAGATCGTCCATCTGTCTGCCCCAGCGGTACACGATCGGGTGAAGCGGTTGAAGCGCGACGGCGTGATTAAAGGCACCGTGGCGGTACTCGATGGCTGCAAGCTGGGCCGAACGCTGTTAACGTTTCTGGTGATCGATACCAGCAGCTATGAAGCAACGCGCGCACTCCTGCAGTTCACCAGCCGACGCGAGGTTGAGGAACTGCATACCGTCGCCGGTGACGGCTGCGTGTTAATTAAAGTCCGCGCGGATGATACGGAGTCCCTGGAGAATTTTCTGATGGAAATTCAGAGCCTTGACGGCGTCCGTTCCGTTCGCAGCTATATTGCCCTGTCCACCTTTCTGGAGCGAGGCCCTTCCCCGGACTAATTCCGCCAGCTGAAAAAAGATCGTCAGATTTCAATAAAATGCTGGCCCCGACAACGATATGTTCACAGACGAAATTTATACTCTTTGTCTCAGCATTCAACAGCAGCAAAGGGACCGGCATGAATTTCGTTGAACAGTTTGATTTCTCGGGTATCGCCAACACGTTTTTGAGCTATTTTTTTGCCTTTATTTTTGGTGCGCTCATCGGCGCGGAACGCCAGTTTCGCCAGCGCACGGCGGGGCTGCGCACCAACGTGCTGGTCGCTATCGGCGCGGCGGGGTTTGTGGATCTGGCCGATTCTATTGCCGGCAGCACGGAAGCAGTGAGAGTCATCTCTTACGTTGTTTCCGGCATCGGGTTCCTCGGCGCTGGGGTGATTATGAAAGAAGGCGCCAACGTCAGCGGGTTAAACACGGCGGCAACGCTCTGGTGCTCGGCGGCCGTCGGGGCCTGTACCGGCGTGGATCGCATCCCCGAAGCGGCGCTTTTAACGGTCTTTATCCTGGCCGGCAATACGTTACTGCGCCCGCTGGTGAATTTTATTAACCGCGCCGACACCGACAGCGTTGAGGCGGAATACGTGATTCTCGCCACGGTTCCGCGACAGTATTCCGGCAAGGTGCGCGATACCCTGCAGGAGTTTCTTGAGCTGCATCGCTACCCTGCGGCAGATATTGAAACGGTCGTGACCGACAGCGACCATGTCGATATCGAAATCACCCTGATCAGTACGGAAGTTGACGCCGCCGAGCTGGATAAACTGGTGGAGCAGCTCAAGCGGCTGGAACATATCAGCTATGCTACATGGCGGGCGAATACGCAGTAATGTAAGGTTAAGTTTTCCCTAAATCCCCCGGGTGGCAAGTTAAGTGAGCATATCAGCGGTATATGAATGGCGGCAGAATAACTACCTGGTCAGCACGGACCGGGAAAAGCTGGATGTGCAGGCTGTTCATCGGTATTTGACGCGATCCACGTGGGCAAAGGGTATTTCTCTGGAGATCGTCACCACTTCCATACAGAACAGCCTGAATTTTGGTGTTTACCACCAGGGTTGCCAGATTGGTTTCGCGCGCCTGATAACGGATTACGCTACCTTCGCGTACCTTTGTGATGTGTACATACTTGAGGAGCATCAGGGGAAAGGACTGGGTCGATGGGTCATGGAATGTCTTCATCATCACCCGGTTTTTGAGCAGCTTCGCAGGATTATGCTGTTTACCACCACCGCCCCCTGGCTGTATGAAAAGTTAGGCTATGAACCCGTCAACCGGGAAAACTATGCCTGGACCATTACCCGGCCGGATATCTATCTTAATGCGGAAAAATCGGAGCGACGGAGATAAATATGAAATTGTCTGGTGGATGTTTATGTGGGTTTATCAGCTTCACCGCAGTGAACCCTTCTTCCTCTCATTCCTGCTCCTGCGGTATTTGCCAGAAACATTCTGGCTGCCAGACCGCAGTATGGCTTGAGTTCCACTCGGATGATGTTGAATGGACGGGTGAAGGCGGTGTTCCTTCCCTGTTCCGCTCATCCGCGAGTTCCTCCCGGGCATTTTGCGGCCGGTGTGGCACCTCTGTCGGTGCCATCGATGACAGTCCGGTGATTGCTCTGCTGAGCGGAATTTTTGACCACAATGAGCAAGCCTTGTTTTCGCCACAATCTCACTCATTTGAAGATATGAAGCCTGAATGGTGGCGAAAAATCATGCCGGATGCCGCTGTCTGAAAAAATCCATTTATTTTCGACAGTTATGATTTTTAACGCTTGAGATTACCAATTCAATGATTCCGGGCTGGCTACTGCGACCAGGCCTGCCCTGGAAAGCCATTTACCTATATCATTCAGCGTCCTTCCAGGCCAGCCGCGTACAGCAGCTGACCTCCATTTAAAACTCCGCTATCTGGTCAGAATCAATGCTTTGTGCCGGCTCAACCCGCACCCTGAGTGTGATAACCACAGCGGCGATAAACATCAGGCAACCTGACGTTATGAAAACCCCGTTTACGCCACTGAAGCCGAAGAGTAAGCCTCCCAGCGCCGCGCCAGCAGCAATTGATGACTGGACCGCTGCGACAACCATACCGCCAGCAGTTTCAGCCTGATCGGGTACCGCCCGGGCAACCCAGTTTGACCACGCCACGGGTACACCACCAAATGCCATCCCCCACAGCGCGACAAGTAGCATCAGTACCGTTTCGTGTACAGGAAGTAAAATCATGCTTAATGCTGCAAAACCTACCAGCGCGGGCATCACAATCAGGGTGAGACGCAGGCTTTTTTCCATCAGCCATCCAGCCAGCAGTGTGCCGAAAAAATTAGCCACACCGAATCCAAGCAGCATCACGGACAGGCGGTCCACATTAACGTGGGCAAGATTCTCAATGGCCGGACGAATGTAGGTAAAGAGTGCATACTGGCCCGTATGGGCAATCACACATCCCGTCATTCCGATAGCAATCCCGGGGCGGCGGAGTAAACCCATCACCGATGCGGTGCTCATCATTTTTCGCGGTGCCATGCCGGGAAGGGTAAATAGCTGGAAAATCATTGTTATCCCCCCGACAGCCGCCGCCGCGAAGAAGGCGCTGCGCCAGCCATAAAGCCCGCCTAAGTAGCTCCCCAGCGGGATCGACACCACGGTCCCCACGGCAATACCGCTAAAAATTATTGATAGCGCGCGCGGAACACGTTCACCCGGAACCAGCCGCATGGCGACCGCGGCCGCCATGCTCCAGAATCCCCCCAACGCAATACCCAGCAGAATGCGCATCACCAACAGCACGGCCAGACTGGATGAAAGTGCCACAAGCAGATTGGAGGCAATCATCAGTACCGTAAAGCCCAGCAGAACCTTTCGGCGATCGAAATCGCGCGTCAGGCGGGGCACCAGCAGGCCAGCAAACAGAGCCACAACGGCGGTTACCGTCACGGCCTGACCCGCGAGCGCTTCGGTTACGCCGAGATCGGCTGCCATGGGTGTCAACAGACTGGCTGGGAGATATTCTGCAGTCAGTAATCCGAACACCCCCATGGCCAGTGAAAAGACGGCCATCCAGGCGGGTTCCTCAGGTTCCGCATTATTTGCACTCATTACTTCATCTCTCATCTCACAGCCTTCCTGTAAAAAATTGAGCCTCAAGTCTAGAGTCGTAACACTGGACGATCTATGATGCCAAACCCTGATTTTTTACCCGAAACGCCGACTATGAAGATGAATGCCCCTTTTGCTCTGTCCTCTGACCTGATCAGTGAGTTGTTGATGGAAATGAGTCTGCGCGGCGTTCAGTACCGCCGTGTACAAACCGGGCCTGAATTCGGCGTCAGTTTTCATCATCGGCCACGGCACGCCTATTTTCATTACCTCGCCGTTGGTACTGCCCTGTTGCGCACCAAAGACGGTACGCTTTACGAACTCAACGCAGGGAGCGTGGTGTTCATGCCACAGGGTGAAGACCATCAGCTTGTGTCAGATGTCAGGCATTCATGCCAACACATTGACACATTAGGCGCGGCCCCGCTGGGCGAGGCCGTCAGCGGGATTAACACCTGCCCCAGCACGCATTCAACGCCCAGCACGGTACTGTTTTATGGTTGTATGGAGTTCGACCTCGGTGGAATGCAGGGACTGGCTAAACTGATGCCGGAGGCAATGGTGGCGACGGCTGATGAACAGCGCTATCCGGGGCTGATGCCCATCCTCAGCGCGATGAAAGCTGAAATCTGCTCCGGCCGCATTGGCTTTGCGGGCATTCTGGCCCGACTCGCCGAGGTTGCGAGCGCCATGATAGTGCGTGGATGGATTGAAAGCGGCTGTGGTAGCGCCGATGGCCTTGTTGCGGCATTACGCGACCCGCGGTTGGCGCGTGCCATTCTGGCGATTCATCGCGATCCGGGTCGTGAATGGTCCGTTGCAGAGCTGGCTTCCCTGTCACACGTGTCACGTTCTGTGTTTGCTGAACGCTTTAAGGCGATTATCGGCGCGCCGCCGCTGCGTTATGCCACAGAGGTGAGAATGCAGATCGCCGGGCAGTGGATCGCCCGGGATAAGGTCTCCATTGATACGGTCGCCCACCGCCTGGGCTACGCCTCGCAGGCCGCGTTCAGCCGGGCTTTTAAGCGTGTCAATGGATATCCGCCCGGAGCGCTACGGCGCCAGACGTGCATATCAAAGCCACCACTCTAGAAATCCCGCCAGTCAACACGCCATCCTATGGCGTTCTAAATAAACAACAACAGACAACAATAAACACAAAATTGCACAACTGAGCACGCAATGTTACTTTGACTTGGTGAATTGGGAGTGGGCAAAGCCATTCCTTTGATAACCGAGAAGCCGGAGTGATACATGATAAAGCTGATAATTACCGATCTTGATGGTACTTTTTTAAACAGCCAGGGTGACTATGATCGGGCGTTGTTTGCCCGGACGTGGCAGAAGATGTCGTCTCTCGGTGTGCATTTTGCTGCATGTACCGGCAAACAATGTGAGCGGGTGGAAGAGCTTTTTGGGGAATTCAGTAAAGATATCTGGATCGTTGGCGACAGCGCCACGCGCATCAAGCATAACGGCAGCTTTGCCTTTCAGTCCCTGATTAATAATGCGACAGGAAGGGCAATCATTAAAACGCTTGAAGAAGTGAGTTCCACGCATGTGATTATCGCCTGCACCCCTGAAGGGGCGATCGTGCGCTCCGATGTTCCGCAACCCCTCAAAGATAAAATCAGACGCTCCTATGCCCGCATCATCGAGATTGAGGACTTCAGCCTGGTCGAAAGTGATTTTGTTAAAATCACCGTGTTTGATGAGCAGGGAAACTGTCCACAAACTCGCCCACATTTGAGTCCATTTGAGGATGATGTGTATATTGTGGTTTCTGAAGCCTCATGGATAGATATCGCCGGATATGGCGTACACAAGGGAAGCACAGTTCAAAAACTTCAAGAAATTCTGAATGTCAGCCCGGAAGAAACAATGGCTTTTGGTGATGGTTACAATGATCTGGAGCTGCTGGCTCAGGCAGAGTATAGCTTCGCTATGAGAAACGCCTTTAATGAGGTTAAGGATGCGGCGCGTTTTGTCACTGGAACCAATGATGACAGTGCGGTAATGGAAACTATCAATCGCCTGCTTGCGTTACAAGCCTGAAGGTGATTAACGGGAAGGCACACAGCCCTTCCCTGATAGAAGTTCATATCAGGCGATTTCCAGCCGTATGTTGCTGTGTGCCAGCGAGCCTGCGTCTGTAAGGCTGCTGGCGACGACAACGTCGATATCCTCACAGGAAGCGACTTTGTAGCGCGCCACCTGCGGCACTTTATCCGCAATGACAGCAGCGATGATTTCATTGCTCTGGCGGATCACTTCTTTTTTGAAGCAGGCATCCTCATAGTAGACAGCCGTCAGCCCGGCCTGAATGTCCAATCCGCAAACGCCGATAAACATCTGATCGAACAGCATCTCTTTGACTTGATTAAGCGGCTCAGACCCGAGAATGCTTCCTGTCTGCGAATTCAGTTTGCCGCCGAGCATGATCACTTCACCCTGCTGGCGTCCACTCAGGGCGGCAGCGATTTGCGGGGAATTTGTCACGATGGTGAGGTCGAATTCGGAGGGAATGAAATCGACCATAGCCAGATACGTAGAGCCGCCGTCTATAAAGATACTGGTTCCGGATTTGATCAGTTCCGCACAGCGTTTTGCCACACTCGTCTTTTCCTCAACGCTATGCATAACCCGCGTGTCAAAACTTGCTGATTGTTTAAACTGACTGACCGCGCCCCCGTAGACTTTTTTGCACATTCCTTTACGGACCATCGCCTGCAAATCCCTGCGTATCGTGTGTTCAGACACGCCTAACTGGCGGGCGATATCAGCGCCAATGACACGACCGTTCTGCTGTAGCATCTGGTAAATCACTTCCTGTCTCTGTTCAGGCAGGGCGTCATAATCAATCATTCTTTACTCTCAAAATAAACATGACATGGCAAAGTGTACACAACAAAGCATAGCGGTGATGAACATATTACACCTGTGACGCAATCCCGCAGGCGTCAAAGTGCCACCCGAATTGCGTCTTCCATTTTCTCCGGGGTGGCAATTGGCGCAAAACGCTTAAGCGGTTTGCCGTCGCGTCCGATAAGGAACTTAGTGAAGTTCCACTTGATCCGCCCACCCAGTACGCCGGGCAATTCCTCTTTCAGGTAACGAAACAGCGGATGCGCAGCGGCACCGTTGACCTCGACTTTTTCGAACATCGGGAAGGTAACGCCGTAGTTGATGTGACAGGTCTGCGTGATGTCGTCGGCGCTGCCGGGCTCCTGCTTGCCAAACTGGTTACAGGGGAAGCCCAGCACCACCAGCCCCTGGTCAGCATACTTTTTGTATAGCGCTTCCAGGCCCGCATATTGCGGCGTGAAGCCGCACCGGCTGGCGGTATTCACTACCAGCACCAGTTTTCCCGCGTAGTCGGCCATCGGGATAAGCTGGCCTTGCAGGCTGGTAGCTGAAAACTGATGAAAAAGGGTCATATCGTCATCCTCAAAACAGACAGGGTTCAGCGTCTATACTGCCGTGCAGCGCCTGTCTGCCACGGCACACGGCGAAAATTTTGGGTTGATACAGCTCGTGAGCCTTCAAAGCACGCGATAGATTTCAGAAATCACCTGCATCGCCGCGTCTTCAAGGGTTCCTTCATTACGGCATAACAACCAGCCGTTTCCGGTAATTTCTCGCTCGAACGCCCGAGTACAGGCAGCATGCTCTTCCAGCTTATGCATTACCGTACTGCTCAGCCCACGCGTTCGGGCTGCCGCCCTCGCCCATGAAATTTCAGGTCCAGTGACCACCCCGACATGCAGGTCCGGCGTTCGCACGTTGCGTTCAATATTAAGCTGTAAAATCTCTGCAAAGGGCACCATTCGCCGAAACGCGGCATCCGACGGATACCAGCGGTCCATCAGGATAATGCTGTCCGACGGCTGTTTAGTCAGCACCTCCCGTGTTATCCACGCGCGGCTGTCAGCCAGGCGCTGACAAACCTGCCGTTCTAAATCCAGGCTGGGATGTCTGGCAAACTGGTTTACGAGGAGCATAGTTTCTGCACGCCAGGGATCGCTTTTTTTCTCACAAAGACGGACCACCTTGTGGTTATCCGCGCGTAATACTTTCGCCATGGCTTCTAACAGCGTGGTTTTGCCCGCGCCCTTGGGTCCATCCAGCGTAACAAACAGTTGACGACTCATTCTGCGAACGGTGATTGATGAACGGTTTTTATCAGGCCCGAATCTGGCAAACGCATTTAACTTCCTTTCGATGAATAGCTGAGCAATCTCTTCCCCGTATTGGGTTGTCAGGGAAGTTTGCTTAATTCCTGCTGGATAAAATCAATCAGCGCTCTGGTTTTCGTAGGCAGGTAACGCCGGTTTGAATAAAGCGCGAACAGTTGCAGCGGCGCTACCGATTGTTCAAATTCAACCTCGATTAACCGCCCATCGCTAATGTAGGGCTCACAGCCCTGTTTTGACAAAATGGCAAAACCGACGCCTGCCAGCGCAGCGCGCCCTGCCATCTCCCCGCTGTTTACCCGATAATGCCCGTTAACCTTAACCGTCTCGAATCCCCCCTTTGCATTAACAAACTGCCAGGGCGCTCCTTTCAGCGCACTCACGGTGGTAATACAGGGTAATGCTTCAAGCTGCCGGATATTGGCAGGGGTGCCATAGCGTTGAATAACAGAGGGCGCGGCAACAATGGTGCAAGGGATAGTCAGCAGATGACGGGCTATATAGTCACTGTCATCCATCTGACCCCGGCTTACAATGATCGCTAAATCCAGATCGTCCCGCAGTGATTCCAAACCCGAGAGATTTGTGACACAGCTAATCTCCAGAGCCGGGTACTGACAGGCGAATTCGGCAATAACGGACCCCAGCAGTGCGGGGCCTATTTCATTGGGAATACAGAGACGTAATGGCCCTTTGAGCTGCATCTGGCGCTGCGTGAGTTCTGTCTCAGTTTGCTCAAGCGCCTCCAGTAATGGCTTCGCCCGGCTATAGAGCAGATGCCCGGCCTGAGTGAGTTTCATATGTCGGGTGCTGCGCTCGATAAGCTGAAGATTCAGTTTTTCTTCTAACTGAGAAATACAGCGGCTGACATTTGAGGTTGGCATTTCAAGGACTTTCGATGCCCCAACAAAACTCTCTTTTTCAACCACAGCAATGAATACTTTCAGGGTATTAAAATCAAGCGCCGGCCGCATTCGCCATCCCATTTATGATAATAATAAGTGCTGTTTTTACCATATAATTAGCTATATCGATAGCGTTCAGATTTTGCGTATGGCGTATCGGGGGGCTGGGGAGTTGCTTCAGATCCTGCGTCTGGCGTATCGGGGCTGGCCGGATTGCCCGCATATTTTGGTGTTGCTGCTGGAACAACTGATTGTATCTGGCAGCAACGCAAGGATTCAAAAGGGAGACCGTAACGGGACAGGTTAGCCGGGTGTCTGCCGCACGGATGCGGCAGCCAAGCCTCCAGGGAGGATTCACGGCGACCCGGCGTTCTGCCCGTAACGGTCGCCCCGTTCGCCAATCTCGCCGCGAAAATCCTCCACCATCAGATTACCGCTCTTCCGAAACACCCCAACTATCAGGTACTCAACCGCTTAACCGGCGCATTCTGCTGGCGATCCCACATCACCGTCAGCAACCGCTGGAGCGCGATAAAGGCAAACAGCAGCACGCCGATGGCAATCTTCGTCCACCAGGAACTCAGTGTACCGTCGAAGTTAATCCAGGTCTGAATCAGCCCCTGAATCAGCACGCCAAACAGCGTTCCCAGCACCGTGCCCACGCCGCCGGATAGCAGGGTGCCGCCGATCACCACCGACGCAATGGCATCCAGCTCCACGCCCATACCCGCCAGCGCATAGCCCGCCGAGGTATAGATGGAGAAAACAATTCCTGCCAGCGTCGCCAGCCCGGAGGACAGCATGTAAATACGTATCGTGGTACTGCGGGTGGAGATGCCCATCAGCTGCGCCGAAGTGGCGTTACCGCCGATGGCATACACCTGGCTACCGAAGCGGCTGCGGTGGGCGACGATAATTCCCAGCGCGACCACCATCAGCATAATCAGCGCCAGCAGGCTGAGACGCCCTCCTCCCGGAATTTTCCAGGCCATCGACGACAGCGTGGAATACAGTGGGTGATCGATCGGCAGCGAACTTTCCGCCACAAGATAGCTACAGCCGCGCAGGAAGAACATCCCGGCCAGGGTGATGATGAATGCCGGAATTTTTAAAGCATCGATCAGCCATCCCATAAAGGCACCAAATGCCGATCCCATCACCATCACCAGACCGAACGCCACAAACGGATGCAGGTGGAAATCGCCGATGGCGCGGGCGAGGAACACCCCGGTGAAGGCAATCACCGCGCCAACCGACAGATCGATACCGCCGGAGAGGATCACAAAGGTCATGCCGACGGCGATAATGCCAAGAAAAGCGTTATCGGTCAGAATATTGGCAATCACACGGGTTGATGCAAAGCCGGGGAACTGGCTCAGGCAGAACAGATAACCGACCACGAATACCAGCAGGGTTATCATTAACGGAAGATGACGTTTAACCACCGCGCGGCCCTCTTTTAAACAGTTGAATAAAGCGTGGTGACTGCAACAGCAGCACAATCATCACCACCACCGCCTTCACGACCTGATTCAGTTCGGGCGGGAAGCCGGAAAGCAGGATCCCGGTGTTCATCGCCTGGATAATCAGCGCGCCGATCAGCGACAGCAGCAGATTAAAGCGGCCACCCATCAGTGAAGCCCCGCCGATAACCACCGCAAGGATCGCATCCAGCTCCAGCCACAATCCGGCGTTGTTGGCGTCGGCTCCGCGAATATCCGCCGCCACGATCAGTCCGGCTACCGCCGCACACAGCCCGCTCAGCACGTAGGTGCTCATCACCACCAGCCAGCCGTTAACCCCGGCGTTACGCGCGGCGCGCAGGTTGATACCGACGGCCTCGATAAACATGCCAAGCGCGGTTTTACGGGTCAGAAGCCAGACCACCAAAGCCAGTGCGATAGTGATCCAGAGCGGAACCGGCAGGTAGAACAGCGTACCGCTGCCGAGCCGTGCCAGCGCATCGCTGTTAAACGTAACGATCTGCCCCTGAGTGATCAGCTGTGCGATACCGCGCCCGGCAACCATCAGGATCAGCGTGGCAACAAAGGGCTGGATTTTAAGCAGCGACACCAGTATGCCGTTCCACAGTCCACACAGCAGGCCGCTGCCCAGCGTCACCAGAATCACCACCACCAGACTGTGCCCGGCTACGGTCATCGTGGCCGCGGTTGCCCCGGCGATGGCCATCACTGCGCCCACCGACAGGTCGATCCCGCCGGTGGCAATGACCAGCGTCATCCCAATAGCCAGAATCGCCACAGGCGCGGCACGGTTGAGAATATCGATCGGGCTGCCGAACAGCCGCCCGTCCTGCAGATGAATGGCAAAGAAGTTGTTCGCCACCATGCTGTCGATCAGCAGCACCAGGATCAACGCACCGATCTGCGGCAGTCCCGGCGGTAATTTACGTTTCAACATCGGCGTTTTCCCCGGTAGAAAATGGCTCTCAAGCATGCTGTTCTCCCCCTGCCGCAATAGCGTTAACGATGGCGGCAACCGACAGCTGTTCCAGCGGGATTTCGGCTACCTGCTGCCTGTCGCGCAGGATCACCACCCGATCGGCGTAGCCGACCAGCTCTTCCAGTTCTGATGAGATCACCAGTAACGCCAGGCCGTCTGCGCAGAGCGTTTCAATCAGGCGAATAATTTCAGCGTGCGCACCCACATCGATGCCGCGCGTCGGCTCATCAAGGATTAAAAACTGCGGACGGGTCACCAGCCAGCGGGAAAGCAGCACCTTCTGCTGATTGCCGCCGGAAAGCAGCTCCACCGGCTGCTCGGCATCCGGCGTGCGGATACCCAGGCTTTTAATAAAGCGTTCGGCAATTTCCTGCTGCTCGCGGCGCTTAATGGGCCGCAGCCAGCCGCGCTGCGCCTGCAGGGCCAGAATGATATTTTCACGCACCGAAGCAGCCCCGATAATACCGTCGGTTTTGCGATCCTCCGGGCAGAAGCCCATCCCTAAACGGGAGGCCTGAGCCGGGGTGCGGATAGTCTGCGCTTTGCCTTTGATAACGGCCGTGCCGGAGTCGGCGCGCTTAATGCCAAACAGCAGTTCGGCGGTTTCAGTACGCCCGGAACCGAGCAGGCCAGCCAGACCCACGGCTTCACCCGGCCGTACACTCAGACTGAACGGTTCAATGGTGCCTTTTTTACCGTAGTCCTTAAATTCCACCACCGGGGTGTCGCTTCGCAGCGTACTGCCGGCACGCTGTAGCGCCGTTTCCAGCAGCTCGCGGCCGAGCATCAGCTTAATCAGCTCAATCTGCGGCAGTGAGCGGGTATCGCGGGTGGCGATAAACTGTCCGTTACGCAGTACGGTGATGCGGTCGGTAATGCGATATACCTGGTCGAGGAAGTGGGTGACGAAGATCAGGCTCATACCTTTCGCCCGCAGCTGACTCATCAGGGTGAACAGCATCTCCACTTCGCTGGCATCCAGGCTGGCGGTCGGTTCGTCGAGGATCAGCACCTTCGCCGACAGGTTCACCGCGCGGCAGATGGCGATAATCTGCTGCATGGCGACCGAGTAGTGGCCCAGCGGCCGGGTCACGTCCAGCTCGAAGCCATAATCGTTAAGCAGTTTTACCGCGCGCTGGTTCAGCGTTTTGCGATCGATCAGTCCAAAACGCTTTGGCTCGCGGCCAATAAACAGATTGTCCGCCACCGACATATTCGGCAGCAGGTTCACTTCCTGATACACCGTGCCGATGCCCAGCTCCTGAGCTTCGGCGGTGTTGCGCGGGTTAATTGCTTGCCCGGAGAGTGAAATCGAACCGGTATCGCGCTGATACACGCCGGTCAGCACTTTAATCAGCGTGGACTTCCCCGCGCCGTTTTCACCCAGCAGCGCCATAATTTCGCCCGGGCGGATATCAAAGGAAACATTATCCAGCGCGCGCACGCCGGGAAAGGATTTACTGACGCCGCTGATTTCCAGAAGCGTTGCAGAGGAGGTGTCGATGGTCATACGCTGCGCCTCAAACCATGAAAAAAGCCGCTCCGGGTGGAGCGGCACGTGGCTCAGTAACCCATACCTTTTTTACGATCCAGCTGTGCCTGTGCGTCCGCAGGCAGGAACAGTTTGGTTTCGGTTTTAATGATTTTTGGCGGGACGGTGCCGTCTTTTTTCAGTTTTTCCAGCGCATCGAAGGCCGGACCAGCCATGTTCGGCGTCAGCTCAACGTTGGCGTTAGCTTCCCCGGCCAGCATCGCTTTATAGATATCCGGCACGCCGTCAATCGATCCGGTCAGAATGTCTTTACCCGGCTTGAGTCCGGCTTCTTTAATCGCCTGAATGGCACCGATAGCCATATCGTCGTTGTGCGCGTATACCATGCAGATGTTTTTGCCGTTGTTCTCGGCCTTGATAAAGCTCTCCATCACTTCTTTACCCTTGCTGCGGGTAAAGTCCCCGCTCTGCGAGCGGATCACTTTGATGTTCGGGGTATTGGCAATCGCTTCGGCAAAGCCTTTTTTACGATCGATGGCTACGCTGGCGCCGACGGTGCCCTGTAGTTCTACAACGTTACAGGGTTTGCCAGCCTGCTCTTTCACCAGCCAGTCGCCGATCAGCTTGCCTTCATAGACGTTATCCGCCGTGACCACCGCCTGATACAGCGATTTATCCTTCACCACGATAGCTCGGTCCAGCAGGAATACCGGGATCTTGGCATCCTTCGCTTCTTCCAGCACGGGTTCCCAGCCGGTTTGCACCACTGGCGCAATAAAGATGGCATCTACGCCCTGAGCGATAAATGAGCGTACCGCTTTGATCTGGTTCTCTTGTTTTTGCTGACCATCAGCAATTTTCAGTGTAATTCCGCGCTTCTGCGCCTCGGTTTTTGCCACGCTGGTTTCAGCTGCACGCCAGCCCGATTCGGAGCCAACCTGAGAGAAGCCAACGGTCATTGATTCAGCCAGCACGGGAGCAGACAGGCTTGCGCTGATAAGGACAGGTAAGAGTAAACGCTTCCACATGATCATTTTTCCTCTGATGGGATTTTGCCGTATAGGGTAACTGCACCTAAATCTTGGACTATTAGTGGAAAAACATATTCGACAACGCTCACAAAACGCTACAAATCAAAGAGATTAGGTAAATTGCGCCGCAAAAATCAGCGTCTGGAATATGGATAATTCGCCTGCAATAAATGAAAATCAGGTTAAATAAGTGTAATAAACAGAAGCGGTTGCGGACTGAGCATTTGGAAGCGATTACAGCACCGCGTGAAGTTCTGTCATTCTTCGCGGTGTGAATTGCGGATTAGGAATTATCCTGAACTGTGATGTTTCTCACGATTCATCAGCGTTTCCCACTGATTCTTCACAAAATTAATCAGTTATCCGAAACTGATGTTTTTTAACATTAGAGAGATGGATTCCGTAAGTAGCCGTTATATACTGATTTTCTTCTACTGCTGCACGATATGGGCCTCATGAGCATTCACGACTACCTTTTAAAGTTTCGCAAAGTTAACAACCTTGAAAGTTTGGAAAAACTTTTCGATCACCTCAATTATACGCTCACTGAGGATAGTGAAATCATCTTAATGTATCGTGCAGCCGATCATCGCCGCGCCGAGCTGGCCTCCGGCGGTCGTCTATTTGACCCGGGCTGCGTACCGAAAACGCTCTGGCACTATGTTGTATAAAACCGCTAAAGCTGTCTTAGCCTGGTGATTCGGCAGGTATTTTTCCGTATAGTTGGCTTCTGCTAATGCGAAGTTATCGCATTTATTCTGGCTATATTGAGGACTTCGCGTGGCTGTAGATTCCAAAAATCGCATCGGAGGCTGGCTACTGGTGCCACTGGCCTGGCTGATCATGACCTTACTGACCAGCGCCCTGGTGATGGCACTGTACCTCAGTGCCCTGTTCGATCCTGCCATGCGCCATCAGCTGTTCACGCAGGACAGTGCGGTACTACTGAACTGGGGGCTGTCGCTGCTCACCTCGACGCTGGTATGGTTTTACACTGGCTGGGTAACATGGATTTTCTGCAAACGCTCCCGCCGCCTTCCCCGACACTATATTATCTGGCTGTTAATTACCGTGGTGCTGGCGTTAAAAACCTTCGCGTTTGCCCCGGTGGCGGATGGCCGCGCAGTGCAGACCCTGCTTATCGCACTGCTGGCAGCGGGTATTCTCGTTCCCTACTTCAAACGTTCAAAACGGGTGAAAGATACCTTCACTGCCGATTGCTGATGCAAAAACCGTCAAGAATTTAATCGTGAGTGCGCTATAACACCGTTGAATAGCGCACAACGGTTGTGGTCCGGCGGGCAATATCCGATAATAAATCCCTGCAATTTTAAGCTGCAGCGCTGACAACCCGCGTGAGTATTGCCGCCGGTTAACAGTACTGACCTTCGGGTCGCTAAAATCTGCTCTTTCTTCTTTTTTCAGGCATAAGAATGACCGACTACCTGCTCCTTTTTATTGGCACAGTGCTGGTGAATAACTTCGTTCTGGTGAAGTTTCTCGGCCTTTGTCCCTTTATGGGCGTTTCCAAAAAACTGGAAACGGCAATTGGCATGGGACTCGCCACCACTTTTGTTATTACTCTGGCCTCAATCTGCGCGTGGCTGGTGAATCACCTGATCCTGCTGCCGCTCGATCTGGTCTATCTACGTACCATGGCCTATATCCTGGTGATTGCCGTGGTAGTTCAGTTCACTGAAATGGTGGTGCGTAAAACCAGCCCCGATTTATATCGCCTGCTGGGGATTTTCCTGCCGCTGATTACCACCAACTGTGCCGTGCTGGGCGTGCCGCTGCTGAGCGTTAACCTCAATCACACCTTCCTGCAGGCCGCACTGTATGGCTTTAGCGCCTCGCTCGGTTTTTCGCTGGTGATGGTGCTGTTTGCCGGTATCCGCGAACGTCTGGTGCTGGCCGATGTGCCCGCGCCGTTCAAGGGTTCTTCCATTGCACTGGTTACCGCCGGGTTGATGGCGCTGGCCTTTATGGGCTTTACCGGTCTGGTTAAATTCTGATGACGCCGATTTGGATTGCAATTGCAGTATTAAGCGCCCTCAGTCTGGTGTTCGGGGGGCTGCTGGGCTATGCCTCACGCCGTTTCAAAGTTGAAGAAGACCCTATCGTTGAGCAGATCGATGCCCTGCTGCCGCAGAGCCAGTGCGGCCAGTGTACCTATCCTGGCTGCCGCCCCTATGCCGAAGCTGTGGCGAACGGCGGCGAAATGATTAACAAATGCGCCCCCGGCGGAGAGCAGACCATGCTCAAGCTGGCGGCGCTGCTTAACGTCGATCCGCAGCCGCTGGGCGAGGATGCTGAACTGGAGCCGGAGCGCAAAGTTGCCTGGATTGACGAAGCCAACTGCATCGGCTGTACCAAATGCATCCAGGCCTGCCCGGTTGATGCCATTGTTGGTGCCACCCGCGCGATGCATACCGTGCTGACCGATGTCTGTACAGGCTGCGATCTTTGCGTTGCCCCCTGCCCGACCGACTGCATTGAAATGCGTCCGGTTGCAACGACCACTGCCAACTGGAAATGGGATCTGCAAACCATCCCGGTTCGGGTTATTCCTGTAGAAAGTCATGTTTAATCTGTTCAAGAGATTCAAAAAAGACACAATCTGGGACTTTGACGGTGGTATTCATCCGCCGGAAATGAAGACCCAGTCTAACGGCACGCCGCTGCGTCAGCTGCCGCTGCCTGACCGCTTTATTCTGCCCCTGAAGCAGCATATCGGTAGCGAAGGTGAAATCAGGGTGCAGCCAGGCGATAAAGTCCTGCGCGGAGATCCGCTGACCTTCGGTAACGGCCGGATGTTGCCGATCCACGCACCGACGTCCGGTACGGTCACTAAAATCGCCCCGCACATGACCGCACATCCTTCTGCGCTGGCCGAAATGTGCATCTTTATCGAGCCGGACGGCGAAGACCGCTGGTGCGAGAAACAAACGGTCAGCGACTATCGCCAGCTTGAGCGCAGCGAGGTGGTGGCACGGGTGCACAAAGCCGGCGTAGCCGGTCTGGGCGGTGCAGGATTCCCGACGGCAACCAAGCTGAGAGGCGGTCTGCGCGGGGTGAATACCCTGATTATCAACGCCGCCGAGTGCGAACCCTATATCACCGCTGACGATCGACTGATGCAGGACTGTGCTGCAGAAGTGCTGGAAGGCAGCCGAATACTGGCGTGGATACTCAACGCCGAGCGCGTACTTATCGGCATTGAAGATAACAAACCGGAAGCGATTGCCGCACTGAAAGTGGCGCTCGGCAACGAACGCGATCTGCAAATTCGGGTGATCCCGACCAAATATCCCTCCGGCGGTGCCAAACAGCTGACCCGTATTCTGACCGGTAAGGAAGTGCCGCACGGCGGGCGTTCCACCGATATCGGCGTGCTGATGCAGAACGTCGGCACCGCGTTTGCGGTTAAGCGCGCGGTGGTTGACGGTGAGCCACTGACCGAACGCGTGGTGACTCTGACCGGTGAAGCCGTAAAGCGCCCAGGCAACGTCTGGGGCCGCATCGGTACGCCGATCAGCCACCTGTTACAGCAGGCGGATTTCGAGCCTGGCAACGAACAGATGGTGGTGATGGGCGGCCCGCTGATGGGCTTTACACTGCCGTCGCTGGACGTCCCGGTGGTGAAAATCACCAACTGCATCCTGGCCCCTTCCGCCAGTGAGATGGGCGCCAGCGAGCCGGAAAAAGGCTGCATCCGCTGTAGCGCCTGCGCCGACGCCTGCCCGGCCGGTCTGCTGCCTCAGCAGCTTTACTGGTACAGCCGCGGCGGCGATCACGATAAAGCCCGTGCGCATAATATTGCCGACTGCATCGAGTGCGGTGCCTGTGCCTACGTTTGCCCGAGCAATATTCCGCTGGTGCAGTATTACCGCCAGGAGAAAGCCGAAATCCAGGCTATCGATCTGGAATCGGAACGCAATGCGCTGGCCAAAGCCCGCTTTGAAGCCCGACAGCAGCGCCTTGAACGTGAGAAGCTGGCGCGTGAAGCGAAGCATCAGCAGGCGAAACGCACCGTTGCGACGACGGATGCCGATGCGCTCAATGCAGCACGCGAACGCGTGAAGGCGAAACAGCAGCAGGACCAGGCAGCGGATGTCGCTGCTATAGAAACGAATACGCGCCCGGCTGACGATGCCGCACGCACTGCGCTACGTGAAGCCCGGCGTGCCGAAGCGAAAGCACGCCAGGCCGAGAAGCAGGCTGAAACCGAACCGGCGACCCGCCAGGTGGAAGATCCGCGTAAGGCTGCCGTTGCGGCGGCGATTGCCCGTGCTAAAGCTAAGCAGGCTGCACAGGCGGGTGAATCTGTTGCAGAAGCTCCGGCGGCTAAATCTGAAGCTGCCGCTGAACCGGCTGCCACTGAAGATCCACGCAAAGCGGCGGTTGCGGCAGCGATTGCTCGCGCGAAGGCGAAGAAGGCAGCACAGGCGAGTGAGGACGCTACAGACGCGTCAGCAGTGAAGCCTGAAGCTGCAACTGAACCGGCTGCCGATGTCGATCCGCGTAAAGCGGCGGTTGCGGCCGCTATTGCTCGCGCGAAGGCGAAGAAAGCAGCACAAGCGGGTGATGTGGTTGCAGAGGTATATACCCCGGCGGTGAAGACTGAAGCTGCGGCCGAACCAGCTACTGATGCTGATCCGCGTAAAGCTGCTATCGCCGCTGCTATTGCCCGCGCTAAAGCGAAGAAAGCGGCGCAGGCAGGTGATGCAGCTGAAGAAGCTCCAGCCGTGGAGCCTGAAGCAGCAGTGGAAACCGTTACCGAAGTCGTTGCTGAACCGGCTGCCGCTGAAGATCCGCGCAAAGCCGCTATCGCAGCTGCGATTGCCCGCGCTAAGGCGAAGAAAGCCGCGCAGGCGGGTGATGCAGGTGAAGAGGCCCCTGCTGCGAAGCCTGAAGCAGCAGCGGAACCCGCTACAGAAGTCGTTGCTGAACCGGCAGCCGCTGAAGATCCGCGCAAGGCCGCAATCGCCGCTGCCATCGCCCGCGCTAAAGCGAAGAAAGCGGCGCAGGCGAGTGGCATTGATGCACAGCCGCCTGCGGTAGAAATTGAACAGGAAGCGGTCGCTTCTGATAATGCACGTAAAGCAGCGGTGGCTGCGGCGATTGCGCGGGTCAAAGCGCGCAAAGCTCAGCAGCCTTCGACGCAAGAGGATTAAATGGCATTTCGTATTGCAAGTTCGCCCTATACCCATAACCGCCGCAGCACCAGTACCATTATGCTGCTGGTGCTGCTTGCCGCTATTCCCGGCATGGCCGCGCAGTGGTACTTCTTCGGCTGGGGAAATATTATCCAGGTGTTAATCGCCGCCGCCGCCGGTGTGGGCGCGGAAGCCGCGATCCTGCGCCTGCGCAAGCTACCGCTGGCACCGACGCTCAAAGACAATTCTGCCCTGCTGACCGCCCTGCTGCTGGGGATCAGTATCCCGCCGCTGGCACCGTGGTGGATTGTGGTGATCGGGACTCTTTTTGCGGTGGTGATCTCCAAGCAGCTGTACGGCGGCCTGGGGCAGAACCCGTTCAACCCGGCGATGGTCGGCTATGTTGTATTGCTGATCTCCTTCCCGGTACAGATGACCAGCTGGCTGCCGCCGGATTCGTTACAGGGCATCACCCCGACCTTCAGCGACACGCTGAGCATGATTTTCCATTTCCACACTGTGGATGGTCATAACATGCAGCAGCTGCAGCTCGGCATTGACGGCATCAGCCAGGCAACGCCGCTGGATACCTTTAAGACCGGTCTGCGCGCCGGGCATTCCGCCGATCAGCTGCTGGCGCAGCCGATTTACAGTGGCGTGTTAGCCGGGCTTGGCTGGCAGTGGATTAACATTGGCTACCTGGCCGGCGGTATTTTCCTGCTGTGGACCAACAGCATTCGCTGGCATATTCCTGTCAGCTTTATCGGCTCGCTGGCGCTGTTTGCCACTATCGGCTGGCTGGCCTCGCCGGAAACCCTGGCGTCACCGATGATCCACGTGTTCTCCGGTGCCACCATGCTCGGTGCCTTCTTTATTGCTACCGATCCGGTTACCGCCTCCACCACCAATAAAGGACGGCTGGTTTACGGCGTGATGATTGGCCTGCTGGTCTGGCTGATCCGCAGTTTCGGCGGCTATCCGGACGGTGTTGCTTTCGCGGTACTGCTGGCGAATATCTGCGTTCCGCTGATTGACTACTACACGCAGCCGCGCGTTTACGGCCACGGTAAGGATAAATGATGCTGGATGCCATTCGTAAAAACGGCGTGACACTGGCGGTGTTTGCCGCCATCACCACCGGTATGACCGCAGTGATTAATACGGTGACCAAACCCACCATTGCGCATCAAACGGCGCTACAGCAGAAGGTCCTGCTGGACCAGGTGGTGCCCCCGGAGCTGTACAATAACTCGATACAGAAAGAGTGCTATATCGTCAGCAATCCGGCACTGGGCAACGGCGCACCGCACCATCTCTATCTGGCCCGTAAGGATGATAAACCGGTGGCCGTGGCAATTGAGACTACCGCGCCGGACGGCTATTCGGGCGCAATTCAGATGGTAGTCGGTGCCGATTTCAGCGGAACGGTTTACGGCACCCGTGTTGTTGAGCATCATGAAACGCCGGGGCTGGGTGATAAGATCGAGCTGCGTATTTCCGACTGGATTAACAGCTTTAACGGCAAAAAGGTCACCGGTGCCGATGATACGCATTTTGCGGTGAAAAAAGACGGCGGTGACTTCGACCAGTTTACCGGTGCGACCATCACCCCGCGTGCGGTGGTGAATGCAGTGAAGCGCACGACGTTGTATATTGAAACTTTATCCGGGCAGATTTCCTCGCTGCCAACCTGTGGAGATGCCAATGAGTGAAGCTAAAACCCTGCTGATCGGCGGGCTGTGGAAGAACAACTCGGCGCTGGTTCAGCTGCTGGGGCTTTGCCCGCTGCTGGCCGTGACCTCAACCGCCACCAACGCCCTCGGGCTGGGTCTGGCGACCACGCTGGTACTGACTCTGACCAACAGCGGCATATCGATGTCTCGCCGCTGGGTGCCGTCGGAAATTCGTATTCCGATTTACGTGATGATTATCGCTGCCGTGGTGAGCTGCGTGCAGATGCTGATTAACGCCTATGCCTATGGCCTGTATCAGTCGTTAGGGATTTTTATCCCGCTGATCGTCACCAACTGTATCGTCGTCGGCCGTGCGGAAGCCGTAGCATCGAAAAGCAGCATTCCGCTTTCCGCACTGGACGGCGCGGCGATCGGGCTGGGGGCCACCAGCGTGATGGTGGTGCTGGGTTCGATTCGCGAAATCATCGGCAACGGCACCATCTTCAACGGTGCCGATCAGCTGCTGGGTCCGTGGGCTAAAGTGATGCGTATCGAGGTGATTCATTTTGATTCGCCGATGCTGTTGGCGATGCTGCCACCGGGTGCGTTTATCGGCCTTGGTATGCTGCTTGCCGCGAAATATCTGATCGATAATAAAATGAAACAGCGCGCCGCCCTGAAAGCTGAAAAAGAAGCGCAGGCGGTGCTGCCGGATGGAAAAATGGCTCAGTGAACAAAGATAAACGTCAGCAGATTCTGACCCGCCTGCGGGATAATAACCCACATCCTACCACCGAGCTGATGTTCAACTCCCCTTTTGAACTGCTGATCGCCGTGCTGCTCTCGGCGCAGGCGACCGATGTCAGCGTGAATAAGGCGACCGCGAAGCTCTATCCGGTAGCCAACACGCCGGCAGCGATACTGGCGCTGGGTGTGGAGGGTGTGAAGGCGTTCATCAAGACCATCGGTCTGTTTAACAGCAAGGCAGAGAACGTGATTAAAACCTGCCGAATTTTGCTGGAGCAGCACGGTGGTGAAGTGCCGGAAAGCCGCGAAGCGCTGGAGGCACTGCCCGGCGTGGGTCGTAAAACCGCGAATGTAGTTTTAAACACGGCCTTTGGCTGGCCGACTATTGCGGTAGATACCCATATCTTCCGCGTCTGCAACCGGACCCGCTTTGCTCCCGGTAAAAATGTTGAACAGGTCGAAGAAAAGCTGCTGAAGGTGGTGCCGAAGGAGTTCAAGGTTGACTGCCATCACTGGCTGATACTGCACGGCCGCTATACCTGCGTGGCGCGCAAACCGCGCTGCGGCTCCTGCCTGATTGAAGATCTCTGCGAGTTTCCGGAAAAGGTAGAAATTTAACCTTCTTTCCGCGCCCTTTACTGCACCGTGCGACTCAGTATGAACGCACGGTGCAGAATATCCCCCTTGCCGTTTCAGCTCCAAATGCCTTCTTCCCCACGCAAAAACTACTCTCATTCCTTCATTCTGTATCGTTTGCGATACAAGAGCGCATATTCACCATTCCAATTCACTATCTGCGGCATATCCCCTGCAAATCACGGGGATACCGCAGGAAAGTTTTTTTATTTCGACAATTATCGGCATTTTTTTGACTTTAATCACAAAAAAGCACTGTAACAGCCAAGCACACCCACACCACGACCTAAATAACTGTTTCAAAACCATTTAATCCCACACAAGCAACACTATATGTCAATTTCACAGCCGTTTGCGACAGATGATATCACTAAGCCTCTCTTCAGCAGAGCACTCTCCTCATTGGCTAAAGCCTGCACCACACTAAAAATTAAAAACGCTTTAGTGTAAGATATCCAGCACTTAATGCTGTTTTATAGCCGAATTTGCCAGGTCACCGCCAAATAAATAGCGAAATTTAGCATTCAAAAAATGCTTGCCCTCAGAGGAACGATCGGCGAAATTGTTGGCCGCTTTTCCTGTTCTATAACTATAAGGCGAACGTACGTCCCGCGTTTCGTCAGCTTAATTCCTGCCACAAAACAGGTCTTATTTAGAGGTACACGTGTCTACTGCAAACAAACATCCCGAGGCGGCAAGCCTCAACGCTTTTAAACAGCCAAAAGCGTTTTATCTGATTTTCTCCGTTGAGCTGTGGGAGCGTTTTGGTTTTTACGGCCTGCAGGCCATTATGGCCGGTTATCTGGTCAATACGCTGGGCATGTCCGAAGCGCAGTCCGTAACGCTTTTCGCTTCCTTCAGCGCGCTGGTTTACGGCATGGTGGCCATCGGCGGCTGGCTGGGCGATAAGGTGCTGGGCACCAAACGCGTTATCGTGCTGGGTACTATTGTTCTCGCAGCCGGTTACGGACTAATCGCCTGGTCCGGCCATAATGTGTCGATGGTCTACCTCGGTATGGCGACCATCGCCGTGGGTAACGGCTTGTTTAAAGCCAACCCTTCCTCACTGTTGTCGACCTGCTATGCGAAAGACGATCCGCGTCTTGATGGCGCATTCACCATGTACTACATGTCGATCAACATTGGATCGTTCTTTTCGATGCTCGCTACCCCGGTTCTGGCGGCGAAATTTGGCTGGAGCGTGGCTTTCGCTCTCTCCTTTGTCGGGATGCTGATCACCCTGGTGAACTTCCTGCTGTTCCGTAAGACGGTCAAAGACTACGGTTCAAAGCCTGACTTCGCTCCAATGCATATGGGCAAGCTGCTGATCACGCTGGTCGGGGTTGCGGTGCTGATTACTCTGGCGTACTGGCTGTTACACAACCAGGGCATTGCCCGCATGGTTCTGGCCGTCATCGCTATCGGTATCGTGCTGGTGTTTGCTAAAGAAGCGCTGGCGCTGAAGGGCGTAGCCCGGCGTAAAATGATCCTCGCCTTCGTGCTGATGCTGGAAGCGATTGTGTTCTTTGTGCTGTATATGCAGATGCCAACCTCGCTGAACTTCTTCGCTATCCGTAACGTGGAACACAGCATTCTGGGGATTGCCTTTGAGCCTCAGCAGTATCAGGCGCTGAATCCACTGTGGATTATGGTGTTCAGCCCGCTGCTGGCCGCGATCTACAACAAAATGGGCGACCGCCTGCCGATGCCGCACAAGTTCGCGCTGGGTATGGTGCTGTGTTCTGCCGCCTTCCTCGTGCTGCCGCTGGGCGTCTCCTTCGCGAACGCGCAGGGCATTGTGCCGGTCAGCTGGTTGATTCTCAGCTATGCGCTGCAAAGCGTGGGCGAGCTGATGATCTCCGGCCTCGGTCTGGCGATGGTGGCGCAGCTGGTGCCACAGCGCCTGATGGGCTTCATTATGGGTTCATGGTTCCTGACCACCGCCGGTGCGGCAATGATTGCCGGTAACGTTGCCAGCATGATGGCCATCCCATCTGACATTACCAATCCTCTGGAATCACTGCATATCTACGGTGACGTCTTTATGAAGATTGGTGTTGTCACCGGCATTATCGCCGTGCTGATGCTGCTGACGGCATCGCGCCTGAACCGCATGACCCAGGATGATAAGCCAGAAGCGGTGAAAGTGACCGCCTGATAGCCTGACGGCCCGGAGCCCCCGCTCCGGGCCGGGGCCCCCGGCCCCGCCCCCCCCCCCCCCCCCCCCCCCCCCCCCCCCCCCCCCCCGCCGCCCCGGCCCCCCCGGGGGGGCCCGATTCCCCCTCCCACGCCCTCCTTCTGCATAAAACCGCATAATCAATTGATCTGTCGCGCTGACATTTCGCCACTCGCGCAGTAAGATAATCTTCGAACGCCCCCCAAAAATCTCAGGAGAACGCAATGAAGCTGTTCTGTAAACCCGGCGCCTGCTCGCTATCCCCCCATATTGTGCTGCGCGAAACCGGCATCGATTTCACTCTTGTAACGGTCGACCTCCAGACTAAAAAGACCGAACAGGGTGAAGATTATCTGCAGATCAACCCCAAAGGACAGGTTCCTGCTCTGCTGTTAAACGATGGTTCGCTGCTGACAGAAGGTGTGGCTATTGTGCAGTACCTGGCCGACCTGAAGAGCGATCGCCAGCTGCTGGCTCCGTGCGGCAGCCTGAATCGTTACCACACGCTGGAGTGGCTGAACTATGTCGCTACCGAGCTGCATAAGGGATTCAGTCCGCTGTTCCGCCCCAATACCCCGGATGAATTCAAAGCGAGCACGCGCGAGCTGCTGGAGAAGAAATTCAGCTATGTGAACGGCGAGCTGAAAGATAAGCAGTGGCTGATGGGTCTGCGCTTTACCGTGGCGGATGCCTACCTGTTTACCGTCACCCGCTGGGCTCATGCGCTCAAATTAGACCTGAGCGGACTGGATGCGCTTAACAGCTGGTTTGACCGCGTAGCCGAACGCCCGGCGGTTGCAGCAGCGCTGAAGGCAGAAGGCCTGGTTTGATAAACGTTCAGGTTCTTAAGATCTGAACAGTAGAAAAACGGGCAGGCGCTGAAGGCCTGCCCGACGAGTATTGTTGCTGCGCTGAGCGGGGATCTACCTGCGATATTACAGTTTTACCGCGTCAAAATGCTGTACGGGTTCCGCGATGGCATTCTGCGCCGCAACCAGTTGCAGTTCGTATTCGCCCATCTGATGCGTTTTCAACATCACTTCATATACTGCCGCAGTGACGTGCTCCAGAGACTGCTGCAGTGAGTGTCCGTGTAACAGATCCACCAGCAGCAGGCCACTGCTCAGATCGCCCACACCCACCGGCTGACGCACACCGAAGTCGATGAGCGGGCGGCTGATATGCCAGGCTTCATCAGCGGTGATTAACAGCATTTCGAAGCGGTCGCTACGATAGCCCGCACGTGCCAGATGCTTCACCAGCACCACCTTCGGCCCTTTTGCAATCAGCTCGCGCGAAACCTGAACCGCTTCGTCCACGCTGGCCACACTGCGGCCACTGAGGATCTCCAGCTCAAGCAGGTTTGGCGCAATAATATCACTGGCCGGCAGCGCATAAAGTCGATGAAACTCCGCTACGCCGGGAGCAACAATGCAGCCCTTTTCCGGGTGACCCATTACCGGATCGCAGAAATACCAGGCCTTAGGGTTCGCCGCCTTGACCATCCGAACGATTTCCAGAATCTGTTCGCCCTGCTCGGCGGAGCCCAGATAGCCACTCAGTACCGCATCACAGGTTTTCAGGCGATCGATATCGTTAATGCCACGGGCAATATCGGTAAGATGCGTTGCGGGCATCACCGTGCCGGTCCAGTGACCGTATTGAGTGTGGTTGGAAAACTGGACGGTATTTAATGGCCAAACGTTTGCGCCCATACGACGCATCGGGAACTCTGCCGCGCTGTTACCGGCGTGACCAAAAACCGTGTGGGACTGGATGGAGAGAATATTTTTCATCGTGCTGACCTGTACTTTCCTGCCAATAAAAAAGCCGGTTTACCCGGCTTTAGCAGCGAGGCTGACCCCGCGAGAGTTTTTATTTCCAGCAGATTAAGCTGTAATTCTTTTTGCCGCGGCGCAGTAGCGTGTAGCGGCCGAACAGACGATCGTCCTCGCCCGGAACATATTCCGCATTAGTTTGCAGCGCACCGTTAATGCTGATGGATTTTGCGTCGATCAGCTTACGGGCCTGTCCGCGTGACGGGGCCAGTTCGGCGTTAACCAGCGCCTGCTGCAGATCCTGACCGGCCTCCAGTTCAGCCGTTGGCATGCCGTCCTGCGCCAGCTGCGCCAGATCCTGTTCGTTCAGATCGCTCAGCGCGCCGGAGAACAGACTGTCGGTGATGCGTTTTGCCGCAGCCAGGCCATCAGCACCGTGAACCAACCCGGTAACCTGTTCCGCCAGCACATACTGCGCGCGCGGGGCTTTGCCGCTGTTTTTGTCTTCTTCTTCCAGCGCATTGATTTCTTCAATGCTCATAAAGGTGAAGAAATTCAGGAAGCGGTAAACGTCCGCATCGGCGGTGTTGATCCAGAACTGGTAGAACTTGTACGGGCTGGTTTTCTTCGGATCGAGCCACACCGCGCCGCCTTCGGTTTTGCCGAATTTGGTGCCGTCAGACTTGGTGATCAGCGGAACGGTCAGGCCAAAGACCTGGTTCTGGTGCAGACGACGGGTCAGATCGATGCCGGAGGTGATGTTACCCCACTGATCGGAGCCGCCAATCTGCAGTACCACGTCGTGACGCTCGTTCAGCGCGGCAAAGTCATAGCCCTGCAGCAGGTTGTAGGAGAACTCGGTAAACGAGATACCCTGGTCGTCGCGGTTCAGGCGCTGCTTAACGGCTTCACGGTTAATCATCTGGTTAACGGAGAAGTGTTTTCCGATATCACGCAGGAAGGTCAGCACGTTCATGCCGCCGAACCAGTCGTAGTTATTGGCCGCTATCGCGCTGTTGTCGCCGCAGTCGAAGTCGAGGAACGGCGCGACCTGGTGACGGATTTTCTCTACCCACTCGTTAACGGTATCGGTGGTGTTCAGCTGACGCTCAGTTGCTTTAAAGCTCGGGTCGCCGATCAGACCGGTTGCTCCACCCACCAGCGCCACCGGTCGGTGACCGGCATCCTGAAAGCGCTTCAGGCAGAGTAACGGTACCAGATGCCCCAAGTGCAAGCTGTCTGCGGTGGGATCGAAGCCGCAATAAAGGGAGATTTGGCCCTGCGCCAGTTTTTCTCCTAACGCGTCCTCATCCGTTACCTGGGCTACCAGGCCCCGCTCTTGCAATTGTTTGATCAGGTTACTGCTGGCCATCTAAGACTCCATGTAAAAAAAGTCTGCACCTAAGCTGGTACACAGCTTTCCGCTCACACGCGGAGAAAAATAAGGGATATAGAATAATGGCCCACTCCGCTCGAATCCAGCGGTTAAGCCATTATTTCACGTTTCATTTCGCGCTTCAGGGAGCCAGGCGGTCGATCGTCCAGGAATTGTCGTCTTCGCGCTGATAGAAGAAGCGATCGTGCAGACGGTGTGCGCCCCCCTGCCAGAACTCCATTGAGTCGATTTTGATGCGGAAACCGCCCCAGAAGCTGGGCAGTGGGATCTCACCCTGCTGGAATTTTTGCTTAAGCTCGAGGAATTTGCCTTCCAGCACGCCGCGCGCTGAGATGCGGCTGGACTGTTTTGAAACCCAGGCCCCCAGCTGGCTGTCGCGCGGGCGGCTGTGGAAATACTTAATCACTTCCAGCGTGGAGAGGCGCTCAACGCTGCCCAGCACCATCACCTGGCGCTCCAGCATATGCCAGGGAAACAGCAGGCTGATCTTCGGGTTTTTCTCCAGCTGCTGCGCCTTGCGGCTGCCAAGGTTGGTGTAAAACACCATACCCTGCTGGTCGAAATGCTTTAACAACACAATTCGCTGGTAAGGCTGCCCGTGCTCATCAACCGTCGCGACGCTCATCGCCGAGGGGTCCGGCAGCTGAGCCGCTACCGCCTGCTCGAACCACTGTTCAAACAGTTTCAACGGGTCATCGGGAAGATCCTTGCGGCGCAGGCCGCCACGGGTGTATTCGCGCCGCAGGTGGGCAATTTGTTGCAGGTGATCGCTGTCGCTCATCGCTCTGACTTCTGGTTGAGAAGGGATAAGGCATTGTGCGCCCCACCCTTCATAATTTCAATGGGTTAACCAGCGTTCTGCAGCTGGCAGTCGTTAATGATAATTTTGTCATTACGCTCAATAAAGGCAGAATCACCTTTCGACCAGAACACATAGTTGCCGTCGCTGTAACGGGTGCCCGATGCCGCCACCTGCTGTTTCAACGTCAGTTGATTGCCGTCCAGAATCATGCTGACTTCACTTTTCGCGTTGTCGAGCTGAACGGTTAGTGGCAGCGTTCCGCAGGTGTAATGCAGCGTTTTCGGCTGTTCCTCAGCGGAATGTTGAAAGTAGCTGCAGCCAGAAAGCAGCAGCGCTGCCACAAAAATCCCCTGTTTCATCGCTATCTCCTGTGTTTTTACGTCAGTTCAGCCCAGCGTAAAACGCTATTTCCGCAGATGCAATCAGCGTAATGGACGATTTGCCGGGAATATTGCCCCTATCACGCTGGCCTCGCGCGCACCGGTCACCGATGGCAAATTGCCCGGCAGCCCGCTCAGCGTCCGCCACGCCAGCCAGGCAAACGCCAGCGCTTCCATGTCGTCGCCGCTGATCCCCGCTTTATCGGTGCTGTTGACTTCCGTACCCGGAATCAGCGCCACCAGTCGGGCGATCAGTTGCAGGTTGCGAGCGCCACCGCCGCACACCAGCAAGCGGTCACAACCGCCGCTAAGCAATACCTGCTCGGCGATGGTGGTCGCGGTCAGCTCGATTAATGTGGCCTGAACATCCTGAGCGGCAAGGCCCGGGAACATCGCCAGATGGCGTTCCAGCCAGCCGAGATTAAAGTATTCCCTGCCGGTGCTTTTCGGTGCGCTCAGTGCGAAATAGGGATCGCTGAGCATTTGCTGCAACAGCGGATAGATAATGCGACCGCCCGCTCCCCAGGCACCGTCGAGATCGTAGGGTTTACCCTGCTGCCGCCAGATCCAGGCATCAAGCAGCATATTGCCCGGTCCGGTGTCAAAACCACGCGGTGCATGACCGGGCATCAGCAGAGAGAGATTAGCGATGCCACCGATATTGAGTACCATTCTGCGCTCGCTGGGATGCATCAATACCGCATGGTGGAAAGCAGGAACCAGCGGTGCCCCCTGCCCGCCGAGCGCCATATCCCGGCGGCGGAAATCGCCTACAACCGTAATACCGGTGGCAGCGGCAATCTGATTATTGTCGCCAATTTGCAGGGTATTGGGCGCGTCTCCGTGCGGTTCATGCCATACGGTTTGCCCGTGACACCCAATCGCTGTGATATCTTCATGGCTCAACCCCTGGCGTTTGAGCAGCGTATTAATGGCCTCGGCAAACAGTCTCCCCAGCCGGGTGTCCAGCTGGCCAAGCTGAGAAAGTGTCAACGGTTGCCCCTGACAGATAGCCAGAATCTGCAGCTTGAGTTCGTGCGGAATGGGATGCGAATAGCTGGCCTGCTGCGCCACCATATGCTGGTCAATCGCAGCAATCACCACGTCCACACCGTCCAGACTGGTGCCCGACATCACACCGATATAGCGTCCCGATTTCATGCGTCTGCCTTAACCCCGTTGAAGGGCATGAGAATGATGCTGCCAGCCTGGCAAAATATGGTTAGCAATACCATGATTTAGTGAACATTTTTTTATTCTCGCTGTCATTTATTGCACCGCGAAGACATTTCATGCGGTGATTGACACGGTGTTTAAGCATCGCGGGCTATATTTTCTTTTACTTTTTTCATTTCCAATAGTGAGAAATGCACAGCTGGTAACATATAATGATGCCATTACGGCTGCCTGACTATGTGCAGCAACTGCAATATAAAGGAGTTCTTAATATGATGAAGCGTTTACTAGCCGTGACTCTTGTCGGGATGACGCTGGCGGGTTGTGCAAATAACGACACATTGTCAGGTGATGTGTATTCCGCATCTGAGGCCAAACAGGTTCAGAGCGTCTCTTACGGTACCCTGGTTTCCGTGCGTCCTATTCAGATTCAGGGCGGCGAAGAAAACAACGTTATCGGTGCTATCGGCGGTGCAGTACTGGGTGGTTTCCTCGGTAACACCGTTGGCGGCGGTACCGGCCGCAGCCTGGCGACAGCAGCGGGTGCGATTGCCGGTGGTGTAGCAGGCCAGGGCGTTGAGTCCGCGGTAAATAAAAGCCAGGGTGTTGAGCTGGAAATCCGTAAGGACGATGGCAATACCATCATGGTGGTACAGAAGCAGGCAGCCAGCCGCTTCTCGGTGGGTCAGCGCGTAGCAATGGCATCAAACGGCAGCCAGATTACCGTTTCGCCTCGCTAAGCCCACACAGCAAAACTCTCGATATTACTGATACCGGTCATCGCAAGAGGCCGGTATTTTTTTATCCTGCATGAAATGCAACGTCGTATCCCTGTGCTTTCCAGTGGGTCATTTGTTCCTGCTGTTCTTGCGTAAGCGCGTTCCCCGTCCAGAGGAAAACGTGCTGGCCCGGGAAGAGTTCCGGTCTCGGATGTTCCAGCGGTTCAGAGAGTACGTCAACGTGCCAGCTTCGCTGTGAAAGCCGCCAGGCCTCAAGCCACAGCCGGGCCCGATCGCCATTATCCCAGCTCATTAATAGCGTATTTCTGCCTGCTTTTTTTCGCGATGCAACAAGGCATGAACTGGCATAATCAATCAGTGCACCATCAAACAGGCTGCTCATAGACCGTGCCGTTGACAGATCGAGAATCAAACGTTGGCGCACGGGAATAATGATCTGGTCGATCACCGCGTCCGCCGAATGCTTACGATCCAGTTCGGTGATAATCGCGCGCAGCTTAGACGGTCTGGCCTGACGAAGCACGGCCATCATCTCTTCCTGGCGAGATTCCCAGCCATCCTGCAAGTTCACTTCACTTTGTTCTAAAAGCGCTTTGACCTTACCGACGGAGACACCGCTTTCAATCCAGCGTTTAATTTCCTCAATCCGCTGGATATCTTCCTCATCAAACTGACGATGCCCCCCTTCCGTCCGCTTCGGTTTGAGCAACTCGTAACGCCGCTGCCATGCACGAAGTGTCACCGGGTTAATTCCGCATCGCTCAGCGACGTCACCAATACTGTAAAAGGCCATTCACTTCCTCATAGCCAGCCGATACATCATAGTGCAATTATACACATTAAAGCTGTACAAAGTTCTGTCAATTATACAAAGATGTTGGATTTTTTGGGGTAAAAGTGTGTTAACTGTACGAGAATGTAACTGACGTAAGCCACAGTTAATAAAGGGGATAGGCACCGGCACTACATTTATCGGAAGAGATCACCCACAGTGCAGGTTTTTACCACCTGCACTGTACAGTTTCGGTTCAGCCACACAGGTATTACATCGTGCTCAACATTTCAGGCCAGCAGACGGCAGGAATCCCCTGGAAGGCAGGCGGCGCGAAAAGATGCCCCTGGAAATGCGAAACGCCAGCAGATTCCAACCACATCCACTCTTCTGGTTTTTCGACGCCAACGGCTGAAACCATAATTTCCAATGAAGCGCAGCATTGAATGATCGCCCGGACAATAGCCTGCCGCGGCCCGCTCTTGTGTACATCACGGATCAGCTCTCGGTTGATCTTGATCCTTTCTGGCTGAAACTGTGCCAGCAACGACAGTCCGGCAAAACCGCCGCCAAAGTGGTCGATAGCGACGCGGATGCCGGCAGCTTTGAGCTGTCTCACCGCATTAGTGAACTCTTCAAGGCGCGATATCACCTCATTTTCAGTAAACTCAACGATGATTTGTTCCGGGACCAATCCGTTAACATTAATCTCGTTCAACAGGAAATTCACCGCTTCCGGGATTCTGACCAGCGTCATGGGGAGCAGATTGATAGAGAGCGTCCGGGCGCCCACATTGATGGCTGCGGCCAGGGCGAAGGCGGTCCTTTTACTCTTCAAGTCAGCCTTATAGACTTCATCCCCTTCCAGACCGTTGAAAAATGCCGCTGAACTCTCTCCCGAAGATGTACGGATCAATGCTTCCAGCGATACGGTTTTCTGGGCCAGAGGATCGACAATCGGTTGAAAAGCAAAACTGCACTCGGTCGTGATTTCAGCGGGGAGCGATGCGGACTGCACGCTATTACCATCAGAAACAAATGCCCATGAATCAGCAGGAGGGATCTCGAAGTAATTCTCTTTTTCGGTGGCTTCAACAAAAGTCCGGAAGAACTGTAGCGCCCGGTCGTCATAAATTAACTGATACTTTGACGTTCCTCTGTTCAGAACGCTCTGTAACACCTCTTCCCTTTCATATTCACGCAGATCAAAAAGCTCCATTCCCGCTTTACCAAACCGACGGTGAGGTGCGAAATCGCAGAAGACCTCGACAACGTTGTAATGGCGCGAGTCTTCGCAAATCCGCTGGTAAATATTAAAAACGCTCTCTTCCGGGCCTTCCAGCAACTGGAAAAAGTGAACGCCGTTAAAAAGCAGTATCCCCGTCACATCTGCCTGACCATTCTTTAAGTTTGCAGCGTTGACCATTTCTTTCAGGTCATGAGACGGGAAATGCTCACAAATATGGCTGCGATAGATAAGGGTGGTAAGCATGATACTTCCAAAGGAAAAGTGTGTGAGTTGCTACCTTAGCAGATGACTGTCACTGCGTCTTGTTAATACCGAAGAGCCCTGAAGGAATCACGCATTTGAAACGATAAACGCAGCGAGCGAATCAAAGTGAAGATATTAATCTGTACACCACGATTAACATCAGCACGGGTAAGTTTTAAATCAATTAAAACAATACATTAGAAGATTACACTCTGCACCAATAAAAATATGTACAAGTTTTTATGTACAGATTTTACGTATTGGTATAACTTTAAGGGGTGTTGGATAATTGAGAAATTTACAGGAGTGACATATGCAGCAGAACGGTTACAGCCCGGCACCAGCAAATGCCATTGCCCGCTATTTTGAAAAAGCAGCTCAATCCGAACAGCAGGTGACTCTCGGTGAAATCGTTGTTGAGATACTCAGTGACGGGCGCAGCCTGAACCGCAAAGCAATCTGCGCTAAATTACTGCGTCGTCTTGAAGCTGCCTCAGATGAATCAGAAGAGAGGCATTATCAGGAACTCATTTCGATGTTGTTTGAACGCTAAATGCGGCGATTTACTTCTTTCAGCCTGGCCATCAGGCCGGCGCCTTAAAAAAACAAGTCAGGCTGATAGCTTTTTTTATGAAATGACTTAATGCCGCAGAGTTTTTGATCCCGGCGGCGATAAGAGATGTAGCTATGAACCGAATTGAACATGACAGACTGGCTGCCGAGATTATAGGAGAAGCGGCTTTCGCCCTGCTGAAGAAAAAAGGGCCAATTAATAAGCATTCTTTAATGCATCAACTCAGACAAATGGGCGTTGATGAGTCAGATGCAGGCAGATGCGAATATATTGCCTACCTGGTTACGCAATTAGAAGGTAACAGTGAGCACTTTCTGCATCGTGATACTTCAACGCTAAAAAAAGAACAACATAAAGACAATGTTTTTCCTTTGGTTAGCACTGCGACAGTTTCCGGCAGCGCTAAAAAACATTAACTGACAATGGCGAATTTTAACCTGTACGGTGTGAATGATGAATCAGATTACAACAAATAAATCACAAGTTTTTCATGGTGTTTCAGGTACCAGTATCTCTGAGTACTTTCGCACGTCGGGCGAGGCGTTGGCGGAAGAGTCTGCCCTGCTTGGGCAAGTTGTCAGTAGCATTATTGCCTCAGACGGGCATCTTACCAATAAGGCGATTATTGCCCGCCTGATTGAAATACTCGAATTAACGGACAATGTAGTCAGTGCTGATGTGGTACGCAAGACGCTGGAGATCGTTTTAGATCATACCATTGATGATATTTGAATCAGCGGAGTCAGCATTGATGAACATTGATGAGCATTGCAATTAGCGCGATGCTCATCCCACACAATACTCCACGATGCATCAATCAATAGTAAAGATTTAACGCAGGTTTGCTCCCTGCGGCATATAACCGGCATGTTTACTCAGCTTTACGCTGCAGTTCCACAATGTTTTTTTCCAGCCGGGCGATCAGCGTCACCAGCTTGTCAATCTCGGCCTGGGAGATCCCCACCAGAATGTCATCACGCGTGGCATCAATCACATCTTCCACCTGATTAATAATCGGTTCCGCTGCTTCCGTCAGACGGATTCGCTTGGCGCGTCGGTCGTTAGCGCAGGTACTGCGCACTATCAGCCCTTTCTCTTCCAACTGATCCAAAGTACGCACCAGTGAAGGCTGTTCGATGCCGATCGCCTTTGCCAGCTGTATCTGTGACTGCTCGGGAGGCAGCTGATGAATGTTGTGCAGCGTCACCCAATGAGTCTGGGTTAGCTCCAGTGGTTTCAATCGTTGATCGATGAGTGCGCGCCAGATGCGCACCAGTCTTGCAAGGTCAGTTCCCAACGGGGTATCCAATTTCCACTCCTTATAATTAGCTTGCTAGCTATCAAGCCTCATTTTAGACTATTCTGCGAGTTTACAGGACAAAATACAAATCGCTCCTTAAAGCGCTTGTATCAGATTTTTAGTCGCCACAGGGCCGACGACGATAAGGATTTACAATGTGATGATGACTCTCTCACTGACAGCGGCCCCATTCACCGACCTGGTTCTTGGTGCTTCGCTCTATTTCCCCCCGCTTTTTAAGGCCGTTCTTTTGGGCTTTTTCCTCTGGTTGATACTTCATCCCCTGCTCCGGGACTGGATGTATTCCGGGGAAGTCTGGCACCCAACGCTGCTTGACCTGTCGATTTTTATACTCTGCGTTAGCGCTTCGCTGTGGCTGTGGTTGATGATCTCTGGATGACATGATGAAACTGAATTCGATTAAGTACTTTTCAACCCTGATTGTGTTCACTGCTGCGCTGTGCGCTGCATGGTGGTTATGGAACTACTACATGCAGTCTCCCTGGACACGTGACGGCAAAGTCCGCGCAGAATTGGTTAACATTACCCCGCAGGTTTCGGGGCGCATCATGCATCTGTATGTGAAAGATAATCAGTTCGTCACCAAAGGCACCAAACTGTTTAGTCTTGACGACGATCCCTATCGCATCGCCGTGACAACGGCAGAATCGCAGCTGGCGAAAGCCCAGTCTGATTTAGTCAAAGCGCAGCATGAGGCCCACCGTCGGCAGGATCTTCCGCGCAACGTTATCTCGGCAGAAGATCTGGATGAAGCAAATCTCGCGGTGAAATCGATGGCCGCCAGCGAGAAAACGGCACAGTCACAGCTCGATCGGGCACGCTGGGAACTGTCGCAAACCAACGTTTATGCTCCGGTCGATGGATGGATAAATAACCTGGTGACACGCGTAGGCGACTATGCCAGCAGCGGATCACCGCTATTTGTACTGGTTGACAGTCATTCGTTTTACGTTATGGGCTATTTCGAAGAGACCAAACTGCGCCATATCCGGCCTGGTGCTAAAGCCAGACTGCGCCTGTACAGCGACGATCGCGAACTCGGCGGTGAGGTAGAGAGCATCGGACGGGCGATCTACGACCAGAGCGTTGAGACCGACAGCGGACTGGTGCCCGATATCAAGCCTAACGTTCCCTGGGTCCGGCTGGCACAGCGCGTGCCGGTGCGTATCAGACTGACCGATCTTCCGGCGGATCTGCCGCTGGTTGCGGGTACCACGGTTACCATATCGTTACAGCACTGAGGTCGCGATGAATCTGAGCTGGCTTGAGTGGCAGCAACTGCCATGGGTTAAGGCGACGAGTGCGCAGTGGCGCTATGCGTTGCGCAACTCAATCGCTATGTGTCTTGCTCTGAGTATTGCTTACGGTCTGCAGCTCGATCAGCCCTACTGGGCGATGACCTCGGCTGCGGTCGTCAGCTTCCCTACGGTGGGCGGCGTGATCAGCAAAAGTCTGGGCCGTATTGTCGGCAGTATGATCGGAGCCTGCGCTGCGCTACTGATTGCCGGTCATACCCTGAACGAGCCGTGGCTTTTTACCATCACGATTGCCGCCTGGCTGGCTTTTTGCACATGGGTGTCTAATCACTATCAAAACAACGTCGCCTACGCATTTTCACTGTCGGGGTACACTGCGGCGATTATCGCGTTCAGCTGCGTCAACGTCACCGATTCCAGCGAACTGTGGACCATAGCGCAAGCACGCGTATGTGAAGTGATATCCGGCATCCTCTGTGGTGGGCTGATGATGATGGTGCTGCCGAGCACCTCCGACGGCGAAACGTTACTCAACTCGCTTAAACAAATGCACGCCAGGCTGCTTGAACATGCCACGCTGCTACTGCAACGTGAAACCACGGACGGTATGCGCCACGCACACGAAAACGTTATCAGTCAGATCCTGACGATGAATCTGCTGCGTATTCAGGCCTTCTGGAGCCACTATCGTTTCCGACGCCAGAACAACGTGTTGAACTATGTGCTCCACCAGCAGTTACGCCTGACCAGCGTCATATCCAGTCTGCGTAGAATGCTGCTGAACTGGCAGGACCCGCCTGAAATTCTGTACAAGGCTACCCAACAACTGCTGGCTGAACTGGCGCTGAAAAACTGTGACAAGTACCGGCTGGCGCAGATCCTGCAAACGGCAGCGCCGCGAGACACGTCAGCCTACCAGCACCATGCCTACTGGAAGCATTTACGCTATTTATGCTGGCTGTATCTGAACAATTCTCGCTGGATACGTCAGTTTGAACGCGCCGACAGTGATACCCGGCTTTCCCCCCCAGAGGTTCCGGCGCTGGCTCGCCAGGCTGACGGCGCGGAGGCTGGCTGGAACGCAATTCGTACGTTCAGCGTTGTGTTTCTGGGGTGCGGCTACTGGATTGCCACACAATGGGATTCTGGCGCTGCCGGTATTACGCTGGCAGCCATTGGCTGTGTACTCTATTCATCAGCACCGTCTCCAACTGGCAGCACGCTGCTGATGCTTAAGACGCTCATTCTACTGTCTATTTTCAGTTTTGCGATGATGTTTGGGCTGATGGTTCAGATCACCGTACTCTGGCAGTTTCTGATCGTTCTGTTCCCCCTACTGATAACCATGCAGCTGCTTAAACTTCAGCAGAAAAAGCATGCGGCACTGTGGGGTATGCTGATTGTCTTTTTAGGCTCGTTCATCTCTGTGAGCAACCCTCCGGTTTATGACTATCAGAGCTTTATTAACGATAACCTCGCTAAGGTCTGTACCGTTACGTTGGTTTGGATCGCCTTCGGTATTCTGCGTCCCAGCTCCGATAAGCGGCGCAGCCGTCGTCATATTCGAACCCTGCGTCGGGAGTTTCTCGATCAGCTTAGCCGCAGACCGCGGCTAAGCGAGAACAGCTTTGAGTCACAGGTTTATCATCGTATCAATCAGCTAAATAACAGCCGGGATGAAAATGCGCGGCTCTGGCTGCTGCGCTGGGGAATGGTGCTATTGAACTGCGCGCAAATAGCCTGGCAGCTGCGCGAGTGGCAAACGCCCTTCCCGGCGCTGTCTTCGGTGCGGGATTCCGTGCTGCACGATCTGCAAAACATCATCGGCGATCGCGGCGTTCATCATGTTTCGCTCAATGATACGCTGGCAACGCTACAGCAGCGCATTGACATGCTGATAAAGAGCGGTAATGCGCAGGAAAGCGAACTGGCGGGGATCGTCTGGCGCCTTTACTGTTCTCTTTCACAGCTTCAGCCCCGTGAAACAAAGGCCTGAACGGTAGCGATCCGACGCTGATAGCTCGTCGGATCATCATTTTCTTAAGGCACGTCGTAGCCCAGTGCGGCTTTCCGAATTCTGAACCACTGCTGGCGGCTCAAAGAGAGGCTGACGGCGGCGGCGGCACTGCGGACCCGCTCAATTTTACCGCTGCCGATAATCGGCAGCGGCCGTGAAGGCAGCGCCAGAATCCATGCGTAGATGACCTGTTCGATGTTTTCAGCGGCGATTTCTTCACGTACGCGCTCCAGCTCTTCGCGCAGGGCCTGATACTGTGGCTGGGTGAAAATTTCCCCACGCCCCAGACAGGACCACGCCATCGGCCTGATGCGTATCTGCTGGCACTGATCCAGCGTTCCATCCAACAGCAGCTCCTGATGGATCGGTGAGATCTCCACCTGATTAGTGGCTAAGGTAAACGGCAGGCGTGACTGTAATAACGAGAACTGTGCCGGTGTGAAATTGGATACGCCGAAATGTTTCACTTTGCCGCTCTGGTGCAGTTGGATAAATGCTTCAGCAACCTCATCGGCATCCATCAGTGGATCGGGGCGGTGGATGAGCAGCAGATCGAGGTGGTCCGTGTGAAAATGGCGCAGGGAATTCTCCGTACTCTGGCGGAGATGCTGCGTATCGGTACGGTAGTGGCCCAGTTTATGCTCCGGGTTGGCGGTGGTGGCAATGCCGCACTTGGTGACCAGCTGCAAACACCCGCGCAGCGACGGCTGAAGCCGCAGCGCCTCGCCAAACGCAGCCTCGCACTGATAGCCGCCATAAATGTCGGCATGATCGACGGTAGTGATGCCCAGTTCCAGATGCTGTTCGATAAAACCGGTGAGCTGTTGGGGCGACATCTGCCACTCCATCAGACGCCAGTAGCCCATCACCATCGGCGAAAATTCAGGTCCCTGCGGGGCGATTTGCACGGCTTGCAGCATAACTCTCTCCATAACGTAGTATGCACCGCTGACGCGGCTCGACTTAAAACAGGGTGGGTTGATCCGGCTCGTCAGCCGCGGAAGCCGGCTGCGCTCGCTGCTGCCGCAGATAACGCTGGCGGCAAAGACGCAAGACGTCGCGTTTTTGCGCGTCGCTGAAGCTGTTCCAGTTGAACCGCTCTTCCCGGCTGCGCAGGCAGCCACGACAGTAACCGCGTGCATCTGCCTGACAGATCCCGCGACAGGGACTGGGTACCGGGAAAAACTCTAACTGTTCTGCCACACCGCCTCCTGCTGGATCGTATTGCCTCTATTGAAGTTCGTCGGCTGTTACTGTGCAAGCCCGCTTAGCGGAAATTTGGAAAAATAATCGCGCAGCGCCTGCAACGCCTGACGGCTTTTCTCCGGCAGCACTCTCTCCAGAGTCAGCGCGGTTAGTTTGAGTGAAGGCGCTCGCCATTCCGGCAACAGCACCATCAGCTGCCCGCTGTTGAGTTCGGTACGGATTTCGTTCAGCGGCTGCAGCGACAGCCCCATTCCGGCCAGCGTGAACTCGCGGATCACCAGCATGCTGTCGCTCTGCACCTGGCCTTCGCTAAGCCGCAGGGTTTGCATTTCTTCGCGCGGATGGTGTAGCTCAATCACTCGTTGATAAAGATGGCCCTGAATCCAGCGATGCCCCGCCAGCTGCTGCGGCGTTTCGGGCACGCCGTGGCGGGTCAGATAGGCCGGTGCGGCACAAATCACCATCGGCCATTCGACCAGTGGATGGGCAATAATACTGGCATCGCTAAGCTGTCGGCTAAAGCGAAGAGCAATATCGATGCGATGTTCAATCATATCCAGCACGTTATCGGTGGCGATGATCCGCAGCCGCAGTCCGGGGTGCTGTAGCAGCAGCGGAGACATCGCGCTGCACAGCGGCTGCCCGCCAATCCCCACGGTGGCACTGATGCGCAGCTCACCGGTGAGCGTATCGCGCATCTCGGCCAGACGCCTTTCGGCTTCCTGAGCGTGGTTCAGCATCGCCTCACAGTCGGGATAAAAAGCCGCGCCAGCATCGGTCAGCGTCAGTTTGCGCGTGGATCGGTACAGCAACGGTACGCCCACGGCCTGCTCGAGCGCCCGCAGGTGCTGGCTCACGGCCGAGGCCGACATCCCCAGACGCCGGGCGGCCGCAGCCAGAGAGCCTTCGCTAACCACAATAGCAAACACCGCCATTCTGTTGAGTTTTTCCATTATTCGTAAGTTTTACTTCATTATAAAAGTCAAAATATGCCACTTATCAGCTTCACTGTTAAGCTGTAAAGTGCAATCCACACCCGTTAATAAGGAATGACTTCATGAAACTGACCATCATTGGCGCAACCGGATTTGTCGGCCCTGAAATCGTCAAAGAAGCCCTGTCGCGTAGGCATCAGGTCGTTGCCGTCTCTCGTTCGGCGGATAAACTGGCAGCGCAATCCGGCCTGACCGTTGCACAAGGTGACGTTCACGACGTGCAGTGGCTTAGCGGCGTCCTGAAAGGCCAGGATGCGGTTATCAGCGCCTACAACCCTGGCTGGGCGGAAAGCGATCTGTATGAGAAGTTCACCCGCGGCAGCGACCTTATCCTGCAGGCGGTAAAAGCCAGCGGCGTGAAGCGCCTGCTGGTCGTGGGCGGCGCAGGGAGCCTGGAAGTGGCACCCGGCGTTGAGCTGGTTGATACCGAGGTCTTCCCGGCCAACATCAAGCCCGGTGCGCTGGGCGCTCGTGACCTGCGTAACCGTCTTCAGGCAGAAGAGCAGGCGCTGGACTGGACCTATTTGTCACCCGCCGCGATGCTGGAACCGGGGCCTCGTACCGGCACTTTTCGCCTCGGGACCACGTCACTGCTGATGAACGGTGAACATCCGGCTTCGATCAGCGTTGCCGACCTGGCCGTGGCCATTGTCGATGAAATTGAAAATCCGCAGCATATTCGCCAGCAGTTCACCGCCGCATACTGATCCCCCTGGCCTGCCTCAGGCAGGCCAGACGGTTCACATCGCATTTAAGGTTCATCTAAGGTTTCATCGTTATTCTGCACGCAGATAACACTGCGACTGGAATACCATGAAATCTTTTTTGAAGTTACGTTGTAACGATCTTACTTTTAATCTTTGTGCTGCGCTGTTGTTTACTTTTGCCCTTAACGGCGTATTTCTGCTGCGCGCGTGGCAGACCTTTCCTTATGTTGGCCTACAGGACTATTTTTTTGCGGCTTCTATTCCGCTGGTGCTGTTCTGCGCCTTTCTGTTGATCTTTAATCTTTTCTCCCTGCCATGGGTACGTAAGCCACTGTTAACCTTACTTATCCTGTTTAGCGCCGCCGCTAACTACTTTATGTACAGTTTCGGTACGGTGATTGACACCAACATGATCCAGAATGTGTTTGAAACCGACATTCAGGAAGCCATCTCGTTGTTCAGCACGCGTTATCTTATCTGGCTGACACTGCTCGGACTGCTGCCGGTCGCGGTAATGTGGCGGATTGAGATTGAATCTTCGCGCCCGTGGTGGGCATCGATCATCTGGCGTTCGGTCAGTTCACTGGCGGCTATCCTGCTGATTCTGATGATGGCGGCGCTCTTCTATAAAGACTACGCATCGATGGTGCGCAACAATAAAGGCCTGGTGAAGATGATTACTCCGGCTAACGTTGCCAGTGGTATCGGCCACTACACGCACGATCGCTGGTTTGCCGGCAGTCAGCAGCTGGTAAAAATCGGCCTTGATGCCCGTAAAGGTCCGATCGTTAGCGCAGAAAAGAAAAAGACGCTGGTGGTATTCGTGCTGGGTGAAACGGCCCGAGCGGAGAATTTCTCTCTGGGCGGTTATCCAAGGGAAACGAATCCTAAACTGAAAGGCGATAATGTTATCTATTATAAGAACGCCACTTCCTGTGGAACTGAAACGGCGATTTCCGTTCCGTGCATGTTCTCCAATATGCCTCGCACACATTATGATGCCGGGCTTGCTCGTCATCAGGAAGGGCTGTTGGATATCATGGCGCATGCCGGTGTTAACGTACTGTGGCGTGAAAACGACGGCGGCTGTAAAGGTGCCTGCGATCGCGTACCGCATACGGATATGACCAAATGGCAGGTTAATGAACTGTGCAAAAGCGACTTCTGCCTGGATGATGTGCTGCTGCACCGCCTGAACAACTATATCGACGGCATTAAGGATGATTCGATTATCGTGCTGCACCAGATGGGCAGCCACGGTCCGGCCTACTACCAGCGCTATCCTGCTGCAATGCGTCAGTTCACACCGACCTGCGACAGTAATCAGATCCAGGATTGCGATCGTCAGGCGCTGATCAACACCTATGACAACAGCATTTTGTATACTGATTCGATGCTCGACAGCACCATCACGCTGCTGAAAAGTTACAGCAGCAAATTTAACGTCGCGATGGTCTATCTCTCCGATCATGGTGAATCGCTGGGCGAACGCGGGATGTATCTGCACGGCGCACCGTATCTGTTCGCACCTGAGCAGCAAACGCATATTCCGTTCCTGCTGTGGCTGTCACCGGATTATGAAAGCGCGTTTAGCATCAATTCATCCTGTCTGCAGCAACAGGCAGAAAGCCAGCCGGTGTCGCAGGATAATATCTTCCATACGCTGCTCGGTATGCTCAACGTACAAACGAATGAGTATCAGCAAAATCTGGATATGCTCCAGGGCTGTCGTAAAAGCGCTTGAGGAAAAATGCCAGGCGGATCGTGCCCCACCCATCAGCGCAGGTTGAAATCGACCATTCGGTCGGGTACTCTGCTGCGATGAATAAAACGACCCGATTTGATACGCGCGAACATATCCTCAATACCGGTGAGCAGCTCTGCGTGCAGAGCGGCTTTAACGGCACGGGGCTGATCGAGCTGCTAAAAAAAGCTGAAGTGCCAAAAGGGTCGTTTTACTACTATTTCCCCTCCAAAGAAGCGTTTGGAGTGGCAATGCTGGAGCGCTACTTCGCTCGATATGTGCAGAACCTGAGCGCGTTCCTTGCGGAACATCAGGGCGATGCGCGTCAGCGGGTGCTGGAATATTATCAGCAGTCGTGCAACTGGTGGCAGGAACATCAGTTTGCCGGTTGCCTTTCCGTTAAGCTCTCCGCTGAGGTATGCGACCTGTCGGAAGAGATGCGCAACGCGCTGGCGGCGGGTTCAGCGGCTTTGATTGGCGAACTGACCTCCGCGCTGGAAAAGGCGCAGCAGCAGGAAAAGCTGTCATCTGCCGTCTCCGCCTCCTCCACGGCGGAAACGCTTTATATGCTGTGGCTGGGCGCAAGCCTGCAGTGCAAAATTCGCCGCGATAGTGCGCCTTTACAGATTGCCGTGCAGCAAATGACGTGTATTCTTCAGGCGATTTAAAAAAAAACGCCCTTACTAGTCGACCGGTCTACCAGGAGTAAGTTATGGCTTTGAACAAACTGTTTACCCCATTAAAAACCGGCGCGATCACCGTGCCAAACCGCATTTTTATGGCCCCGTTAACCCGCCTGCGTAGCATTGAGCCAGGCGATATCCCCACGCCGCTGATGGGCGAGTATTACCGCCAGCGTGCTTCCTCTGGATTAATTATTACCGAAGCGACCCAAATTACTTTCCAGGCGAAAGGTTACGCCGGTGCGCCGGGGCTGCACAGTCCGGAACAGATTGCCGCGTGGAAGGCGATTAACCAGGGTATCCACCAGGATGGCGGTCGCAGCGCGGTTCAGCTCTGGCATACCGGGCGTATATCGCACAACAGCCTGCAACCTGAAGGCGCAGCCCCCGTATCTGCTTCGGCGATCAATGCCGAAACCCGCACCTCGCTGCGCGATGCTGAAGGTAAACCGCTGCGTGAAGCAACCTCTACCCCACGCGCGCTAAGCACTGCCGAGGTTGCAGGCATCGTTGCCGACTTCCGCCAGGCGGTGATTAACGCCCGCGAAGCGGATTTCGATCTGGTTGAGCTGCACTCCGCGCACGGCTACCTGATTCATCAGTTCCTCTCCCCGGCGTCTAACCAGCGCGAGGACCAGTACGGCGGCAGTATTGAAAATCGCACCCGTTTCGCACTGGAAGTAGTTGATGCCGCCATTGACGGCTGGAGCGCCGATCGTATCGGTATCCGTATTTCACCACTCGGCCCGTTTAACGGCCTGGATAACGGGGAAGATCAAGAAGAAGCGGCGCTGTATTACATTGCCGAACTGGCAAAACGCAACCTGGCCTATCTGCATATTTCAGAACCGGACTGGGCCGGTGGCAAACCGTATACCGAAAGCTTCCGTCAGGCGATTCGCGCTGTGTATCCCGGCGTGATCGTCGGTGCGGGCGGTTACAGTGCTGAAAAAGCCGAAGACCTGATCGAACGCGGGCTGATTGATGCGGTTGCCTTTGGCCGCAGCTACATTTCTAACCCGGACCTGGTCGAACGCCTGCAGGCTGGCGCGCCATTCAACGAACCGCGCCCGGAAACGTTCTACGGCGGCGGTGCAGAAGGCTATACGGATTATCCTGCCTTAGGATAATTGCGCTAAGTTAAGCGGCACATTTGTGATATAATAGATTGTTTTAATAGCGATAATTGCTACAACGCTCGCAGTTGTAATGATTATCGCTATACTATTTTTCTAACGTCATCCGCCGATGACGCCAAAAAAAAGAGGATGTTATGCGTTTACTTCACACCATGCTGCGCGTTGGCGACCTGCAACGTTCTATCGATTTCTACACCAAAGTGCTGGGCATGCGTCTGCTGCGTACCAGTGAAAATACCGAATATAAGTACACCCTCGCCTTCGTTGGCTACACCGAAGAGAGCGAAGGTGCCGTTATCGAACTGACCTACAACTGGGGCGTGGACAGCTACGATCTCGGTAACGCCTATGGCCATATCGCGCTGGGCGTGGATGATGTTGCCGCAACCTGCGATCGCATTCGCAACGATGGCGGTAACGTCACCCGCGAAGCCGGCCCGGTTAAAGGCGGCACCACGATCATCGCCTTTGTTGAAGATCCGGATGGCTACAAGATTGAACTGATTGAGAATAAACACGCCGGTCACGGCCTGGGCAATTAAGTTCCTCTGAGGGCCTTCTGGCCCTCCTTCTCACCTGCCTGCTGCATCACGTAGCAAAGTTTGCCATAATACGCCCTGCCTTTTTGCGCCAATGAGAAGCTGATGTCTGAACTAAATGAACTGAATACTCTGAGCAGCCGCTTTCGCGGTTTCTATCCGGTAGTGATCGATGTGGAAACTGCGGGATTTGATGCCAAAACGAACGCACTGCTGGAAATCGCCGCCGTCACCCTAAAAATGAATGAAGATGGCTGGCTGGAGAAAGATGAAACCCTGCATTTTCACGTAGAGCCTTTTGTCGGTTCAGTTTTACAGCCGGAAGCGCTGGCCTTTAACGGCATCGATCCCAGCAACCCCCTGCGCGGTGCCGTCAGCGAATATGAAGCGCTGCACGCCATCTTTAAGCTGGTTCGTAAAGGGATTAAGGATACCGGCTGCAGCAGAGCGATTATGGTGGCGCACAACGCCACATTCGATCTGAATTTTATGAATGCGGCGGCGGAACGTGCCAGCCTGAAGCGCAATCCCTTCCATCCGTTTGTGACCTTTGATACCGCCGCGCTCAGTGGACTGGTTGTTGGGCAAACCGTACTGGCTAAAGCCTGCATCGCGGCCGGAATCACCTTTGACAGTAGCCAGGCACACTCTGCGCTGTACGATACCACACAGACGGCAGATTTATTCTGTGAGCTGGTCAACCGCTGGAAGCGTCTGGGTGGCTGGCCGCTGGCCGTGCCGGAAGCGGAGTCCTGATTATTCAGTCCTGAGTACTGAACCATATTGACTCTGCGGCGTGCATTTACCACCGCACTGACAATATTAAGACGAAAAAAAACCCTGCAATGCAGGGTTTTTTTATTGGCAGCGGCTTATTCAGCAGCAGGGGCTGGGTACTTCTGCGCAGTCTCTTTGATCAGCTGCTGCAGTTCACCGCGCTGGAACATTTCGATAATGATATCGCAGCCACCGACCAGCTCGCCGTCAACCCACAGCTGTGGGAAGGTTGGCCAGTTAGCGTAACGCGGCAGTTCAGCACGAATATCCGGGTTCTGCAGGATATCAACGTAGGCAAAACGTTCGCCACAGGCAGAAAGCGCCTGTACGGCCTGTGCGGAGAATCCGCAGCTTGGCAGCTTTGGTGAACCTTTCATGTACAACAGGATTGGGTTTTCTGCGATCTGGCGCTGAATTTTTTCAACAGTACTCATAAATGACTTCCTCAGTACGATACTTCGTGTTTAGTTATTGTAGCGATTCTGCTCCGCCGTTGAAAACGACATTTTATGCAGCGCTGATGAACAGAACGCAACAAAATGCAAAATTATGAAAACAAAATAACATTTTCCTATCATCGTTGCAGCGTTTCTCGATGTTGGATTACTTTTTTTTGTTGAGTTAAGCAGCTGATTGCGCTTAATAATTCATCATTTACTTAATCTGTCTTATTGAAACAAAAAACACCTTACCTTTTGTTAAGAAGTTAGATTAGAATTGCCCTAACCCCTGCAAATTGCAGAATTCTTTTTCGATTGCCATGCAGTCATTACACTGAGTTTAACTGTTAATGGGAACGTTGCGTTTAATCATCACGCTTAGCATGCTGGCCTTTGCCCAGCTGTTCTTTAATATGGCGCATGCATCGCCTCATGCTCCCGTTAACGCAAATCAGCATAAAGTTGACCACAATTCTGCGCGTGAAGATGAACGCCGCAAGCGTCGCCCGGTGAAAGCCGCCGCCACGAAGAAAGTCAAAGAACCCCTCATTAAAAAAACCAAAGAGCCCGCGCTTAAGAAAACCAAAGTTTCTGCTACCCAGAAGGCAAAGCTGAAGAAGAGCCAGGAAGCGACGGCCTCACGCGAAGTGAAAACCACCCGCATCGGTAAGATGGAGAAAAAACGCTACGGTCGGGAGCGTCTCGCCTCTTTGCAGACCAAAAAAGGTAAGAAAGGCCCGCTGCGTGCTATCGAGCGTGATGAAATTGAATCCCCTGAATCACCGCTGAAGTTGAGCAAAGCGCACCGCGCGCGTTATCAGAAAGCGCGTGAAACGGCGATGAACAAACTGATGGGCCAGTTGGGTAAGCCCTACCAGTGGGGCGGCGCATCACCGTCAACCGGTTTCGACTGTAGCGGACTGGTGTGGTATGCCTATAAGGACCTGGTGAAGTTTAAGATCCCGCGTACAGCGAATGAAATGTATCACCTGCGCGATGCTGCGCCGATCAAACGCGATAAACTGGAGAAAGGCGATCTGGTGTTCTTCCGCATCAACGGACGCGGTACAGCCGATCACGTTGGCGTATATCTTGGTGGTGGGAAATTCATTCAGTCACCGAGAACCGGCAAAGACATTCAGGTAAGCGCACTGGGCGATGACTACTGGCAGGAGCACTATATTGGTGCCCGCCGAATGATGACGCCGAAAACCATTCGCTGATTGCGCAACGCGGTAAGCGATTGCTGAATTACTAATCGGGAGGAGCCATGCTCCTCCCGATTTTTTTAGTGCAGAATAGCCGTAAAGCTAAATGCAATAATCATCAGTAGCGCACCCACCGTGGTCAGCAGTGAGAATTTCAGATCGGTACTCATCGTCTCTCCTTAATAACCCTGCAAAATGTATGCGCAAAGATTTTCCCACAGTTCCCCGTAAAAATCTCGTTTTCTCTGCGCAGCCTTGTTAGAATTCCTCTTTTCCGTTGCGCAACAGTAGCGGATAACGGTTTTTGCCAGCTCTGCAGTCACTCTACGGACGATTTTTTCCCCTTTCCGACCCGTTGCGACAGCATCCAAACCACTTTGGTCTGGTGGGAAAAGGCTGCACCCAGGCAAACGTTTAACCAAACTGTTATCAAATAGTTACGATAACACCAGGAGCATAAGTTTAATGGCAACAATTAAGGATGTGGCGAAGCGAGCCGGGGTGTCTACAACCACGGTTTCCCACGTAATTAATAAAACGCGCTTTGTAGCCGAAGAGACCCGTGAAGCGGTGTGGGCAGCAATTAAGGAATTGCACTATTCCCCCAGCGCCGTGGCACGTAGTCTGAAGGTCAACCACACCAAAACCATCGGCCTGCTCGCCACCTCCAGCGAAGCGCCCTATTTTGCCGAAATTATTGAAGCCGTGGAAAACCGCTGCTTTGCCAAAGGCTATACCCTGATCCTTGGGAATGCACATAATGACCTGAACAAACAGCAGGCTTACCTGTCGATGATGGCGCAGAAACGCGTCGACGGGCTGCTGGTGATGTGCTCTGAGTACCCGGACTCATTAATCTCGATGCTGGAAGGCCACCGCAATATCCCGATGGTGGTCATGGACTGGGGTGAATCGCGTGGCGATTTCACCGATACCGTGCTGGATAACGCTTTTGAAGGCGGCTATCTGGCCGGGCGTTATCTGATTGAGCGCGGGCATCGTGATATCGGTGCCATCCCGGGGCAGCTGGAGCGCAACACCGGCGGCGGTCGCCATGCGGGATTCCTCAAGGCGCTGAATGAAGCCGGGATTACACTGCGTGAAGAGTGGCTGGTTCAGGGCGACTTTGAACCTGAATCCGGCTATCGCGCCATGCAGCAGATTCTGGGGCAGAAACAGCGCCCGACCGCCATCTTCTGCGGCGGCGACGTGATGGCGATGGGTGCAATTTGCGCCGCGGACGAGATGGGCCTGCGCGTTCCACAGGATATTTCAGTGATCGGCTATGATAACGTGCGCAACGCGCGCTATTTCACACCGGCGCTGACCACGGTGCATCAGCCAAAAGAGCGGCTGGGAGAAACCGCGTTCGATATGCTGCTCGATCGCATCACCAGCAAGCGTGAAGAACCGCAGACCATTGAAGTACATCCGTCACTGATTGAACGCCGCTCCGTAGCCGACGGTCCGTTCCGCGACTATCGCCGCTAATCCCTTCTCCGTTTACCGTTCGCTCAGGCGGACGGTTCACTCAGCCATTCAGCATTCAGCGTATCGCTGTCGCCAACATAATCCAGCAGCCAGCTCAGCGCCGGTGATGCACTCTGTTCCGACCAGCTCAGGCAGCATGGGCTGATCGGGAACGGGTTTGCCAGCGTCAGTTCCGCAATTCCCCCTTCAGCAATCCAACCCTGAGCAAAGTGTCCCGGGATCATGCCGACGCACAGTCCGGCACGCAGGCAGTCTAACGCGCTGTCCCAGTCCGGAACCACCAGCCGTCGCTGATTATCCAGCGTCCAGGTGTTACGCTTCGGCAACGCGCGTGAGGTGTCCTCCAGCGTCAGCGATGGCCATTCCCGCAGCAGATCGTCGCTAAGCGGTCCCGCCTGTTGCAATAAGGGATGATCCGCCTGCACCACACAGCGCCAGTTAAGGCTGCCCATATCGCGAAAGGCGAAGCGCCCGCCCACCGGCACCGCCTGCGTGGCCCCAATTGCCGCATCGACGCGGCCATCCGCCAGCGCATCCCACACACCGTTAAACACCTCGGGGAAGATATGCAGTTCCATATCGGGGAAATGACGGTAGAAATCCACAATAAGCTGGCGGGTACGCTGCGGCCTGACGATACGGTCTACGGCGATATTAATCTGACCGCGCCAGCCGTTAGCCACCTGCTGGCAGCGGCGTCGGGTGGCAAGCATTTTTTTGATAACAAAACGCCCTTCTTCACTAAACACCCGCCCCGCTTCTGTCAGTACCACATCGCGATGGCGGCGTTCAAACAGGCTGACGGCCAGCCACTGCTCCAGCTGGCGTACGGTATAGCTCACCGCAGAAGGCACGCGGTGAAGCTCAGCTGCTGCGGCGGTAAAACTGCCGGTTCTGGCAACGGCTTCAATCACTTCCAGAGAATATTCTGACCACATCGCTTTGCCTGCAAATTTTTTCAATGGAACTGACGAATATTAGCGTTTCACAAGCGTAAGTGCATCCCTTTACACTCCCTGCGATAAAAAACTGCCCTGTACGAGTAAAATATGCCTTCAAAATTCTTTATCGTTTATCTGGCCATGCTGAGCATGCTGGGTTTCCTTGCTACCGATATGTACCTGCCCGCTTTTGGTGAGATGCAGCAGGATCTTGCCACCGGTTCTGGCGTTATCAGCGCCAGCCTGAGCATCTTCCTTGCCGGCTTTGCCTGCGCACAGCTGATTTGGGGAACACTGTCCGACCGCCTTGGCCGCAAGCCCGTGCTGCTGGTGGGGCTGGGGATGTTCGCCATCGGTTGTGCTGCCATGATGTGGGTTAACTCCGCTCCGTGGCTGCTGTTTTTCCGTTTCATGCAGGCTGTGGGTGTGTGTGCCGCCGCCGTAAGCTGGCAGGCCCTGGTTGTCGATCGCTACAGCGCCGAGCAGGCAAAACGCGTATTCGCCACCATTATGCCGCTGGTTGCGCTTTCACCGGCGCTGGCACCGCTGCTGGGAGCCTGGCTACTTGAACATTTTTCCTGGCGGGCAATCTTCGTCGCGCTGCTGCTGATTAGCGTAATATTGCTGATACCCACGCTGCGCCTTACCCGCCGCAAATCAGCTGAGAAAGCGGTACCCAATGGCCCGACACCGGGTTTCCTGACGCTGCTTAAATCTCCGGTATACAGCGGTAACGTGCTGGTGTTTGCCGCCTGCTCCGCCAGCTTTTTTGCCTGGCTGACCGGCTCACCGTTTATCCTCGGTAATCTGGGACTGTCTCCTGCCGATATCGGCCTGAGCTATGTGCCGCAGACCATCGCCTTTCTGATTGGTGGCTTTGGCTGTCGCGCACTGCTTAATCGCTTCTCCGGCGGGCAGCTGCTGCCGTGGATGCTGCTGTGCTTTAGCCTGGGGGTTATTGCGTTGTTTATCGCCGCGCAGCAGCAGGCACCATCTTTGTACAGTCTGCTCACGCCGTTCTGCGTCATGTCGATGGCCAGTGGTGCAATTTATCCGGTGGTGGTGTCCAGCGCCCTGCTGCCGTTCCCCCAGGCAACGGGGAAAGCCGCCGCATTGCAAAATATGCTGCAGCTCGGTCTGTGCTTTATCGCCAGTCTGGCTGTTTCAACCTGGATTGAATCACCGCTAGAAACCACCGTGCGTGTCATGTTACTGACCATTTTATTGGCTACAATTGGTTATCTGATGCAGCGCAAAGCCGCGAGAAAAATGGCTCTGCAAGCGATGGAAAATGCAGGGTGATATGCTGTAAAATCACTTGGTTAGCAAGCTAACAATAATGCATTGAATATTGTCTGACGGGAGCATATACTCGTCAGGCACTATAAAATAACAAGTTACCAACATTTAAATCCGGAGATCGCTTTGGCGGCGTTCGGTGTTTTTTTACTGACAAGGCTGTCATACCGTTCTGTTATGTTACGTCTGTTTCAGCCTCTGCCGGTTATAATTCAGTCCTCTGTTAACGTCGGATATCAGACTGCGGCTCTGCCGTGAGTTTTCTCATAAATCTGTAGAAATTGACTATCCTTTTCTCAGGTTTCAATCACACAGGGTGATGGAGAAGCTAATGAGTTCATCGTGTATAGAAGAAGTGAGCCTGGAAGACAACCAGTGGTACCGAATTGTCCAGGAGATGTTGCGCAAGGCTGACATAGAAATAAACGGTTCCCGTCCATGGGATATCCGAATCAGTAATCCCAACTTTTTTAAACGCGTGCTGCAGGAAGGCTCGCTGGGGTTGGGTGAAAGCTATATGGACGGCTGGTGGCAGTGCGACAGGCTGGATATCTTTTTCCAGCGTGTGCTGCTGGCAAAACTCGATCAACAACTCCCCCACCATTTTAAAGATACGCTTCGCATTGCCGCCGCTCGCCTGACCAACCTCCAGTCGCGGAAAAGGGCCTGGATTGTCGGTAAAGAGCACTATGATTTAGGTAACGACCTGTTTTCGCTGATGCTTGATCCGTATATGCAGTATTCCTGCGGTTACTGGAAAGAAGCAGAGACGCTGGAACAGGCGCAGGAAGCGAAGCTAAAAATGATCTGCGAGAAGCTTGAGCTGGCCCCCGGCATGTCGCTGCTGGATATTGGCTGCGGCTGGGGCGGACTGGCGGAATATGCCGCTCGTCATTACGGCGTCAGCGTGTTTGGGGTTACCATTTCTGCCGAACAGCAAAAAATGGCTCAGCAGCGCTGTGAAGGGCTGGATGTGACAATCCTTTTGCAGGATTATCGCGATCTGAACCAGCAGTTCGACCGCATTGTTTCAGTAGGTATGTTTGAGCACGTTGGGCCTAAAAATTACGCGACCTATTTCTCCGTGGTCGATCGTAATTTAAAACCTGATGGTATTTTCCTGCTGCATACCATCGGCGCAAATAAAACCGATGAGAATGTTGATCCCTGGATCAACAAATATATTTTCCCCAATGGCTGTCTGCCGTCGGTAAGGCATATTGCCAATGCCAGCGAACCGCATTTCGTGATGGAGGACTGGCACAATATCGGCGCAGATTACGATTTGACGCTAATGGCCTGGTACCACCGTTTCCTCGCGGCGTGGCCGCAGATTGCGGATAACTATGGGGAACGGTTTAAGCGTATGTTTAGCTACTATCTTAACGCCTGTGCAGGAGCCTTCCGCGCACGTGATATTCAACTGTGGCAGGTTGTCTTCACTCATGGGGCTGATGGTGGACTGCGCGTGGCGCGGTGATATCGCTATAGCAGAAAAAGACAGCCAATAATGGGGAGCATTACAGGCTGTCTTTGCATTGTACGGCATTGAAATAATACGTAAGCCGCTATCATTATCAGATAGCGGCTTTTTTATCGTCAGAAAAACGAAGCCACTGATGCTGCACGCAAAGAAGTATCCCCTGCGCAAATACGCTCTGGCTGGAACCAGACGCTGATTATTTAAAAACGTAGCAACAGCGTGATGCGATCGCTGACGGACCGGCTGAATTTACTCAGCGGATTCTTCAGCCGCGGCGGCTGCCAGCAGTGCAGCTTCGCGCTGGGCCAGCACGCGCTCAACCGTTTCAACAATCGCCTGCGTGTGCGGATCGATCTCAATATTCACCCGATGACCCAGACGTTTCGCGCCCAGCGTGGTGCGCGCCAGCGTTTCAGGAATAAGGTGAACGCAGAAACGGGTTTTTGTGACTTCACCTACCGTCAGGCTAATACCGTCAATGCCAACAAAGCCCTTATGCAAAATGTATTTCATCTGGCTGGCGTCCTGCACCTTAAACCAGATTTCCCGGTTGTTTTCCGACGCAATAATTTTGCTGATTTCTGCCGTGGTCATAATATGACCTGACATCAGATGGCCGCCGATTTCATCGCTGAATTTGGCTGCGCGCTCAACGTTTACCGTATCCCCTTCTTTCAGATCGCCCAGATTGGTAATACGCAGCGTTTCTTTAACCAGATCGAAACTTACGCGATCGCCGTTGACTTCCGTCACCGTCAGGCAGCAGCCGTTATGGGAAACCGATGCACCCAGTTCCAGTCCGGGCAGCAGAGCTTCCGGCATTTTTATGATATGGGTGCGAAAATTGGGTTTCTCTTCAATTGCCAGCACTTCAGCAGTGCCCTGCACAATTCCGGTAAACATAGCTATGCCTCTATTAATGTGTTGTCGCTGGCACTAGTTTGCCCTGGCTGCCACTTAAAGCCAACTTAACTGAGAACCGTTTGCGTGACATGAAGAGCTATTCTTACGGCAGCTTATTGGCTAATTCGTCTACGGACACTACACTAAGCGGCCTGCTATGCTGTGGCAATGAGCAAACGCCGTGTATTCCCCAGCTAAAACCCCTCCACAATTAAAATAAAGGTGTATTACGTGCAGAAGTACCTCACAGAGGCGCGTCAGTTATTAATGCTGGCAATTCCCGTGATCCTTGCGCAGGTTGCGCAAACGTCCATGGGTTTTGTCGATACAGTGATGGCCGGTGCCGTTAGCGCCACGGATATGGCCGCCGTTGCAGTGGGAACCTCAATCTGGTTGCCTACCATTCTTTTTGGCCACGGCCTGATTCTGGCCTTAACGCCGGTGGTGGCGCAGCTCAACGGCTCAGGCCGACGCGATCGCATTGCCTGGCAGGTTCGCCAGGGTTACTGGCTGGCGGGTTTCTCATCGCTCATTATTATGGTGGTGCTCTACAATGCGGGCTATCTGATTGGCGCGATGCATAATGTCGATCCGGAGCTGTCAGCCAAGGCACTCGGCTATCTGCATGCTTTGCTGTGGGGTGCACCGGGATATTTGTTCTTCCAGGTCGCACGTAATCAGTGTGAAGGGCTGTCGAAAACCAAACCCGGCATGGTGATGGGTTTTATCGGTCTGCTGGTTAATATTCCGGTTAACTACATTTTTATTTACGGACATTTCGGCATGCCGGCCCTCGGCGGCGTTGGCTGCGGCGTGGCGACGGCCTCGGTCTACTGGGTGATGTTTATTGCCATGAAGTTCTGGGTGAACCGTGCCGCCTTTATGCACGATATTCGTCTGGAAAGTTCATTTTCCCCGCCTGACTGGAAAGTGCTGCGCCGCCTTGTTGGCCTTGGACTGCCGGTTGCGCTGGCGCTGTTCTTTGAAGTCACCCTGTTCGCCGTGGTAGCCCTGCTAGTTTCACCGATGGGGATCGTCAAGGTCGCCGGTCATCAGATTGCGCTTAACTTCAGTTCGCTGATGTTTGTTATCCCGCTGTCGCTGGGCGTAGCCACGACCATTCGCGTCGGTTTCCGCCTCGGCCAGGGTTCAACCGAGCAGGCGCGCGTGGCTGCCTGGACCGCACAGGGTGTGGGCGTTTGCATGGCCTGCCTGACCGCACTGTTCACGGTCACTTTCCGCCACGAAATAGCCCTGTTGTATAACGACAATCCTGAGGTTGTGACTCTGGCAGCACAGCTGATGCTGCTGGCGGCAGTGTATCAGTTCTCTGATTCTATCCAGGTGATTGGCAGCGGTATTTTGCGCGGCTACAAAGACACCCGCGCCATCTTCTTTATCACTTTTATTGCCTACTGGGTGCTCGGCCTGCCCAGCGGCTACGTGCTGGCGATGACCGACTGGGTTGTGGCACCGATGGGCCCGGCGGGCTTCTGGACCGGTTTTATTATTGGGCTAACCAGTTCGGCGATAATGATGATTTGGCGAATTATCCGCCTGCAGCGGCAGCCATCGGAACGTATTCTGGCGCGCGCAGCACACTAATTTTTCGGTAGATTTCACTGAAATATGATTAAAATTGCTGCGCTTCGCACAGATGCGCAGCAATCAGGCAGAAAAAAGCTTTTTTCTCCTTGCCAGGCGTACAGGCTGCCGTTAATATTCGTCCCCGCTGTCACCCAGATAGCAACAGTGCGTCCGTAGCTCAGTTGGTTAGAGCACCACCTTGACATGGTGGGGGTCGGTGGTTCGAGTCCACTCGGACGCACCAGAGATTATCCGGAAAGCGTTCTTAGCTCAGTTGGTTAGAGCACCACCTTGACATGGTGGGGGTCGGAGGTTCGAGTCCTCTAGAACGCACCACTCTTAGTTATCCCCTCTTTTTCAGATTCCGCTTCAGCAATTAATCTTGTTGCGCAACACGCCGCTCTGACGCACTTACTTAAACGTCTTAACGCTTTTTAATTGGTTTTCTAGCACTTAGCCTTTATAATGCAGCCGTTGTTTCACTTGAATGGTTTCAGCGCATGGTAAATACACAATTTATAAGCCGTACCTGTTGCGCAACAACGTGCTGCGCTCACGCCGAAACCATGTCTCAACTTCTTCTGCATACCTTTAATCTGTCACCTATCCTTACCCAGTATCGCAATCTGCCTCAGGCACCTAATTTCTCCTCCGCTGGCCACGTCAGCGGAACCCATTCTTATCATCCATCACAACTTACAGATAATCCGTCATGAAAAAGACTAAAATTGTTTGCACCATCGGTCCAAAAACTGAATCTGAAGAGATGCTGACCAACCTGCTCGAAGCAGGAATGAACGTTATGCGTCTGAACTTCTCACACGGTAACTACGAAGAGCACGGCAAGCGCATTGCAAACCTGCGTAGCGTGGTGAAAAACACCGGCCATCAGGCAGCTATCCTGCTGGATACTAAAGGCCCTGAAATCCGCACCATGAAACTGGAAGGCGGCAACGACGTTGCGCTGACCGCTGGCCAGACATTCACCTTTACTACTGACCAGAGCGTTATCGGCAACAATGAGCGCGTAGCGGTCACCTACACCGGCTTCGCGGCCGACCTGAAAGTGGGTAACACCATTCTGGTTGATGATGGCCTGATCGGTATGGAAGTCACCGAAGTCACCGAAACCACCGTGGTCTGTAAAGTCCGTAACAACGGCGAACTGGGCGAAAACAAAGGCGTTAACCTGCCGGGCGTTTCAATCCAACTGCCTGCACTGGCGGAAAAAGATAAGCTCGATTTGATCTTCGGCTGCGAGCAGGGCGTTGACTTCATCGCTGCATCCTTTATTCGTAAGCGTTCAGACGTGCTGGAAATTCGTGAGCATCTGAAAGCCCACGGCGGCGAAAATATCCAGATCATTTCGAAAATCGAGAACCAGGAAGGCCTGAACAACTTCGACGAGATCCTGGATGCGTCTGACGGCATCATGGTTGCTCGCGGCGATCTCGGCGTAGAGATCCCGGTTGAAGAAGTGATCTTCGCTCAGAAGATGATGATCAAGAAGTGTAATCGCGCGCGTAAAGTGGTGATCACCGCCACCCAGATGCTGGATTCAATGATCAAGAACCCGCGCCCTACCCGTGCAGAAGCCGGCGACGTGGCTAACGCCATCCTCGACGGGACTGATGCGGTCATGCTGTCTGGCGAGAGCGCCAAAGGTAAATATCCGCTGGAGTCCGTGACCATTATGGCCACGATCTGCGAACGTACTGACCGCGTGATGAAGAGCCGCATCGATCCTCGCAACGACGATCGCAAAATGCGCATTACTGAAGCGGTTTGCCGCGGTGCAGTTGAAACGGCTGAGAATCTGGAAGCCCCGGTTATCGTCGTAGCGACCGAAGGCGGTAAATCAGCGAAATCCATCCGCAAATACTTCCCTCACGCCACCATTCTGGCGCTAACCACCAATGAGCTGACCAGCCGCCAGCTGCTGCTGACCAAAGGCGTGATTACCAGCATGGTGCAGGAAATCGCCTCTACCGACGATTTCTACCGTCTGGGCAAAGAAGCGGCGCTGGCCAGCGGCTATGCGCAGAAAGGCGATGTGGTGGTGATGGTTTCCGGTGCACTGGTGCCAAGCGGTACGACCAATACCTCTTCGGTCCACGTTCTGTAATTTAAGATTACACTATCGACTAATAAGGCACCCTCAGGGGTGCTTTTTTTTCAATTTGCGTAACCTCATTTCACAAAATTTCCAATCGAAATTAACTATTCAACTGCACTAAAAACTAAGACCTGTCCGATTAAAATCGTCTGTTTTCGCTTAATTTTTTGCCTTAACACCCAAAGAAGATGCTTCTTTGAGCGAACGATCAAATTTAAGCACGTTCTCATCAAAAAATTATTCTCATTAGAAAATACTTTGTGTAATACTTGTAACGCTACATGGAGATTAACTTAATCTAGAGGGTATAAATAATGAATCGTACTAAACTGGTACTGGGCGCGGTAATCCTGGGTTCAACTCTGCTGGCTGGTTGCTCAAGCAACGCTAAAATCGACCAGCTGTCTTCTGACGTTCAGACTCTGAACGCTAAAGTTGACCAGCTGAGCAACGACGTGAACGCAGTGCGTTCTGACGTTCAGGCTGCTAAAGATGACGCAGCTCGTGCTAACCAGCGTCTGGACAACCAGGCTCACTCTTACCGTAAGTAAGAGTTCTGGTACTGAAAATGGCGCACAGTGTGCGCCATTTTTTTTGCCTGCATATCAGCTTCGCCGACGGCGGATGTTGACCCCGCCGCCAAACGCACTGTAATCAATTCTGAGCGCTTTCTCCCCCAACCTGAATTATCCCGCCGGTTGTGATTTAAATCCTTCTGCTCCCTTCTGGTGAAGAAATGCGGGCACTGTCGAATCATCTTTCACAACTTCCCCTTCGCTGACCAGAACGGGCATACCCGAACGGCGCGTTAATGCCGCCTTAATCACCGCATCATCACTGCTGGCGCTGCTAATGAATTTCTTCGCAGCCGGACTCAGCGCAATTGGCATGGTTTGTGGATCGTCATTCTCGTTATGCGACAGCGGCTGGTGCACTTCGATCCAACGCTTGCCATCCGGCTCTACGGCATACTTCACCGGCTGGTTAATCACCTGAACGCGCGTTCCCTTCGGCACGCTGTTGAACAGCGCTTCAATGTCGTCAGGCCGCAGGCGAATGCAGCCGGAGCTGACGCGCATACCGATACCAAAATCAGCATTCGTGCCGTGGATCAGGTAATGGCCCTTACCATAGGCCAGACGCATCGCATACAGCCCCATCGGGTTATCAGGCCCGGCGGGCACGGTGACTGGCAGGATCTCGCCTTTGGCTGCGTAGCGCTTGCGGATGTTAGGAGTGGGGGTCCACGTTGGGTTGGGGATTTTCTGGCTGATGCTGGTGACCATCGCCGGGGTATTGGCACCCAGTTGACCGATGCCAATCGGGTAGACAATCACTTTGTTCTCATCTTTCGGGTAGTAGTAGAGCCGCAGCTCCGCTACGTTGATCACGATGCCTTCACGTTTCGTGTCCGGTAGCAGCATCTGGGTGGGGATCGTTAACTGCGTACCGGCTTTCGGCAGCCAGGGGTCGGTTCCCGGATTGGCCTCCAGCATACCCAGCAGACCAATCATATACTCCTTCGCTACCGCTTCCAGCGGCCTTCCGTCATTGGGCACGATGTATGTGCTGTTTTCCCCAATCAAACGGCTGTCGTCGGGCGGGAGGGGATATTCTGTAGCACTGGCGTTGTACGCCCCGGTAAGCAGCGTGACCATAAATGCAAAACGGAACAAAGGTTTCATGCGTTTTTCTCGGTTATGAAGGGAGAACAACCCCACTGTATATCAGCGGGGCGCAGACCGAGTAGTTTAGCAACTCACGCGCCGGTGAGAATCAGCGCTTTCTGACGTATTGCACGAATCATGGCTTCCAGTCCCTGAGAACGGGATGGAGTAAGCTGCTGGGTCAGAGACAGTTCGGCAAACACAGGGCGAACATCGAAATCGATAATTTCCTGCGGTGACATCTTCTGGTAAACGGCAAAGACAATAGCAATCAGTCCTTTAACCAGTGCGGCATCGCTGTCGCCCTGCAGGCGGACCTGGCCATTCTCATCAAGATCAACGATCACCCAAACCTGGCTCTGACAGCCCGGAACGATATTTTCCTGCTGGTGAAGATTTTCGGATGCGGCCTCAAGGCGCGAACCCAGTTCAATGATATACAGATACTTCTCTTCCTGATTTGCGCAACGGTTGAAGTTGCGCACCAGTTTTTCTTTATCTGGCAGAGTTGCCATTGCTTCCTCACTTAAATCGGCTTCTTAACGACATGGCTCTATCGGGTAAACTCGTAGAAAGGGCGAGGCATGCCTCGCCCTTTTAAGGCTGAAATCGCTCCTGCTCAGAGAGCGATCAGCCCCCCAGCAGACGGTGAATACGAATTAACCCCGCCGCCAGGCGATCGACTTCTTCTTCGCTATTATACAGAACAAACGAGGCGCGACACATCGCCGGAACGCCGTAGTGCTGCATTAACGGCATCGCACAGTGATGGCCGGTGCGAATCGCAATACCGTACTGATCGAGGAAACTGCCCACGTCGTAGGCATGATGTTTGCCCAGATTAAAGGCAATCACCCCGCTGCGCTCCTGAGGACCGTAGATAACCAGGTCCGGTACAGAGGCCAGTTTATCCATCGCGTAGTGCATCAGCTGTTGTTCACGCTGCTGGATTGCATCCAGCCCCAGATCGGTCACGTACTTGAGTGCCGCCCCCAGACCGATAATCGCACCGGTATTCGGCGTTCCCGCCTCAAACCGGCCCGGCACGGCAGCATAGGTGGTGCCTTCGGTCAGGCTGACGGTGGCGATCATCGAACCGCCCCCTTCCCACGGCGGCATCTGGTCCAGCAGCGCCTTGCAGCCATACAGAATACCAATGCCGGTCGGTCCGTAGATCTTATGCCCGGAGAAGACATAAAAATCACAGCCGATATCCTGCACGTCAACCTGCCCGTGCATGATCGCCTGCGCACCGTCGATCAGCGTCACCAGCCCCGCCGCTTTCGCCTGCGCCACCAGCGCTTTCACCGGGTTAACGGTGCCCAGCACGTTGGAAACCTGGGTCACCGCCAGCAGTCGGGAACGTGAATCAATCAGCTCAGGGAGTTTAGCCAGATCCAGCTCGCCGTCAGCGTTGAGCTGGATAAAGCGCACTTCCGCTCCGGTACGCTGGGCCACCATCTGCCACGGAACGATATTGGCGTGGTGTTCCATCTCGGTAATGATGATGTTGTCGCCGGGCTGCAGTTGACTGCTGCCCCAGCTGTTGGCCACGAGGTTAATTGCCTCGGTGGTACCTTTGACAAACACAATCTCTTCCGTCGACGGCGCATTGAGGAAACGCGCAGCCTGAACACGCACATTTTCCATCTCAGTGGTGGCTTCCGCACTCAGCGTATGGATGCCACGGTGAACGGCAGCATAACCGTGCTCATAGAACTGGCTCTCTGCATCAATCACCACCTGCGGCTTTTGTGCGCTGGCAGCGCTGTCGAGATAGGCCAGCGGTTGCCCGTTAACCTCACGCGTCAGCAGCGGGAAATCCGCCCGTACCCGAGCCAGATCAAAACTCATTGCAAACCTCCGGGAAAGCGTTGAGCGATACGCTGCATCACCGCTTCTCTCAGCGTGTCATCGCCAATCGCCTCGGTCAGCTCGGCAGCAAACGCATAAATAATCATGCGCTGAGCAGCATCCTGCGAAATACCACGGGCACGCAGATAGAACATCTGCTCTTCGTCGATACGGCCAATTGTCGCACCGTGTCCGCACTTAACGTCGTCGGCGTAGATTTCCAACTGCGGCTTAGTATCCACCTCAGCGAGGCGACCCAGCAGCAGGTTATTGTTGGACATCTGACCGTCGGTCTTCAGGGCGTGCTTGGCCACTTTGATCATGCCGTTGAATACGGCACGAGCGCGATCGCGCACGATGGTTTTATGCAGCTGGCGACTCTGGCAGTAGCCTTTGTTGTGTTCCAGATAGGTACGGCTGTCGCACACATCTTTATCAATCGGCAGCATCAGCGTATTGATCACCAGATCGCTGCCCTCGCCGTTCAACTGTCCGCTGGTATTATGACGGGTCAGACCCGCCCCCAGCAGGAAGCTGTGGCTCTGAACGCGCACATCGCGGCCCAGCACCAGATCGTTGTGCGAGAAGTGGTAGCTGCTCTGATCTTCAAAAGCGAAGTTGTAGTGCGTCAGCCCCGCACCGTTGCCTACTTCGGCGGTAAAACGCGCGCCGGTAAAGTGCGTGGCATTATTCAGGGTGACATAGTGCTCAATGATCGTCGCTTCGGCCGCTTCATCCAGCTGCAGGTGATGGCGATAGTGCGAAGTGTTCATCTCACCTGCCGCGCTGCCGCTGCTGATATGCAACAGATACAACGGACGCTCCGCAGCCTTACCCCGAGCCAGATGGATCAGCGTAGACTCTTCGGCCAGGCTTTCGGTCAGATGCAGGAACACCTCCGGCTGTATCGGTGCATTCAGCTCGCGGCGTTCGCCGGAACCGGTCACCTGGATGCTGAACAGGTCGTGTTCGGCATCGCTCAACGCGGCGGAAAAGCGTCCATCAACAAAGACCAGACGCACGGCGTCAATCGCCAGCGCCAGTGTATCAATGTTTTCTGCTGTCAGTTCAGCCTGCTGCGGCAGAACGAACTGATGATCGAATAACGCATCCAGCGGCGTATATTTCCAGTTTTCCTGCTTGCGCGTTGGCAGACCTTCGCGCAGCAGCTGTTGCCAGTGCTGCTGGGCCTGCATTGAACGGTGTTCAGCGCGGGTTTCAAACAGATGGTGCCACTGTTGCAGCGCGTTATCACTCTTCGTCGGTAAGCCAGCCATAGCCTTGCTCCTCCAGCTGTTTCACCAGCGAGAAATCTCCTGATTTAACGATTTTGCCCTGATAGAGCACGTGAACGAAATCAGGCTTGATGTAGTCAAGGATACGCTGATAGTGAGTTACGATGATGAAAGAACGTTTGCCGTCGCGCAGTGTATTCACGCCGTTAGCCACAATCTTCAATGCATCAATGTCCAGACCGGAGTCGGTCTCATCCAGAATGCACAGGTCCGGCTCGAGCGCGGCCATCTGCAGGATGTCGTTACGTTTTTTCTCACCGCCGGAGAAACCCACATTAACTGAACGAGTCAGCAGATCTTCAGGCATCTTAAGCAGGTGGATTTTATCTTCGATAAAGTCCTGGAAATCAAAGCGGTCCAGCTCTTCCTGTTCACGGTATTTACGCACCGCATTCACGGAAGTTTGCAGGAAGAACTGGTTGCTCACGCCCGGGATCTCTACCGGGTACTGGAAGGCCATGAAGATGCCTTCACCAGCACGTTCTTCCGGGTCCAGTTCCAGCAGATCTTTACCTTTAAACTCGACGGAGCCACCGGTCACTTCGTAATCTTCGCGCCCTGCCAACGTTGCAGACAGCGTACTTTTCCCTGAGCCATTCGGTCCCATAATGGCGTGAACTTCACCGGGTTTGATCTCAAGATTCAACCCACGCAGGATAGCTTTATCTTCAACGCTGACCTGTAAATCTTTAATGCTTAACATATGGTTTCCTTTGCAGTGCTTTCCGGCACTGTAAATACCCTTGGGTAAAGTTCTTGGCGCGGGCTTAGCCCACGCTGTGTTCCAGGCTGATTGCCAGCAGTTTTTGCGCTTCTACCGCAAACTCCAGCGGCAGCTCAGAGAAGACGTCTTTGCAGAAGCCGTTAACGATCATGGAAATCGCATCGTCTTCGCTAATGCCACGCTGCAGGCAGTAGAACAGCTGATCTTCACCAATACGTGACGTTGTCGCTTCGTGCTCCAGCTGGGCGGTATTGTTGCGCACTTCCACATACGGGAAAGTATGTGCACCGCAGTCAGCACCAATCAGCATCGAGTCACACTGAGTGAAGTTACGCGCATTGGTCGCCGTCGGCATAATCTTCACCAGGCCGCGATAGGTGTTTTCACTCTTACCGGCTGAAATACCCTTCGAGATAATCGTCGACTTGGTATTTTTACCGATATGGATCATCTTGGTGCCGGTATCAGCCTGCTGACGACCGCTGGTCAGCGCAACAGAGAAGAATTCACCGATGGAGTTGTCACCGCGCAGGATCACACTCGGGTACTTCCAAGTAATGGCTGAGCCCGTTTCAGACTGGGTCCAGGACATTTTGCTGTTTTCGCCTTCGCACAGCGCACGCTTGGTCACGAAGTTCAGAATGCCGCCTTCGCTGTCGCCGCCGGAGAACCAGTTCTGCACGGTGGAATACTTCACTTCCGCGTCTTTGTGGATGATCACTTCAACCACTGCCGCATGCAGCTGATAGGTGTCGCGCACCGGTGCAGAGCAGCCTTCGATATAGCTCACGTAGCTGCCTTCATCGGCGATCAGGATCGTGCGCTCGAACTGCCCGGTTTTCGCCGCGTTGATGCGGAAATAGGTCGACAGCTCCATCGGGCAACGAACGCCTTTCGGGATGTATACAAAGGTGCCGTCAGAAGCAACGGCGGAGTTCAGCGCGGCAAAGAAGTTGTCGTTGGCCGGCACCACGGTACCCAGATACTGTTTGACCAGTTCCGGGTGATCGTGAATCGCTTCGCCGAATGAACAGAAGATGATGCCTTCTTTCGCCAGCTTGTCGCGGTAGGTGGTAGAAACCGAAACGGAGTCAAAGATGGCATCAACCGCCACTTCCTGACCTTCACGTACCGGAACACCCAGCTGTTTGAAAGCGTCTTCCACTTCCTGCGTCAGGTAGTTTGGCGCTTCGCTGCCGGAAGTCTGGGTGGCACCCGGCTCCGAGGCACAGGCATCGTCACAGCTGCCGCAGGACGGCGCGGAATAATAGCTGTAATCCTGGTAATCCAGTTTTTTATAGTTGGCCTTCAGCCAGTGTGGCTCTTCCATTTCCAGCCAGGCCGCGAACGCTTTCAGGCGGAAATCCAGCATCCACTCAGGTTCATTACGCTTGGCCGAGATCGCACGCACCACATCTTCGTTGATGCCGTGGGCGAATTCTTCGGTTTCCAGTTGGGTAAAGAAGCCTTCTTTATATTTCTGATGGCTGCCTTCCCAAACCTGTACATCATCAGATGCGTCAGTATTACGAGACATAGAGTTTACTCAACGCCAAAGCTTTCACCACAGCCACAGGCGTGTTGAGCTTTAGGGTTATTAAATTTAAAAATCTGGTTCAGACCTTCACGGACGAAATCAACTTCCGTACCGTCAATGTAGGGCATTGCCTGAAGGGGCACGAACAGCGATGCACCGTTATGGCTAAACTCCAAATCATCCTTCGCCGTCTCCTTCACCAGGTCCATGGTGTAACCAAAACCGGCGCAGCCAGACGTCTTCACGCCCAGCTTCAAACCTTTGATTTCAGGATCGCCAGCGGCAAGGCTGCTGATTTGTTTGGCGGCGCTGTCGGTGAGCGTCAATCCTTTCCAGATAAAGTCATCTGGGGAAAAAGATGCTGGATTTGCTGATTGCATAAATTACCTCGCGATACGTTAGCCCTTCGGGCTAGTGCCTCTATGTTAGTGATAACCTGTATCACTTCAACCTCTTGTTTTGCAGGGATATTACCCTTTGGGTGTTTTTCTAATCTTATTGAGTAAGTTTAGCCCCTGCGAAACAGATAGTGACGTGCTCTTCAGGTCAAAACCGCAAAAGATAAATTGTTGAAAACAAAATGTTTCTAAGTTGTAATCCCAAGCCACTTCTTAATAATAATCATTCACCTAAATCCCTTATCGCGCTTATCGGTAATACCAATTTTTTTGAAAGGCGGCATTTATCGATAAAAAATCCCGCCGGGTGATTGAATATTAACGCAGTTATAATATGATAATGATTATCATTAGCGCGACTGGGACCAGCAATGAATCTGTCGATGAGTGCGTGGCTGCAACACAAGATTGATGAATATAAGTTTTCCGTACGTGATATCACCGTCGATTTCTATATGGCGCAGGCAAAGCTGAACCGCCCGGAATGCACCATTGAACAGTTACGCAAGTTCAATGATACCTGTCTCGATATGGCTGAGCTTTGCCAGCTGAACGGTGACGATCAGAGCTATCTGCACGCAATGGGCAAACTTCATCAACGACTGGTTGTTGAGCTGAGCAATACATCCCGCGAACGACTGTTCCGCATGCAGGCCTGGCAGCTGGCGCGCCATTCCCTCAGTCGCCTGTGTCATCAGCTGGCACTCAACGGTGAATGGGATAAAGCAACGGTACTGCAAAGCGATTTTGTGAAACACGCTTCGTGGATTATGTAGTCCCGCTACCAGTATACCGCGTGGCAGAGCAGCTAAAAACCCCGGATAATTTGGGGTTATTGGGTTATCACCGCCGTTGTTAGGCGCGAGCTACAGCATAATCGACTGTCCGGCCCGTAAATCTCGATCTGCCATACCTGATGCGTGCGTCCAATGTGGGTGGCGCGACAAACGCCGCGCACCTCCCCTTCTCGCGCGGACCGCACGTGATTGGCATTAATTTCCAGACCGACCACCTGCTGATCTCCCTGAGTGCAGAGATACCCTGCCATCGACCCCAGCGTTTCGGCCAGGGTGACCGACGCGCCGCCGTGCAGTAGCCCGAACGGCTGCCGGGTACGATTATCGACCGGCATTATCGCTTCAACACTGTCGTCATTCAGTGCGGTGAAACGGATACCGAGGTGCTCTACCATGGTGCCTTTGCTGTGCAGGTTCAGCTGTTCAAGCGTTACCTCACGTTTCCAGATAGCCATCAGACAATCTCCAGTAAAGCCTGCAGCGGATGGCGCATACCGCTTCCTTCAACGCGTTTCACCTGGCTGCGGCAGGAATAACCGCTAGCCAGACAGCGCTGACGGGGCAGCTTTTGTAGCGCCTTCTGCCAGGACAGTTCAAAGATACCCAGTGAGTTTTCCAGGTTTTTAGTTTCATGGCCGTAGGTGCCCGCCATGCCACAGCAGCCCACGCTGATGCTTTCCAGTTTTGCACCGAAGCGCGAGAAGATCGTCTCCCACTGCTTGATCGAACCCGGCAGCGCGGTCACTTCGGTACAGTGGCCGAACAGATACCAGGCTTCCCCGCTGACCGGCTGAATATCGCGATCCGCCAGTGCATTCTGCAACCACTCATGCACCAACTGCACGTTGAAGTCACCGCGTTTATCCCCCAGTACCTGGCGGTATTCATCGCGGTAGCAGAGTACCAGCGCCGGGTCGACACCGACCATCGGCAGGTCCAATTGGGCCACGCGATTAAGGAAATCGGATGTTTTCTGCGCCGTACGGGCAAACTGCTGCAGGAAGCCTTTCACGTGCTGTGCTTTACCATTGGGTGAGAACGGCAGCACCACCGGTGTAAAACCAAGTCGGTCAATCAGCTGCACAAAATCACCAATCAACTGCGCTTCGTAATAGCTGGTGAACGGGTCCTGCACCACCAGCACGTGCTGCGCCCGCTGTTCGGCGCTCATCTGCTCAAGCTGTTCCAGGGTCGTCGTCGCGCTGCGGTGCTTCGACAGCTGCTGTTTTAGCGTCGGCGAGGAGAGCAGCGGCAGATCCACCATACCTAACTGGCGTTTACTCAGCGCGCCAACCCAGCGCTGACGCAGGAAGAAGTTAAAGGTTTTCGGCGCGATGGACATCAGCGGCGCGTAGCTTTCAACCGTAGCCACCAGGTAGTCACTGACCGGGCGCAGGTAACGGGTGTGGTAAAGCTGCAGGAAGCGCGAACGGAAGCCCGGCACATCAATTTTAATCGGGCACTGGGTGGAACAGGCTTTACAGGCCAGACAGCCGGACATCGCCTCCTTCACCTCATGTGAAAAATCATACTCGCCGCGCCGCGCATGCCAGCTGTTGCGGGTCCGCTGGATCATCCCGCGCAGGCTGATGCCTTTCGACGGCAGCTGCTTCTCCAGCACCAGAGGATCGACACCCTGTTCGGCCAGCAGGCGCAGCCATTCACGCGTCAGCGTAGCGCGCCCTTTCGGTGAATGCATACGATTGCTGGTAATTTTCATCGACGGGCACATCGGGCTGTTCACATCAAAGTTAAAGCACAGCCCGTTACCGTTACACTCCATCGCACCGCGCCAGTCGCTGCGCACCGAAATGGGGATTTGTCTGTCCCAGGTACCGCGCTTAACCGCATCAACTTTCAGCATGGGATCGTCAACACCGATCGGCGCGCAGATTTTTCCGGGATTTAGCCGGTTAGCCGGGTCAAAGGCTGCCTTGATTCGCCGCAGCTCGCTATACAGCTCTTCGCCAAAGAACGCCGGACTGTATTCCGCACGGAAGCCCTTACCGTGCTCTCCCCACAGCAGGCCGCCATACCGGGCGGTCAGTGCGACGACCTCATCGGAGACCTTTTTCATCAGGATCTCCTGTTGCGGATCGCACATATCCAGTGCGGGGCGAACGTGCAGAACCCCGGCGTCAACGTGGCCGAACATCCCGTAGCTCAGATTATGGCTGTCGAGCAGCGCACGAAACTCAACGATATAGTCCGCCAGATTTTCCGGCGGTACTGCCGTATCCTCAACAAAAGGCAGTGGTTTGGCCCGGCCTTTAGCATTACCCAGCAGGCCCACCGCTTTTTTACGCATGCCGTAGATACGCTCAATGCCGCCGACGTCGTTACAGAGCTGATAACCAATCACGCCGCCCTGGCCTTCCGCCATCAGCGTTTCCAGCCGTTCACAGAGTGAGTCAACCTGGCCGTCAATCAGCGCTTTATCATTTCCGGCGAACTCAACCATATTCAGGCCGAGCATCTCTTTATCCGGCACGTCGGAAATCAGTTCGCTGACCGAGTGCCAGACAATATCTTCCTTCGCCAGATTAAGCACTTTAGAGTCAACGGTTTCGACCGACAGCGCTTTGGCTTCCACCATAAACGGCGCATTACGCAACGCGGAATCAAACGAGTCATATTTGATATTGACCAGCCGCCGCACTTTAGGGATCGGCGTGATATCCAGCCGCGCCTCGGTAATAAAGGCCAGTGTACCTTCGGCCCCACACAGCAGGCGAGTCAGGTCAAATTGCTGGAGATCGTCGCTCAGCACATGGCGAAGATCGTAGCCGGTAAGAAAGCGGTTAAGCTTAGGAAACTTATCCAGGATAAGCTGGCGCTGCTGGCGGCAGCGGTCCAGCACAACTCGATAGATATTCCCCTCAGCACCCTGCTGCTGCGCCAGCTGCTCCGCCAGTTCGACAGGCATTTCTCGGGTATCCAGAATATCACCGCCGAGCAGAACCGCACGCAGGCCAAGGACGTGATCGGAGGTTTTACCATAAACCAGCGACCCCTGCCCGGAGGCATCCGTATTAATCATCCCGCCAAGGGTGGCGCGGTTACTGGTGGACAATTCAGGAGAGAAGAAATAGCCGTAGGGCTTAAGGTAGGCGTTGAGCTGATCTTTAATCACGCCCGCTTCAACTTTTACCCAGCCTTCTTCGGTATTAATTTCCAGGATGCGCTTCATATGGCGCGACATATCTACCACAATCCCACGGTTCAGAGACTGACCGTTGGTGCCGGTGCCGCCGCCACGCGGCGCAAAAACCAGCGACTCAAAGCGTTCTTCGCCGGCAAGGCGGGCGATCAACGCAACATCAGCGGTAGAGCGGGGAAAGACAACTGCGTCGGGTAGCAGCTGGTAAATACTGTTATCGGTCGACATTATCAGGCGATCGGCATAGCTGGTAGCCGTATCACCGGTAAAACCTTCCTGCTTCAGTGTATCCAAAAACGTCAGCACCAGTTGAACAAGGCCCGGTGCCTGGGAAATCTGTGGGATCATTATCGGGTGACCAAAATGTTGTATGGATCATTCTGCGTGTCGTAAATGACGCAGCTATCCGTTTTATCACATTTTTTTATGACCTGCCGTTATTTCAAAAAACGAAACAAAAGAATAACCTGTTGTCTGTGTCACAAAATCGTTTCATACATCATGATTAAACCGGCCGCCTTAGCGTAACTGTCGCGCTGACGCGGATTTTCAAAAAATAAAATGGTTGATACCAGAATGACAAATATTTCGTACGGCTCTGCCGGGCGAGGCGGACAGGATAATTTTTGACCCGAGGTAATGGTTCACACATGAAGAATGTTTATAAAGGTTGGGACTTGCCGCAGATTGTGTTCACGCTGCTGTTTATCAGCATTGCGATCATCGCCTGCTTCTGGGTGATTCAGCCTTTTATTCTGGGCTTTGCCTGGGCGAGTATGGTGGTGATTGCAACCTGGCCACTGATGATCAAAATTCAAGGCTGGCTGTGGGGCCGTCGTTCTCTGGCGGTTATCGCCATGACCCTGCTGCTGCTGCTGGTGTTTATTATTCCGATTTCGCTAATGGTTAACAGCCTGCTGGACAACAGTGCGCCGGTTATCGCCTTGGTCAGCTCCGGTCATTTGCAAATGCCGCAGCTGGCGTGGCTGAATGATATCCCGATGATCGGCGATAATCTTTATTCCGGTTATCACACGCTGGTCGCCGGGGGCGGAACCGCACTGCTCGCAAAAATCCAGCCCTACATTGGCCGAACCACCGGTTTCTTCGTTGCGCAGGCCGGATACTTTGGCCGCTTTATGCTGCATCTGGGCCTGATGCTGCTGTTCAGCATGCTGTTATTCTGGCGCGGTGAACAGGTTGGGCGTGGTATTCGCCACTTTGCCTTCCGCCTTGCCGCCCGCCGTGGCGATGCCGCCGTGCTGCTCGCCGGTCAGGCCATTCGCGCCGTGGCGCTGGGCGTGGTGGTTACCGCGCTGGTACAGGGCGTGCTCGGCGGCATCGGTCTGGCGGTGTCCGGCATTCCCTATGCCACCCTGCTGACGGTGCTGATGATTTTCTCCTGCCTGGTACAGCTGGGTCCACTGACCGTGCTGGTGCCGGCGATTATCTGGCTGTACTGGAGCGGTGATACCACCTGGGGCACCGTGCTGCTGGTGTGGAGCTGTGTGGTGGGCACGCTGGATAACGTGCTGCGACCGATGCTGATCCGTATGGGGGCCGACCTGCCGCTGATCCTGATCCTTTCCGGAGTGATTGGCGGGCTGGTGGCGTTCGGCATGATTGGTTTGTTTATTGGCCCGGTGGTCCTTGCCGTCTCTTATCGTCTGGTGTGCGTCTGGGTCCACGAGGTTCCGGCTCCGAGCGACGATCCCACCCTGGTGGTTGAAGAACTGGTGGAGTTCGAAAACGATAATCCACGGCATCTCTAATCGTATACCTCAGCTCTCAGCTCTCAGCTCTCAGCTCTCAGCTCTCAGCTCTCAGCTCTCAGAATGATAAACGCGGCCAGTATCGCTGGTCGCAATCATTAGCAATAAAAAAGTATCCTCATGCCCCCACCTCCATTTTATTAGCAAATCTTGACTGTATTACCTGGAAACAGCATGTAAACAGCCCAACTCAGCACTTTTGTTAACCTTTTCTTCAGAATAAATGACAATAATCGGCTATCCGCTCGTGGATGCATTATTGATTTTAAACTAATAAGATGATTCTTAATGACGCCAGAATGCGCGTTGCTTAGTATTGAATCCATGTTTGAAATCAAGCTACTGATTTTTAAACGCCCTTTCCCCTGAGTGAAGTACAAAATTGCTGTGTGTAGTCTTTGCCCATCCTCTGCGATGGGCTTTTTTTTGGCTGCGTGTTAGCAGGGCAATGGTGGACGTTAGACGTTAGGCGTTTGCCGTTTTTCAAATCTGCTTCAGCAGTAGTACAGGTAGCAGTGATGTAGTCGTGGGTTGTGATTGTGCTGGTAGTGATATGAACAGCTGTGATATCCGCTGCTACGCTGCCTGGCCGGGCCTTTGATTGCCCGGGTCCTCGCGCCACGCAAAGCGTGGTTCCTTCACTTCGCTCGTCAGCCTGCCGGATCGGTGCAGACGGACCGTCCCTGGTCCGGCTGCACCTTTCTCCCGCGTCCTGCGGGCGAATCCTGGCTTCCTCTCTCCGTTCAGCGCTGTGGATGGTGCAATCAAAGGCCCGGCCAGTCCGCTTTAAACTTCTGTGTCGCCTGCTGTAAATACTGATTGAAAATCAACCCACTGATTTAAAAATTAATCACTTATTCTCAACATCCGGTGCTGCGCCATTGGGGCAATCCGCAGCGTCGAGGTGAAAGCCGATGGCCATGAGACGACAACCGGGATGTTGGCGTCAGGCGGAGTCGGGTCAGGGACGACCCGTCTTCGCCGGTCATTGGGCCAGCGGCTGCAACCGAGGGCACCGTGCAAGGCACGGCGCGAGGACCGCCCCGATGGCGCAGTACCGGCTGCGAACCCGGCACCGATCTAACCGCCACCAGGCACCAGGCACCAGGCACCAGGCACCAGGCAGCAAAACAAAAAAACCGCCATCGAAAACGAAAGCGGTTTTTTATAAGTGCCTCAGATAATCACCGAAGGCTGAAAACACGCCACGGCGTATCTAACAAAGGGAGCATCACACTCACTTTATTAAAGGCACTACTTCTTAATCTCAGCCAGCGACAGCCAGGTCTGCACCACGGTATCCGGGTTCAGGGACAGACTGTCGATCCCCTCCTCCATCAGCCAGGCCGCAAAATCCTCATGGTCCGACGGACCCTGACCGCAGATACCGACGTATTTACCCTTCTTCTTCGCCGCGCGGATCGCCATAGAAAGCAGCGCTTTCACCGCGTCATTACGCTCGTCAAACAGCTCGGACACCACGCCCGAATCGCGGTCAAGGCCAAGCGCCAGCTGGGTCATATCGTTGGAGCCGATAGAGAAGCCGTCGAAGTATTCCAGGAACTGCTCAGCCAGCAGCGCGTTGGACGGGATCTCACACATCATGATGATCTTCAGCCCGTTCTCGCCGCGCTTCAGTCCCTGACGTTCCAGCTCTTCAACCACCGCCTTCGCCTGAGCCACGGTACGCACGAACGGCACCATGATCTCCACGTTAGTCAGTCCCATCTCGTTGCGAACGCGCTTAACGGCCGCGCACTCTAACGCGAAGCAGTCGCGGAAGTTGTCGGCAACGTAGCGACCGGCACCACGGAAGCCCAGCATCGGGTTCTCTTCCTCAGGTTCGTAACGCTCGCCGCCAACCAGGTTGGCATATTCGTTAGTCTTAAAGTCAGACAGACGAACGATCACGCGCTTAGGCGAGAACGCCGCACCCAGCGTAGCAATCCCTTCGGTCAGACGGGCGATGTAGAACTCCACCGGGTCATCAAACCCTTTCATCATCCCGCGGATCTGCTGCTGCAGTTCCGGCGTCTGCTGATCGAACTCCAGCAGCGCTCTTGGGTGAACGCCAATCATACGGTTGATAATAAATTCCAGACGCGCCAGACCTACGCCTTCATTCGGCAGGCAGGCGAAGTCGAACGCGCGATCCGGGTTGCCGACGTTCATCATCACCTTCAGCGGCAGCGACGGCATTTCGTCAACCTGAGAGCTTTTCACCTGGAAGTCGAGCAGATCGTTATACACGTAGCCGGTATCACCTTCCGCACAGGACACGGTCACTTTCTGGCCGTCTTTCAGATGGTCGGTCGCATCACCGCAGCCCACTACCGCCGGAATACCCAGCTCACGGGCAATAATTGCCGCATGGCAGGTACGACCGCCGCGATTGGTCACAATCGCCGACGCTTTCTTCATGATCGGTTCCCAGTCCGGGTCGGTCATATCCGTTACCAGCACGTCGCCTTTCTCAATGCGGCCCATCTCGCTGATATCGTGAATCACTTTCACTTCACCGGCACCGATACGATGGCCGATTGCGCGGCCCTCAACCAGAATTTTGCCTTTGCCCTGCAGGTTATAACGCTCCATCACCTGGCCGTTAGAACGCACGGTTTCCGGGCGCGCCTGCACGATAAACAGCTTGCCGGTGTGACCGTCTTTCGCCCATTCGATGTCCATCGGGCGCTGGTAGTGTTTCTCAATCAGCACCGCCTGCACCGCCAGCGCTTCAACCTCTTTGTCGGTCAGACTGAAGCGGTCGCGCTCGGCTTCCGGCACGTCTTCGATCGCTACCTGCTTGCCGTGTTCCTGCGAATCGGCGTAGACCATGCGGATCTTTTTCGATCCCATATTGCGGCGCACAATCGCCGGGCGGCCAGCGGCCAGCGTCGGTTTGTGCACGTAGAATTCATCAGGGTTAACCGCACCCTGCACCACCATTTCACCCAGGCCCAGCGCCGCGGTGATAAAGACCACCTGATCGAAGCCCGATTCGGTATCAATGGTGAACATCACGCCCGATGACGCCAGGTCAGAACGCACCATGCGCTGAACGCCAGCAGAGAGCGCCACGCCACGGTGGTCATAGCCCTGATGCACGCGGTAAGAGATCGCGCGGTCGTTAAACAGTGAGGCGAAAACGTGCTTCACCGCCACCAGCACCGCGTCATAACCCTGCACGTTCAGGAAGGTTTCCTGCTGCCCGGCAAACGACGCATCCGGCATGTCTTCTGCCGTCGCCGAAGAGCGCACGGCAAACGACGCGTCAGCATCGTCAGAAGACAGCTGGTCGTAGGCCTGATGAATAGCCTGTTCCAGCTCCGGCTGGAAAGGCGTGTCGATAATCCACTGACGGATCTGCTTACCCGCTTTCGCCAGCTGATCAATATCATCAATATCGGTCTTATCCAGCAGTTCATAGATACGCTGGTTAACGCCGCTTTGATCAAGGAACTGGTTGAAAGCATCAGAGGTTGTCGCAAAGCCATTCGGCACGGACACACCCAGTGATGACAGGTTAGTAATCATTTCACCCAGAGAAGCATTTTTGCCTCCCACCCGATCGACATCGTGCATGCCAAGTTCGTTATACCAGAGCACGAGCGGCAATTGGCCTTTATTGGACATTGAAGCAATCCTTGTAAGATTTAATTAGGAATAAGGGATACAGCATTGCTTAGTGAGACTGTCACAACATCGGAGGGTTGAGAAAGTGTTGAATCGTTCAAGCAACTCGGCGGCGGCGTTTTTAAGACAACTCTGCGCAGGATAATGACTGAAAGAAATCAAATTAAAAAATAAATGCGTTAATTTTCATTAATTTAAAAAATCACTCCTAAATCACTCAAATTTGTTTGCGCAACAAAAACAGGATTCCATTTAAGAATGATTTTATAAAAAAGGGGGCTTTAATTGAATAGTAAATAGAAACGTCATTTCAATTTTGCAGAATGAAATGATAATGCAAAGTTTATAAGAATAAAAATTTCAAATCATCTTTTATTTGAATTTTTTATTTTGTTTTGTCGATGAAATCACAGTTTGCTTTCCGTATCGGAAATAATTTAGTCTGCCCGCATAGCTCATTCTGGAGATAAAATGGACGTGAATGCCGAACGCAGTGTTTTCTATATTTCAGATGGTACGGCAATAACCGCCGAGGTGCTGGGTCATGCCGTACTTTCCCAGTTCCCGGTGGAAACCAACAGCGTGACGCTGCCCTTCGTGGAGAACGTGCAGCGGGCACAGGCGGTGAAAGCGCAAATCAACACCATTTATCAGCACAGCGGTATTCGCCCGCTGGTATTTATCTCTATCGTTACGCCGGAAATCCGCGAGATCATTTTACAAAGTGACGGATTCTGCCAGGACATCGTTCAGTCGCTGGTGGCACCGCTGCAGCAGGAGCTGGGCGTTGCGCCTGCGCCGGTCGCTAACCGTACCCACGGTCTGACCGCCAGCAACCTGGGCAAATACGACGCCCGTATTGCCGCCATTGACTACACGCTGGCCCACGATGACGGTATTTCTCTGCGTGGGCTGGAGGAAGCGCAGGTGATACTCCTTGGCGTATCGCGCTGCGGTAAAACCCCGACCAGCCTTTATCTGGCGATGCAGTTCGGCATCAAAGCGGCGAACTACCCGTTTATCGCCGACGATATGGATAACCTGAAGCTGCCGCCCGCGCTGAAGCCGTTCCAGAACAAGCTGTTTGGCCTGACCATCGACCCGGAACGTCTGGCGGCGATTCGCCAGGAGCGCGCGGTGAATACCCGTTACGCCTCAATGCGCCAGTGCCGACTGGAGGTAGGTGAAGTTGAAGCGCTATTCCGCACCAATCAGATCCGCTATCTCAACAGTACCAACTATTCGGTAGAAGAAATCGCTACCAAGATCCTCGATATCATGGGACTGGCGCGACGCATGTACTGACGCCCGGCAAACCAACGGGCCTGCGGTTTTTTTATGGCATTTATCCTGCGGCGATGGTTGAAATCATCGCCGTTTGCTTTAAGGTGATCGCCATTACTTCCCGGTATTCCTGCCGTTGTGAAGACAAAATTTAGAGAAGACCATGAATAAAACAGATGAACTGCGGACCGCGCGCATCGACAGCCTGATAACGCCTGCCGAACTGCTTGCCAGACAGCCTATTACCGCCGCTATAGCCGAAAATGTGATGACCTCCCGCCAGCGTATTGCCCGTATTCTTTCGGGCGAGGACAAGCGTCTGCTGGTGGTCATCGGCCCCTGCTCGCTGCACGATCCCGCTGCAGCACTGGAGTACGCCTCACGCCTCAACGAGCTGCGCGATAAGTATCAGTCCCGGCTTGAAATCGTGATGCGCGCCTATTTTGAAAAGCCGCGCACGGTGGTGGGCTGGAAAGGACTGATTTCAGACCCGGATCTGGACGGCAGTTTCCGCGTTAACCACGGGCTGGAAGTGGCACGCAAGCTGCTGTTGGATATCAATGCCCTGGGCATGCCCACCGCCACTGAATTTCTCGATATGGTGATCGGGCAGTTTATTGCTGACCTGATTAGCTGGGGCGCTATCGGCGCGCGCACCACTGAAAGCCAGATTCACCGTGAAATGGCCTCTGCGCTCTCCTGCCCGGTGGGCTTCAAAAACGGCACCGACGGCAATATCCGTATCGCCGTAGATGCTATTCGTGCGGCCCGCGTCAGCCATATGTTCCTCTCTCCGGATAAGCAGGGGCAGATGACGATCTATCAGACCAGCGGCAATCCTTCCGGCCATATCATTATGCGCGGCGGCAAGCAGCCTAACTACCATGCACAGGACATTGCTGAAGCCGCCGCGGCACTTACCGAACATCGTCTGCCGACGCAGATGGTGATCGACTTCAGTCACGGTAACTGCCTGAAACAGCATCGTCTGCAAAAAGATGTGGCAGCCTCCATCGCCGGGCAGATCCGCAACGGCTCAACGGCGATTGCGGGGGTGATGATTGAAAGTTTCCTGCAGGAAGGGGCGCAAAAAGTTCTGCCGGACACGCCGCTGACCTGGGGCCAGTCCATCACCGATCCCTGCCTCGGGTGGGATGACAGCGCCGCCGTTCTGGCGCTGCTGGCGGACGCTATCGACAGCCGCTTTTAATCTTTTGGCTGGCCATTTTATGGCCAGTCTTTCATCTTCTATGCTCTCCCCCGTCAATAAGCTGAATTTCTGCTTGATTACCGCCACCTTTCCCTGATAATGATTATCATTCTGATAATGAATATCCTTTTTCTATCAACGGCTATTCTGTGTGATCGCTCCCGAGTATGCGATCGGCAGCCATGATTTTACGAGCCATCAGTGGTAATGATTGTCACTGACGATTGTCAGTGGATGAACTTTGTGAGGAGCAGCAATGACAGCGCAATACCAACGTTATACCGAATTAAAAGAAGAGCATCCGAAAAAATATGCCCGCGATCTTGCTGCGCTGATGGGGATCAGCGAAGCCGAGTTGACCGCTGCACGCGTTGGCCATCAGGCTGCTCCACTGCGCCCTGCGATGCGCGAACTGCTGCACGCGCTGGAAAAAGTGGGTGAAACCAAATGCATCACCCGCAACGAATATGCCGTTCATGAACAGCTGGGCACCTTTAACAATATCCATATCAATGAACATGCCGGGATCGTACTGAACCCGCGCGCGCTGGATCTGCGCGTGTTTGTGAATCAGTGGGCCAGCGTGTTCCATCTGCAGGAAATGACCGGACACGGCGAACGCCAGAGCATTCAGTTCTTCGATCGCCAGGGCGATGCGGTGCTGAAAGTCTACGCGACCGATAAAACCGATATGGATGCCTGGCAGGCCGTGCTGGCCGAATTCAAAGCCGAACCGGCCGCTGAGTTCAGCGTAGCCGCTGCGGAACCTGCCAGCTTTGCTGACAGCGTGGATGCCGCAGTGCTGGAAAGCGAGTGGCGCGCAATGACCGACGTGCACCAGTTCTTCCGTCTGCTGAAGCGCCATAACGTTTCCCGCCAGCAGGCTTTCCGCGCCGTTGCCGACGATCTGGCGACTCGCGTCAGCAATACGTCACTGGCGACGCTGCTGGAAACCGTTAAGCGCGACGGTAACGAAATCATGATTTTCGTCAGCAACCGCGCCTGCACCCAGATTTTCACCGGCGTAATTGAGAAGCTGATGCCAATGCACAACTGGCTGAATATCTTTAACCCGGCGTTCACTCTGCACCTGCAGGAGCTGGAAATTGCCGAAACCTGGATCACCCGTAAACCGACCGCCGACGGCATTGTCACCAGCCTTGAGCTTTTCGCCGCTGACGGTACGCAGATCGCCCAGCTTTACGGTCAGCGCAGCGAAGGCCAGCCGGAACAGAGCCAGTGGCGCGAACAGTTAGCAACCCTCAGCAGCGAGGAAGTTTCAGCATGAAATCATGGTTAGCCGCGCTTTGCGTTTTACCGCTGTCGTTTTCAACCCTGGCCGCTGAGCGCATCGTCAGCATCGGTGGTGATGTAACGCAGATTATCTATGCCCTTAACGGACAAAAAGATCTCGTCGCACGTGACACCACCAGTCTGCACCCGGAAGAAGTGAAGAAACTGCCCGACGTTGGCTATATGCGTATGCTGAACCCTGAAGGCATTCTCGCGCTGAAACCGACGCTGGTGCTGACCACAGAGCTGGCTAAACCGGCGCTGGCGCTGGAACAGGTGGCGAAAAACGGTGTGAAAGTGGTCGATGTCACCGGTAAGACCGACGTCTCTGCGATCAATCAGAAAATTGAAACTGTTGCCGTCGCCCTGCATCGCGAGCAGGAAGGCAAAGTGCTTCAGGCGAAGATCTCCAGCGAGCTGGCCAGCATTCCTAAAACTCAGCTGCCGGTGAAGGTGCTGTTTATCCTCGCCCACCAGGGCATGGGCACTATGGCTGCGGGCAGCGGCACGTCTGCTGACAGCGCTATCCAGGCGGCAGGTCTGCAAAACGCCATGGCTTCGGTAAACCGTTATCAGGCGCTGTCGCAGGAAGGCGTGGTTGCCAGTGCGCCACAGCTGATTGTGATCACCACCGATGGCCTGAAAACCGTTGGCGGTGAAGCAAACCTGTGGAAACTGCCGGGTCTGGCATTGACTCCGGCGGCGAAAAACAAGCAGCTGCTGGTGGTTGATGACATGGCGCTGCTGGGCTTCGGTATCGATACCCCTGCGGCTATTCTGAAGCTGCGCCAGACCGCGGAAACCATTAAGTGATGTCAGCACGCGCCTTACGCTGGCTGGGCATTTTACTGCTGCTGCTGCTGACGCTCGCCGTCAGCGCAGCCAATATCGGGGCGATGAAGCTGTCGCTGCCGATGCTGTGGCATGCCGGAACGGACAGCAGCCTGTGGCAAATCTGGTTTACTATTCGCCTGCCCCGCGTACTGCTGGCGGTCATCGTCGGCGGTGCGCTGGCGCTCTCCGGCTGCGTCATGCAGGGCTTGTTCCGTAACCCGCTGGCCGATCCTGGTCTGCTGGGGATCAGCAGCGGTGCGGCGCTGGCGGTGGCGTTCTCTATCGTCATGTCTGTTTCGCTGCCGGGAATTTTCGCGCTGTATGTACCGCTGTTTGCGGCGTTTATCGGCAGTATTGCGGTAACAGTGCTGATTTTCCTGCTCAGCCGCCAGGGTTTTAGCGGACTGAGCCGCCTGCTGCTGGTGGGGATTGCGATCAATGCTCTCTGTGCCGCAGCCGTGGGCGTGCTGTCGTGGGTCAGCACCGACCAGCAGCTGCGCCAGCTGTCGCTGTGGGGCATGGGCAGTCTGGGTTCCGCGCAGTGGCCAACCGTACTGGTTTGCGCCTCGGTGGTGTTACCGGCGATGGTGCTGGTTCAGCGCCTTGCCGGGCGTCTGAATCTGCTACAGCTGGGCGAGGAAGAAGCACACTATCTCGGCGTCGACGTGCCGCGCACCCAGCGCTATCTGCTGGTGCTCAGCGCGCTGCTGGTCGCCGCTGCGGTATCGGTCAGCGGTATTATCGGCTTTATCGGCCTGGTCGTGCCGCATCTGATGCGCTTCTGGCTCGGCGGCGATCATCGCTGGCTACTGCCCTCTTCGCTGCTCAGCGGTGCCATCCTGCTGCTGATTTCGGACACGCTGGCGCGCACGCTGGTGGCTCCTGCAGAAATGCCCGTTGGTTTGCTCACCAGCCTGATAGGCGGTCCGTGGTTCCTGTGGCTGATCCTGCGCCGCCGTGGAGGTATGAATGGATGAGTCATTAACGGCCAGCGGGCTGGGCTATAACCCTGGCCAGCGCTGGTTGCTTGAAGATATCTCCCTCAGTCTGCGCCCCGGTGAGCTGGTATCGCTGATTGGGCCAAACGGGGCCGGTAAATCGACACTGCTGCGTCTGCTGACCGGTTTCTACACGCCACAGCGCGGGCAGTGCACGCTTAACGGCAAGCCGCTGGCGGCCTGGTCACCGGCAAAATTATCGCAGCAGCGGGCGGTAATGCGTCAGCAAAGCAATATGAGCTTCCCGCTCAGCGTAGCCGATGTGGTGGCGATGGGCCGCGCGCCCTGGCCTGGACAACCGCAAAAGGCGATCGTTCAGGAAGTGATGGCGCTGACCGGCTGTGTGAATCTGGCTAATCGCGATTTCCTGCAGCTTTCCGGCGGCGAACAGCAGCGGGTGCAGCTGGCCCGCGCGCTGGCGCAGCTGTGGCAGCAGGACGGACCGCGCGGCTGGCTGTTCCTTGATGAACCAACCTCGGCGCTGGATCTCTATCACCAGCAGCACCTGCTGCGCCTGCTGTCGCAGCTGACCCAGCGGCATCCGCTCAGCGTCTGCTGCGTGCTGCACGATCTGAATCTTGCGTCGCTGTGGTCGGACCGTGTGATACTGCTGGCGCAGGGGAAACTGGTAGCCGAAGGCACGCCGGCCGACGTGCTGGATGAAGAGACACTGACGCGCTGGTATCACGCCGACGTGATGGTGCACCCGCATCAGATCGAAGGGGTGCCACAGGTGGCTCTGCGCCGCTAGCTGGAGCAGCTGACCTCGATTTTCTTACCCCAGTCCGGCGGTCGACGTGCCAGATCGCCGAACTCTTCGATGTCTTCAAACGGATGTGACAGCGCCTGGTGAAGTCTTGCCAGTGCGCTGGTGTCGTCCTGTTCCGCCTTCTCAATGACCTGCTGTGCCAGATAGTTACGCAACACTACCGCCGGATTAGCCTGTTTCATAGCCCGCTGGCGATCCTCATCGCTACGCTCTTCCTGCAAGACCCGCTGACGCCAGACGTTATACCAGCCGTCAAACGCATCGCGATCGATAAACTCATCGCGCAGCGGTGAACGGGACTGCTGCTGCTCGCTGTCGCTAAGTAACCGGAAGGTACGGGTATAATCGCTTCCCTCACGCGTCATTAACGACAGCAGCCCGGTAAGAATATCGTTATCGTGCCTGTCGGCGGTCATCAGCCCCAGTTTCGCCCGCATTTTTTCGCCCCAGGCTCGCATCAGCTCCGGTTCGTAGTTCGCCAGCGCCTGCTTAAGCTGCTCGGTAGTCATCAGGCCCGAGAGCGAATGCGCCAGGCGGTTGAGGTTCCACAGCCCAATCATTGGCTGATTCTCAAAGCTGTAGCGTCCCTGGTGGTCGGTATGGTTGCAGATAAATTCCGGCTGGTAGTCATCCAGAAAACCATAAGGGCCGTAGTCCAGCGTCAGGCCGAGAATCGACATGTTATCGGTATTCATTACGCCGTGGGCAAACCCTACGCTCTGCCAGCTGGCGATCAGCCGCGCGGTGCGCTTCACCACGTCGCTGAACCACAGCAGGTATTTATCCGCTTCCTGTTGCAGATGCGGCCAGTGATGACGAATGGCGTAGTCGGCCAGCTCGTTGACTTTTTGCTGATTGCCGCTGTAGTAAAAATGCTCAAAGTGGCCAAAGCGCAGGTGACTCTCCGCAACACGCAGCAGCATCGCACCGCGTTCGGTTGTTTCGCGGTAAACGGGTTCGTCGCTGGCAACAATAGTCAGCGCCCGGGTGGTCGGGATGCCCAGCGCGTGCATCGCTTCAGAGGCCAAAAACTCGCGCAGCGTGGAGCGCAGAACCGCACGCCCGTCCCCCATCCGCGAATAAGGCGTCAGCCCCGCACCCTTCAGGTGCCAGTCAACTTTACGCCCGTCGGCCAGCTGCTGTTCACCCAGCAGCAGCCCGCGCCCGTCACCGAGCTGTCCGGCCCAGACGCCGAACTGATGACCGCTATAGACCTGCGCCAGCGGCTGCATGCCATCCGCCAGGCGGTCGCCGCTCCACAGCCCAACGTTCTCCGCGTTGAACAGCTCGTCGCCCAGCCCCAGTTCACGCGCCAGCGCTGCGTTACGATACAGCAGGCGTGGATTCGCTAACGGTGTGGGCGATACGGTGCTGTAGCAGCCGCTCAGTTCCTGGAACCAGGTATTATTAAATTGCATGCTGTCTCCATCAGTGCCCGCGGGAACATCCCCGAAGGCAGGTGCAGGAGCTAGTGTAAATCGCGGAGCGTGGATAAAACACGGAGACTATGAAGGGTTATTCGGCTTTCTTCCCGCATCATCGAATTAACAGGCCTGACAAAAGCGGTCAACGCTGCGTTCGTCCGTTTAAATCCGTCGCGCCTGCCAGAACACTTTGCGCCAGTAAACATTATCCAGCGAGGACCGCATCACCCCCTGGCTGGTCGAGGCGTGAATAAACTGATTGTCGGTGTCATAAATACCCACATGCAGGCCGTTTTCGCCGCTGCCGGTTTTAAAGAACACTAGATCGCCGGGCAGCAGATCGTCCTTACTGATGCGTGTACCAATATCGGTTTGCGCGGAGGTGGTGCGCGGCAGCTGCAAATCAAAGCGATCGCGGAAGGTCAGATAAACAAAACCCGAGCAGTCAACGCCACCCCGACTCATGCCACCGTAGCGGTAAGGGGTTCCGTGCCACTGAGAAAGCTGATCGTCGAGCTGCGCAATCACCATTATCCGGTCGGCAAGCTGCGTTTTTGGCGGAGGGGCATGGCTGCTGCAGCCGGCAAGAATCACGATCATGAGCACAAACCAGTAACGCATAGCACACCATCCTCTGGAGTCGGAATATTAACTTTAGCGGCAAACTCGCCGCGCTGACAGCGTTAGCGGCCGGTTACGCGAACGTAGTCAGAAAAGAGCGCCCTTCTACCTGCAGCTGGCGGAAAGGCACCTGATACAGCGCGGACAGGTGCTCTGGCGTCAGGATCTCCTGCGGGTTGCCCTGTAGCGCAGGCTGCCCGGCTCGCATCAGCCATACGATATCGGCATGTCGCAGCGTGTGATTCAGATCGTGGCTGCTCATGAGCACCGTCACGCCTCGTTCAAGCAGCCCGGGAAGCAGGCGATCAAACACCGCCTGCTGACCAATATCCAGCCCGGTCATCGGTTCATCTAGCAGCAGAAGCTGCCCCTGCGGCTGGCTGACCTGCGAAAAGACGGCAGCAAGCCGGACCCGCTGCCATTCACCGCCGGAAAGCTGGCCCAGCGGGCGATGCAGCTTATCGCTGATCTGTAGCGCATCGGTAAAATACATCAGCTGCTGCTCGCTGGCCGAAGTCTGCTGTACATCGTGCATTAACAGATAGTGCCAGACGGGCATCTGCTCTGAAGGCCGCTGTTGCTGCGGCAAATAAGCGCGATGCCTGGCAAGCCGCGGCGCTGCCCACGCCATCAGCGGTTCATTGTTGAGCAGAATATCGCCCTTTACGTCAAGCAGGCCGGCCAGCGAGGCTAACAGCGAGCTTTTACCCGCGCCGTTTGGCCCCACCAGATGGATCAGCTGGCCGCTGTCGACCTCGGCGCTAAAGGGGAACAGGCGCTGTTCAACGGCGGCCTGGCGGATAGCCAGCAGCACTTATCCTGCCAGCGCCTGTTTAATTGCGCTGACTACGACTTCATCTTCCGGCTCCATGTCCGGTGAGAAGCGCTGCAGGACGCGACCGTCGCGGCCAATAAGGAATTTTTCAAAATTCCACAAGATATCGCCCGGCTGCTTCGGCGCGCGGCCTTTGCTGGTCATGCGTTCAAGGAAGCCACTCCCCTGCGGGGCCAGCGCCTGCGGCTGCGCGGCAACCAGTTGAGCATAAAGCGGATGGCGCTGCGGTCCGTTTACCTCGATTTTGCTAAACATCGGGAAGGTGACGCCATAGGTGGTGCTGCAGAACGTTTTTATTTCCGCTTCAGTACCCGGTTCCTGCTCAAGAAATGCGTTGCAGGGAAAACCCAACACCGTCAGGCCTTTATCGTGCCAGGCCTTTTGCAGATTTTCTAGCTGAGAATACTGCGGCGTCAGGCCGCATTTTGAGGCGACATTCACCACCAGCAGGACATCCCCCTGCCACTGTGCCAGCGTGGTTTTCTCACCGTCCAGCGTAGTCAGCTCTGTTGCATAAATGCTCATTGAATTTTCCTGTTTAACGTGGATGGATAGCCGTTTTAGCGGCTAGCGGTTGCTCAATAATAACCAGATAAAGATCGGTGCACCCAGCGTGGCGGTCACCACGCCTACCGGAAGCTCGGCGGAATTCAACGCCACGCGGGCAATAATATCAGCGGCCAGTAACACACCCGCGCCGGCAAGGGCACAGCCGGGTAAAAGCGTCCGATGATCGCTAAGACCGTTCAGGCGCAAAATATGCGGGATCACCAGGCCAATAAAGCCTATCGCTCCGGCCAGCGCAACGCTAACGCCCACCAGCCAGCCAATCGCCAGCACCAAAAGATTGCGCCACAGAACCAGCGGTAGCCCCAGCTGACGAGCTGACGTTTCACCCAGCGCCAGCAGATTCAGGGCCGTTGAGCGAGTCGTCAGCCAGAGTAACACCGGCAGCAGCGCCAGCATAAGCCAGCGTTCGTTCCAGCCGATACCACCGAAACCGCCCATCATCCAGTACATTAGCTGACGCAGATCGAGGCTGCTGCTGAAATAGACCGCCCAGGTCATGATCGCGCTACAAACGATCCCCAGCGCCACCCCGGCCAGCAGCAGGCGGCTGCCGGAAAGATGCCTGCGGGCAAAACGCAGCAGCAACAGTGTGATAAACAGGGCTCCTGCAATAGCGCTGACGCTCATCACCCACGGGTCGCCGTTTCCTGCAAATACCGCCAGCACCAGACCGACGCCCGCCCCGGCGGAGACACCCAGCAGGCCAGGTTCCGATAGCGGATTGTTAAACAGCGCCTGCATCGTCGCGCCCGCGACTGCCAGCGAAGCCCCTACCAGCAATACCGCCAGCGTGCGCGGCAGGCGCAGCTGCCAGACGAACAGTTCGGCATCAGCCGTTAACCAGCGCGTCGGTGGCACCCAGCGATCGCCAACACACAGGCTGAGCAGCAGCAGGACCAGGCAAAATATCGCCAGCGCGCTCAGCCATATTCCTGACCGCCGTTTTGCACGCGTAATCTGTTGGTTAAGCAGGGTCATAAGCGACGTTTTGGAGTGAAAACAGAGAGTTAATTTTAGAGGGAAATCTGAAAAATGGAAGCGTCCTCTGGAAGCGGCAGATGTGTTATTCACTCTGTAACGGTACTATCAACCCCCGTGTTCGCGCCGTTTGGCAGCAGAAGTTGCAGTGATAAATCGGGGAATCGAGCCCTGGTAGTTATTTTCCTGGGCTTTATCAACGCTATCAGAGGTGATAATAATTGGCTTACAGAACAGCAGATTAAGGTGCAGAAATGCAGAATATCACCCCCTCACTTAATATGGTCAACGCTGAATTCACCAATGCCCCGTTAGGAACGACGGTTGCTTTAATCACCATTCTGGCCTTGCTCATCAAACCAACGATTAAGATTGCCAACAGAATTTTCACCTATAAAAAAGGACACAGTGAAATTTTGAAAAAGGGTGGCGTCCCGGCATTCATGCTGAATTTCTTTATCATCTCAATTCCATTAAAGAAACTCCCCACAATCGGCAAACCTGAGAAAGTCATTACGTTTGTCTTTTTCATTATTTTGTTGCTGGCGTCCTGGTTTCTGATTCCCGCTCTGGTTCAGACATTGAGAACCCCACCAGACTCAACGCTATTGATCTGGAAAGAATCCGGAAAACCCTTCTACATATCCGCAAAGAAAGCGTCGGAAGCCACGACCTTCCTGCCTTCCAGCTGGTCTGTAACGGTGGAGGAGTGCCGGCAGAACACGTTATCCGCAACAGAAAGCCAGGGGTTAATCAGCGCCAGGAACCTACAAGACTTATGCACGCTGCTGACAACAGCCGAGGGCCAGTCTCATCTGGAAAATGCGATCGCTAAATTTAACAAGGAAAAGCTCTTCGTCACGTCAATGATTCCGTTTACCTTAGCGGTCATTTTGTGGCTTCTCCTGGGGTTTATCTTCACCATTTACTACACGAAAAAAGTCAGAAAATTTATTCTTATGGAACAAAAGAAGGCCATTTACTGCGCCCATGGGGATTTTTCTGCGACGGGTGTTTATGCCATTTATCAAGAAATTGAATAACATAAATGACATGAAAAAGGCCGCTTGCGCGGCCTTTTTGAATTGCGAATATCAGTCTTCTTTCGGTGAAGCGTTTTCTACCCGGCTCTTCAACTTCTGACCAGGGCGGAAAGTCACTACCCGACGGGCCGTAATCGGGATGTCTTCCCCGGTTTTTGGGTTACGTCCCGGACGTTGATTCTTGTCGCGAAGGTCGAAGTTGCCAAATCCTGACAGCTTAACCTGCTCACCGTTCTCCAAAGCACGACGCACTTCTTCAAAAAACAGTTCTACCAGCTCTTTGGCATCCCGTTTGCTAAGCCCAAGCTTCTCAAACAGATATTCAGACATTTCAGCTTTTGTAAGCGCCATAGGTTCAATCCCTCAAGGATGCTTGGAATCGCTCTTTCAGTGCCTCTACACATCTTGCAACGGTAGCGGCAATCTCCTCTTCTTCGAGTGTCCGGCTGGTATCTTGCAAAATCAGGCTGATAGCGAGGCTCTTAAAACCATCATCTACGCCCTTACCACGGTACACGTCAAACAAGTTTACGCCAACTACCTGATTTACGCCAACTTTCTTACACTCTGTGATGATATCTGCTGCAGGGACGTTTTCGGCCACGACAACGGCAATATCACGGCGGTTTGCCGGGAAGCGCGAAATACCGCTGACATCAGGCAGGACGCGGTCTGCGACCTTATCCCACAGCAGTTCGAACACCACCGTACGACCGTTAAGATCCAGTTTTCGCTCAAGTTCCGGGTGTACCACACCGATGAATCCGATGGCTTCGCCGCGTAAATAAATTGCTGCGCTCTGCCCCGGATGCAACGCCGGATTAGCTTCTGCTACGAACTGGATCTCATCGAGCTTGCCGGTTAATTCCAGCAGAGACTCTAAATCACCTTTCAAATCATAGAAGTCAACGGCCTGACGCGCCAGATCCCAATGCTCTTCATTACGATTACCAGCGATCACGCCAGACAGCATAACCTCCTGACGGATACCCAGGTTTGCCTGTGTATCAGGAACAAAGCGCAGGCCACTTTCGAACAGACGCACACGAGACTGCTGGCGATTTTGGTTATACACCACAGCTCCGAGCAGTCCGCTCCATAATGACAGACGCATCGCCGACATTTCTACGGAAATCGGGCTCGGCAACAGCAGGCTCTCTTCACCCGGATGCAGCAGCGCCTGAATTTTCGGGTCAACGAAGCTGTAGGTGATCGCTTCCTGATAGCCTTTATCGACCAACAGAGATTTGACGCGTTTCAGAGACAGATCCGCTTCGCGGTGTTTGGTCATCTCCAGAGATGCCTGGATCGGAACGTGAGGAATATTGTTGTAGCCGTAAATGCGGGCGACTTCTTCAACGAGATCTTCTTCAATCTCCATATCGAAACGCCAGCTCGGTGCCTTCGCCTGCCACTCGCCGTTACCGACGGTCACTTCGCAGCCCAGACGGGTCAGGAAATCGGTAACGTCCGCATCGGAGATCACATGGCCAATCAGGCGATCCAGCTTCTCACGACGCAGGGTGATAGTGGCGCGTTTCGGCAGGTGCTGTTCACTGGTGACATCGATCAGAGGACCGGCTTCACCACCGCAGATATCCAGCAGCAGGCGCGTAGCGCGTTCAATGGCTTTGTGCTGCAGCGCAGGGTCAACGCCGCGCTCGTAGCGGTGAGAAGCATCGGTGTGCAGGCCGTGACGGCGCGCGCGGCCGGTAATTGACAGCGGGCTGAAGAAAGCGGACTCCAACAGCACATTCTGCGTCTCTTCGTTAACGCCTGAGTGATCGCCACCAAAGATACCGGCCATCGCCAGCGCCTGTTTGGCATCGGCAATCACCAGCGTATCGCTGTTCAGCGTGGCTTCACTGCCGTCAAGCAGAGTCAGTTTTTCGCCCTGTTCTGCCAGACGCACAATGATTTCACCATTGATGCGATCCAGATCGAAGGCGTGCATCGGCTGACCGAGTTCCAGCAGCACAAAGTTGGTGATATCCACTACCGGATCGATAGAACGGATGCCGCAGCGACGCAGCTTCTCTTTCATCCACAGCGGGGTGGCTGCTTTGACGTTAACGCCTTTAACGACACGGCCCACATAGCGCGGGCAGGCTTCCGGCGCAGACACGCTAATCGGGAAAGTATCGGTCAGTGTTGCCGCTACCGGCAAAATTTCCGGCTCAGCCAGCGGCAGTTTGTTCAGCACCGCCACGTCGCGCGCTACGCCGATAATGCCCAGGCAGTCGGCGCGGTTTGGCGTCACGCTGATCTCAATGGTGCTATCGTCCAGCTTGAGGTATTCGCGGATATCGGTGCCGACGGGCGCATCCAGCGGTAGTTCAATGATGCCCTGGTGATCGTCGGAAATACCCAGTTCTGAGAAGGAACACAGCATCCCTTCAGACGGCTCGCCGCGCAGTTTGGCAGCCTTGATTTTGAAATCGCCTGGCAGTACGGCACCGACGGTGGCAACGGCCACTTTCAGGCCCTGACGGCAGTTTGGCGCACCGCAGACAATATCCAGCAGGCGATCGCCGCCTACGTTGATTTTGGTGACACGCAGTTTATCCGCGTTAGGGTGCTGGCCGCATTCAACCACCTCACCCACCACCACGCCATTGAAAGCACCGGCAACAGCATCGACGCCGTCAACTTCCAGACCGGCCATGGTAATTTGATCGGACAGGGCTTCACCGTCAATGGCCGGATTGACCCATTCACGTAACCAGAGTTCACTGAATTTCATTGGTTTTACCCGCCCTTATTTAAACTGTTTGAGGAAACGTAAATCATTTTCGAAGAAGGCGCGCAGATCGTTAACGCCATAGCGCAGCATGGTCAGACGCTCCATACCCATACCGAAGGCAAAGCCGGAATACACTTCCGGATCGATACCGACATTACGCAATACGTTCGGGTGCACCATGCCGCAGCCAAGCACTTCCAGCCATTTGCCGTTTTTACCCATCACATCCACTTCCGCCGAAGGTTCAGTGAACGGGAAGTAGGAAGGACGGAAACGAACCTGCAGATCGGCTTCGAAGAAATTATTCAGGAAATCGTGCAGCGTGCCTTTCAGATTGGTGAAGCTGATGTTTTTATCAACGATCAGACCTTCCATCTGATGGAACATTGGGGTGTGGGTCTGATCGTAGTCATTACGATAAACGCGGCCCGGAACAATCACGCGAATCGGCGGCTGCTGGGTTTCCATGGTGCGGATCTGCACGCCGGAAGTCTGAGTACGCAGCAGGCGCTTGGCATCAAACCAGAATGTATCGTGGTCCGCGCGCGCCGGGTGATGGCCAGGAATATTCAGCGCATCAAAGTTATGATAGTCGTCTTCGATCTCCGGTCCGGTTTCTACCGAGAAGCCCAGTTCGCCGAAGAAGGTTTCAATACGATCGATGGTACGAGTAACCGGATGCAGACCGCCATTTTCAATACGACGACCTGGCAGGGACACATCAATAGTTTCCTGGGCCAGACGGGCGTTCATCTCCGCAGATTCCAGCACGTTCTTTTGCGCATTAAGCGCATCCTGCACCTGCTGTTTAGCTTCATTGATTACCGCACCGGCTGCCGGGCGATCTTCCGCTGGCAGTTCACGCAGGGTAGTCATCTGCAGGGTAAGAAGCCCTTTTTTCCCCAGGTATTCGACGCGAACGTTATCTAACGCGGCGACATCCTGAGCATCATTGATGGCGGCTTTCGCTTGCGCCACCAGATCTGCGAGATGTGACATGCTTTCCTCTTCTTCCAGCCACCGTGGCCGGTCTGTTTTTAGTCTTTACGATAACATCGTTATGTATTCAGTGTAGAAACGAAAAAAGCCTCCACGGGGGAGGCTTTTAGCGCGATTTTTCGTTTCTTTTCTTTGCGCAAAAGCCCCCGAGAATCAGGTGCTAAAGTAAAAAAAGAAACGAAAATTAGCGTTCATGCTTAATGTTACCTGGTTGCTTGCGGAAACCGTTCTATTGAAATGCCCGGAGGCAGAAAAGTCAATCTTTTGCTTAGGTTACAAGCAATAAAAAAGGGGAGACAGGCTCCCCTCTTCAAATCTGGCTTACGCCAGAGCTGCTTTCGCTTTTTCTACCAGAGCAGAGAATACTGCTTTGTCGAATACGGCGATGTCAGCCAGAATCTTACGGTCGATCTCAATAGAAGCCTTTTTCAGGCCATTGATGAAGCGGCTGTAAGAAATACCGTTAGTGCGGGCTGCTGCGTTGATACGCGCGATCCACAGCTGACGGAACTGACGCTTACGCTGACGACGGTCGCGGTAAGCATACTGACCAGCTTTGATAACTGCCTGGAAGGCAACGCGGTAAACACGTGAACGTGCTCCGTAGTAACCTTTAGCTTGTTTTAAGATTTTTTTGTGACGTGCGCGAGCAACTACACCACGTTTTACACGAGCCATTTAGCTCTCCTGTTAATATTCTGAAAGTTTAAAAAAATACTTATGCGTACGGCAGGCAGGCAATAACCAGACCCAGATCGCCTTTAGACACCAGACCTTTCGGACGCAGGTGGCGTTTACGCTTAGTAGATTTTTTAGTCAGAATATGACGCAGGTTAGCGTGTTTACGCTTGAAGCCGCCAGAAGCGGTCTTCTTGAAGCGCTTGGCCGCGCCACGTACAGTTTTAATCTTTGGCATTTAAAAAATATCCACTTCGCATTGTTAATAAAATGAACCAGACAGGCGAATCACGCCGCACGCCGAAACGCACGGCAAGATTACTTTAGGGCCTACTGTTTCTTCTTGGGAGCGAGCACCATAATCATCTGGCGACCTTCGATCTTCGTAGGGAAGGATTCGACAATTGCCAGATCAATATCTTCACACAGATCTTTACGGACGCGGTTAAGCACTTCCATACCGATCTGCTGGTGCGCCATTTCACGACCACGGAACCGCAGTGTGATTTTAGCTTTATCGCCATCTTCCAGAAAGCGAATCAGGTTGCGTAGTTTTACCTGATAGTCGCCATCATCGGTACCAGGACGGAATTTAATTTCCTTAACCTGGATAACTTTTTGCTTTTTCTTCTGTTCCTTAGAAGATTTGCTTTTTTCATAAAGGAACTTGCCGTAATCCATAATACGGCAAACGGGCGGCTCGGCGTTAGGGCTGATCTCTACGAGATCAACGCCTGCTTCTTCAGCTTTTTCTAAAGCTTCATTCAGACTGACAATACCAATCTGTTCGCCATCGACGCCTGTCAGACGAACCTCAGTGGCGCGAATTTCTCTGTTAATGCGATTAGGACGCGCCGGTTGAACTCGTTTTCCGCCTTTAATACTTTATTCCTCCAATTGATGAAGATTGCGGCTGCGAATTTCATTCTGCAGCTTCGCTATCACTTCGTTTACGTCCATGCTGCCCAGGTCTTTACCGCGGCGGGTGCGAACGGCCACTTTGCCAGATTCCACCTCTTTATCACCACAGACCAACATATACGGGACACGACGTAAAGTATGTTCGCGAATTTTAAAGCCAATCTTCTCGTTTCTCAAGTCCGCTTTTGCACGAATGCCCGCATTTTGCAATTTTCGAGTCAATTCTGCAACATATTCGGACTGACCATCGGTAATATTCATTACCACAACTTGTACCGGAGCAAGCCATGTCGGGAAGAAGCCGGCATATTCTTCGGTCAAAATCCCGATAAAGCGCTCCATGGACCCCAGGATAGCACGGTGAATCATTACCGGCACCTGACGTTCATTACTTTCACCTATGTAAGAGGCATTCAGACGGCCCGGCAGAGAGAAGTCGAGCTGTACTGTGCCGCACTGCCAGGCACGGTCCAGGCAGTCATGCAGGGTAAATTCAATTTTAGGACCGTAGAAAGCGCCTTCACCCGGCTGATATTCGAACGGAATCTCGTTCTCTTTCAGCGCGGCGGCCAGATCGGCCTCGGAGCGATCCCACAGGTCGTCACTACCGATACGCTTTTCCGGACGCGTGGAGAGTTTCACCACGATCTTTTCAAAACCAAAGGTGCTGTACATGTCGTACACCATCTTGATGCAGCTGTTCACCTCATCACGTACCTGCTCTTCCGTACAGAAGATATGGGCGTCGTCCTGAGTAAAGCCACGTACGCGCATCAGGCCGTGCAGCGCGCCTGACGGCTCATTACGGTGACAGCTACCAAATTCAGCCATACGCAGCGGCAGATCGCGATACGATTTCAGCCCCTGGTTGAAAATCTGCACGTGTCCCGGGCAGTTCATTGGCTTAATGCAGTATTCACGGTTCTCCGAAGAGGTGGTGAACATGGCTTCTTTGTAGTTTTCCCAGTGGCCGGTTTTTTCCCACAGCACGCGGTCCATCATGAACGGACCTTTCACTTCCTGGTAGTCGTACTCTTTCAGCTTGGTACGCACAAACACTTCCAGCTCGCGGAAGATAGTCCAGCCGTCGTTGTGCCAGAACACCATACCCGGCGCTTCTTCCTGCATATGATACAGGTCGAGCTGCTTGCCAATTTTGCGGTGGTCACGTTTTGCCGCTTCTTCCAGACGCAGCAGATACGCGGCGAGCTGTTTCTTGTCGGCCCATGCGGTACCGTAGATACGCTGCAGCATTTTATTATTGCTGTCGCCGCGCCAGTAGGCACCAGAGATTTTCTGCAGCTTAAAGTGATGGCAGAAACGCATATTCGGTACGTGCGGACCACGGCACATATCGACATATTCTTCGTGATGATACAGCCCAGGACGATCGTCATGGCTGATGTTCTCATCAAGAATGGTCATTTTGTAGGTTTCCCCACGTGCAGCAAAGGCGTCACGCGCTTCCTGCCAGCTGACCTTCTTCTTGACGACGTCGTAATTCGTTTCGGCCAGCTGATGCATACGCTTTTCCAGCTGTTCGATATCTTCCTGCGTCAGGGTACGATCGAGGTCTACGTCATAGTAGAATCCGTTGTCGATCACCGGACCGATAGCCATTTTCGTATCAGGCCACAGTTGCTTGATCGCATGACCTAACAGGTGAGCGCAGGAGTGGCGAATAATTTCCAGACCGGCTTCATCTTTAGCGGTGATGATGGCCACATTGGCATCTTCGGTGATCGGATCAACCGCATCCACCAGTTCACCATTTACCCGTCCGGCAATACAGGCTTTCGCCAGGCCAGGACCGATATCCAGGGCAATATCCATCACGCTTACCGCGTGGTCAAACGAACGCTTACTTCCATCAGGAAGAGTAATAACTGGCATGTAACATCCTTAATTGCAGTGGTAACCCATACGCAAGGCTACATACAAACATTGGTTTTACTTTATAAACCAGACCCTTAGTACTTAAAACCCGCTCACATTTGCCGGTTTGGTACACGGTTTGGTACACAGACTCAAAAGTGACTCAAATTCAGAGAAACCTTTGAAGGTGTAGTATCTTACACGTCATGTCGGGTAATTGCACGGTACGGGATTAAATTGCGGCAGGGGAATTAAGCGTTGCCAGAGATCTGACTGTGTGCCAAAAGAATAACGGGCCGAATTATCGGCCCGTTGAGCATTACATTGCGTAGGAAAGTAATACTGACGTTTTGGTGTCGGTTCTTTCCGGCGCGGACTCTGGTGGATTCTGATTCCAGGTCACGTTGTAAGCCAATTTCAGCGCGAAGTGATCGTTGATGGCTACCTGCAGGCCGGTTTCAGAGTTGACGGTAGTATCGTCGCTACCCAGCACGGACACACCCTGAATGAATTTGGTGCTGTCGGTCAGCTGCCACTGGTAGCTGAATGCGCCATAGGCCAGGGCCTGAGTTTCATGGCCGCCTTCATGGAAGTCGTCATAACGCACGCCAGGACCGGCTTCCACACGCAGAGAGTGCACCGGACCATTCAGCAGCTGGCGACCATAACCGGCGGCCAGAATGGAACGTCCGTCGTAGCCGTTAAAACGGTCACTTAGCCAGCTGGCCTGACCGAACAGGTAGTCCGCACTGTTCATGTTATAACGTGTACGTCCACCCACCTGGTAGGTTTCGGAAGAGCGCTCATCATTAGAGGAGGTGTTGCTCGCATTTCCCCACAGGCTATAGGCGGTGCTTGGCTGATACCAGGTCATATTGGTATTGGCCGTTGCCGATGAGCTTTTGGTATTGCCGCTCTGAGCCAGATAGCCCGCCGCAGCATTCCCTTCAAATGGTTTCTTCGCAGTGCTCGGGTCATCCATAACCGTAAATACGTTGTTATCAGCCAGGGCTTGTTGACACAGTGCTCCCCCGGAGAGCAGCAGAACGACAGACAGTTTACTAAGCGCTTTCATTTAATGTGACCCGTACGGCAGTTTTGAAAAGATTAAGTCTGAAGCCTTTTGAAGGACGATCAACGCAATTTACGGTAATAAACGTAACAATTTGTTAAATCACTCTTTTTCACAAGCATCATGACAAATCTACTCTATGAATGAGAACAATCTCATTAACGGCGCGCATTATAGAGGGTATTTAGCGGGAAAACATCAGCCTGTAAATAAGAAATATCTCTAGCCAGGCCAGAAACAGCCCTTAGAAAAAGCAGTAATGTAACAAAATATTAATCAGGGATTACCTTGCACTCCACTTTTCCTGACTGAGTCAGGCTGCATCAAATGAATAGAAAATCATCAGTTAATCACTCTTCGTGCTGGGATCAATACCAAACAAAATTTGCAACACGTGCGGCACCCTGCCCTGATGCTATCAATACGCTCCTGGGGATGTTAATAAATTTTCTCCACAAGCCATCACCCGATCATCCTTCATGGTCTGGTCATGTCCTATGATGAAATGAGTTTTCAGACAACGAGGTAAGCTATGACTTCTTCTCCCGTAACCCAATTTGTTGTGACCTTCCGCTACCATGAAACCGGGCTTTCTAACCTGCTTGAGCTTAACAGCACCATGGCAAATGCCGGATTTTCGACCACTCTCAACGATTCTGATGGACACCCACATGAACTGGGCACCAACAATTTCGGTATCGTCAGTGCCCTGTCTCTCGAAGAACTCAGGGAGCAGGCGCAAAGTATTGGTGAACTGGTTCTGGGAAAACAACCGGAGGTCGAAGTCCGGACTTTGGAATCATTTAATAAGCAGGATCAAAGCTAAGTTTTTGTAAAAATGTACGATTAACGTGCATTCACGCGCAGACTGGTTATCCTTTAAGCGATACGGTAACCCTGTTCACGGCGTACAAAAGAGGAGCTTCCTATGTGGTCAGCCATCAGTCGTTTGTTGAATGAACAGCTTGGTCCGGGAGAAATCACCCACCGTACGGAGCTACCGGGCGGGGACGTCCATCCAGCCTGGCTTCTGCATTACGGCGAACAGCAGGTGTTCGTTAAGTGCAATCAGCGAGAGATGCTGGACTTGTTCACGTGGGAAGCCGATCAGCTCCAGCTGCTGGCCCGTAGCGGTACCGTGCGCGTACCGAAAGTCTACGGCGTCGGCAGCGTCCGTGATGCCAGCTTCCTTCTATTGGAATATATCCAGCCCTGCCCGTTGAATGCCTCTACCGCCCGCACGCTCGGTGAACAGCTGGCGCGTCTGCATCAGTGGAGCGAGCAGCCGCAGTTTGGCCTCGATTTCGATAACAATATCACTACCTCACCGCAGCCCAACAGCTGGCTTCGCCGCTGGTCACTGTTCTTTGCGGAACAGCGTATCGGCTGGCAGCTGCAGCTGGCGGCGGAAAAAGGGATTCAGTACGGCGACATCGAATTAATCACTCGCTGCGCGCAGAGCATTCTGGCATCGCATCATCCGCAACCGTCCTTGCTTCACGGTGATTTGTGGCCGGCCAACTGTGCAGGCAGCAGCAGCGGGCCGTGGATCTTCGACCCCGCCTGCTACTGGGGCGACAGGGAGTGCGACCTGGCAATGCTGGCCTGGTATCCCGATCTTCCCGCAGAGATTTTGGCTGGCTACCAGTCGATATGGCCGCTTCCGGACGACTATCTTCAACGACAGCCTGTTTATCAGCTTTACTATCTGCTTAACAGGGCAAATGTCTTTGGCGGTAGCTGGTTGGGTGAGGCGCAGCGTGCAGTTGTTGCGCTGTTGGACGAGGATGAATCAGGTAGGAAGCGCGCGCATCTGGCCTGAATGCCAGACTGCGCGCGCTGCGATCAGACAATAAAACCGAGCAGTTTCAGCACAAAATACCCGGCCACGGCAACGATCAGCGGCAAAATATAGAGCGGGAAAAACTGCAGGAAAATGGTGTGCCGTGGCACCACGATTTTCTCTTCCAGCTGCTGGCGGCTCAGGCCTTCATCCCCTCTTGCCTGCTCCAGAATCATACGGTCTTCAATCCCTTCGCGCAGATGTCGCGACTGGCGCCACATACGCGCGCCGGAAGCCTGCAATGCCAGCCCGACGAAGATCAGTATGTAGATCGCCCAAAACAGAAGATTGCTGCCGCCGTTAAAGTTCGGCACCGGAGAATTCGTCCAGAAGCTGTGCAAAAAACCGGTGTTAAAGCGGATCATATCGATCATCACATGGGTAAAATCCTGCATTACCGCGTTAATGCCGTCCCGCTGTTCCTGGCTTTTTTCCACAAAACCCATCAGCGAAATCAGCGTGGATAGCAGTGCAGGAATAAAGATAATCCAGCCCGCGATACGCTTGACGATTGCGATCTGGCCAGCCCGTTGATAAGTCATGCTTTCTCCCGTCCATATGATATTTCGCCGACAGTCTACCTGTACTGAAAGAAAAGTGCCTGCTAAATGCTGCCCGCGGGGCGGCTTTATGCCTGCGTTCACTTCATGTCACGGCCTGCGGCGATTTTTGGTCGATGCCATGTTCATGTTAAAATGACATAAACCGTTTAATGGAGCCACAAAATGTCCTATCACCGCCCCGTCGTTGCCGCCATTTTTGATATGGATGGCCTGCTGATCGACTCCGAACCACTCTGGGAACAGGCTGAACTGGATATTTTCAGCACGCTTGACATCGATTTGAGCCGCCGTGAAGAGTTGCCCGACACCCTGGGCTTACGCATCGATCAGGTGGTACGCATGTGGTACGAAACGCTGCCGTGGAGCGGTCCAACGCAGCAGGAAGTGACAAAACGAATTATCGACCGTGCGCTCGGTCTTGTGGAAGAAACACGACCGTTGCTGCCCGGCGTAGAAAGCGCGCTGCAGCTTTGTCAGCGTTCAGGGTTAAAGATTGCTTTGGCCTCCGCCTCTCCACTGTTTATGCTTGAGCGGGTACTGGAGATGTTTAACATCCGCAGTTACTTTGAGATCCTCGCCTCTGCTGAATCCCTGCCCTACAGCAAACCGCACCCACAGGTTTACCTTGATGCAGCAGCACGTCTGGGCGTTGATCCGCTTAACTGCGTCACGCTCGAGGATTCCTTCAACGGTATGGTTGCTACCAAAGCCGCGCGTATGCGATCCATTGTCGTACCTGATGCAGAGTACGCTGCCGATCCGCGCTGGGCGCTGGCGGACGTTAAGCTCACGTCGTTGACCGAGCTGACCGGCCAGCATTTACTCGGCCGCTAAAAGGTCAACTGATTCACTTTTATCGCCCGGAAAGCTAACGCAGCGATGTTGTTTTCACCTTTCGTTGCTTAAATGTTAATCCGGGCTAAAATATTTATCTTTCGTTACAGCGTCACATATTTATTCTACTGTATATATTCCCTATACTGGATGCATTGACAGCTATGCAGCCAGGTACTTCCCATGACGGCCGAAGGCCATCTTATTTTCGCCATTGCCAGTGCAATTTTTGCCAAGCGCGCCGAACTGACTCCGGTTCTGGCCAGCGCGGACTGGTGGCACATTATTCCGGCCACGCTGCTGACCTGCCTGCTACCCGATATCGATCACCCAAAATCGCTGCTCGGTCAGCGGCTTAAATGGCTGTCGCAGCCGATTGCCCGCGCTTTTGGCCATCGGGGGTTTACCCACAGCCTGCTGGCCGTGGCCGGTGGCGTAGCGCTGTTACAGATGAAACTCCCCTCGGGCTGGATTATTCCCGCCGATGCGTTCCAGGGAATGGTGCTGGGCTATCTCAGCCATATTGTTGCCGATATGCTCACCCCGGCGGGTGTGCCGCTGCTTTGGCCATGCCGATGGCGTTTTCGGCTTCCGCTGCTCAATAGCCAGAAAGGCAATCAGCTGGAACGCATGTTATGCCTGGCGCTGGTCGGCTACGCAATGTTCTTCCCACCCGGCATGCAGCATTTTGGTGCGGGCGGATGGACCAGTTCCGTAATGAATACCGTACAAAACAGCATCAGCAGAATAATTAATGCGCAACCAGAGCGATAATTAAGCAAATAACACCAAAAAGTTATAAATAATTCCTTTTGGATATAAACCTGCACCATTCCAAACTGTTACCATTTCGCCACTGACCTACTTGCTGCGCGACAGAAATTAACTGTCGACCGCTACGGCGGCGCTTTCGCGCCGTCACTTTTGGAGAATGCCTTAATGAATTTCCCGCTCATTATTAACCTGGTGGCCTTCGTCGCCCTGTTATTGCTGCTGGCAAAAACCGGCCGCCGCGGCTGGAGCCTGTCGAAAAAGGTCCTCGCAGGCCTGGTGGTTGGCGTGCTGTTTGGCCTGGTGCTGCACACCATTTATGGTGAAAACAGTGACGTGATTAAACAATCCGTCAGCTGGTTCAATCTCGTCGGTAACGGTTATGTCCAGCTGCTGCAGATGATCATTATGCCGCTGGTTTTCGCCTCGATCCTCAGCGCCGTTGCTCGCCTGCACAACGCGTCATCGTTGGGTAAAATTAGTGTACTGACTATTGGCGTGCTGCTGTTTACTACCGCGATTTCAGCGGCGGTTGGCGTGCTGGTCACCTGGCTGTTCGGGCTGAACGCCAGCGGCCTGGTGCAGGGCGTACAGGAAACCGCGCGCCTGACGGCGATTCAGAACAACTACGTGGGTAAAGTTGCCGATCTGAGCGCCCCGCAGCTGCTGCTTTCCTTTATCCCTAAAAACCCGTTTGCGGACCTGACCGGCGCGAATCCAACGTCGATTATCAGCGTGGTGATTTTTGCCGCCTTCCTCGGGGTAGCGGCGCTGCAGTTACTGAAGGATGATGCAGAGAAAGGCCAGCGCGCGCTGAAAGCCATCGATACCCTGCAGTCCTGGGTGATGAAGCTGGTACGCCTGATTATGAAGCTGACTCCTTACGGCGTCATGGCACTGATGACCAAAGTGGTAGCGACCTCGAATGTCGCTGACATTATCAAGCTGGGTAGCTTTGTGCTGGCGTCATACCTTGGACTGGCAATCATGTTTGCAGTGCACGCTCTGCTGCTGTCGGTAAACGGCGTGAACCCACTGCGTTTCTTCCGCAAAGTGTGGCCGGTAATTACCTTCGCCTTTACCAGCCGTTCCAGCGCTGCAACTATTCCACTGAGCGTAGAAGCACAGACCCGTCGCCTTGGCGTGCCGGAATCCATCGCCAGCTTTGCGGCGTCATTCGGTGCCACCATCGGTCAGAATGGCTGTGCCGGTCTCTACCCGGCAATGCTTGCGGTCATGGTCGCGCCAACTATCGGCATTAACCCGTTTGACCCGGTATGGATCGTCACTCTGGTCGGTATCGTTACCCTGAGCTCTGCGGGCGTTGCAGGCGTGGGCGGCGGTGCAACGTTCGCTGCGCTGATCGTGCTGCCAGCCATGGGCCTGCCTGTCACACTGGTGGCCCTGCTGATCTCCATCGAGCCGCTAATTGACATGGGCCGCACCGCGCTTAACGTCAACGGTTCAATGACTGCCGGCACGCTGACCAGCCAGTGGCTTAAGCAGACCGACAAGCAGATTCTGAACACCGATGCGGAAAACGACGCCGAGCTCGCTCAGCGCTGATCGCTAGCTGTTCGCTTTAACCCGGTGCCTTGATGGGCATCGGGTTAAGCAGCCGTACTCTCTGTTACGCTCCCCGCTCATTCAACCTCAGCTCTTTTACGAACGCGTTGATTCCCTCGCCAGCAATCTCATTCTCCAGCAGCCTTGCCGTCGGCTCCCGCAAAATGTCGCTGGCCTTGCCCATATTCGCCCCCGATCGTGGCCCTCAGGTTAAGGAAGCGTTAAGCGCTGTAAGCAGCCGCTAATAGCGACCGGGAGTCGCTTGTATTTCACTACGCCTGGGGCGATGCTAGCGCAAAGAATCTGGAGAACTGCTTATGAAAAAGGTGATGACCACCCTGCTCGCCTTATCCCTGCTGGCACCCGCGCTGGCATCCGCCCATCCAGGAGGCTGGGGCCCACCGGGGCCTGGCCCTGGCTGGCACGGCGGCGGCGGGCCAGGAAGGCTATCGTTTCTGCCTGATGCGGCAGCAGCGGTACTGATCGGCGGGCTGACCTACTATGTGCTTAACGGTAACTACTATCAGCGGCAAAACGACAATACCTATGTGGTGGTTGATCGCCCCGTTGACCGGGTGACGGATATGCGTGCGCTGGATTATAACGGTGAACGCTACTACGTTCAGGACGGCCACTACTACCGCCGCAATATCAACGGTGAGTACCTGGAAGTTCCTCGTCCACCGGGGCTATGACCGGTCACAAGGCGCAGAAAAGAATAGCTATCTGCAAAGTAAAACGGCAACGCTGCATATTGAGCGTTGCCGTTCGTTTTAGCGATCCAGGCTGTACTAACTCAACCCTTTGCGGGATTACTGCCCGGCCTGCGGATCGGTATCGTATTCTTTACAGCTCTGGAATCCGTAGTTCATCACTTTCCCCGTGTCGCTGTAGCTCACAAAGTAGGTTTGCTGTTTGCCGTCTCGCTCACCCAGAACGTAGGTCTGACAGGTGCCACGCGCGTGCACCATGGTGATTTCCGTAGACGGAGGACCCGCAATATCACGGACCTGCTGGCGGGTCATGCCTTTTTTCACATCCTGTACCACGGGCTTGGTGACATAGCTTTCGGCACGATCGTAAGCGGTACAGCCAGAAAGAACGGCCAGAGTCACAGCAGCACCAATCAATCCCGTTAATTTACGCATATGTTATTCCTCATTTATTGTCCATGTGGATATAAGCCTGGAATATAAGTGCTGCATTTTCAACTTTAACTGGCGAAATTATTACATTTCTGCCGACGCTGGCTTTATACTGCCATTAATGAGAATGAACGTTCACATTCCAGTTTTAACCCGTTTCATATGCAATACCGGGTAAAAATACCCGGGCGCGGAGGGCTTTTCATCATGCATAACGAAGCGCGTGATGCCAGACATCGCCTGCGTCAGGATGAAATCATCACCGCCGCACGCCGTTGTTTTCGTCAGTACGGCTTTCATGCTGCAAGCATGGCGCACCTGGCATCGGAAGCCCAACTCAGCGTTGGGCAGATTTATCGTTATTTTTCCAATAAAGACGCGATTATCGAAGAGATGATAAAGCGCATTATCGACCGGCGAATTGAGCAGATGATCGATACCAGTAGCAGTCATCATCTACCCCAGCTCCTGGCCTGGCGTCATGTGCTGAATGAAGATGATGAGGCGTTAATGCTGGAGGTTGCTGCAGAAGCAACTCGCAATCCTCGTGTTGCACTGATGATGCAGGAAGCCGACACCCGCATATTTGATCGGGCCTGCGAAAACGTTAAACAAGAGTACCCCGGCTTTAGCAACGAGAAAATCCGCAGCTGTGTGGAAGTCCTTGCCGTGCTGGTTGAAGGCACTGCTTATCGCCGCCTGACGCCGCAGAAAGCGTCAGCCGAAATGCTCTACCCGCTCTACCAACAGATCCACCAACTGCTATTTCATTCAGAGGATTCATGACACCTGCATCTCCAAACCGTCTTGGCTACGCCATCACGCTCGGCCTTCTGGCAGCGCTCGGCCCGCTGTGCATAGACCTGTATTTGCCGGCGCTGCCGGAACTTGCCAGCGATTTACAAACCCCAACAGCCACCGCTCAGTTAAGCCTCACCGCGGGTCTGCTTGGACTGGGTCTCGGCCAGCTGTTCTTTGGCCCACTCAGCGATAAATACGGCCGCATTCGCCCGCTACTGCTGTCGCTGGTCCTGCTGCTGATTGCTTCCGTTGGCTGCGCAATCGCACAGGATATTCACCAGCTGCTGCTGGCGCGACTGTTCGAGGGAATGGCGGGTGCAGGTGGTGCCGTACTGTCGCGCGCCATTGCTCGCGATATGTATACCGGCCATGAGCTGACGCGCTTTTTTGCCCTGCTGATGCTGGTGAATGGTCTTGCACCGATTGTCGCTCCGGTGATGGGCGGTGCGCTGATGACCTTCCTTAACTGGCGCGGGCTGTTTATGGCGCTGGCGGTTATCGCCGTGCTGCTGTTTATTCTGGCTAAGCTGAAGCTGCATGAAACGCTGGCTCCTGAACGCCGTAGCCAGGGCAGCATACTTTCCGCTTGGGCGGCGTTGGGTCAGGTTGTCACCCATCGTCCGTTTATGGGCTTCTGCCTTACCCAGGGCTTTATGATGTCCGGGATGTTTGCTTACATCGGTGCGTCGCCCTTCGTCCTGCAGGAGATTTATCATCTTTCACCCCAGGCGTTCAGCTTCTGCTTCGCGGCTAACGGTATCGGCCTGATTATTGCTTCTCAGGTTAGCGCGCGTCTCTGCCCGTTGTGGGGGGAATATAGGGTGCTGAAAGGGGGATTGATACTCGCCTTTATCTCGTCAGGTACGCTATTGCTTGCCGGACTCAGCGGCGCTGCGCTGCCGATCGTATTGATTGCCCTGTTCTTTAGCGTGGCCAGCAACGGGGTGATTTCGGTCACCGCCTCCTCGCTGGCGATGCAAAGCCAGGGGCATCGGGCAGGTAGCGCGTCGGCGGTGCTGGGCGTGGCAATGTTTACCCTCGGCGGCATCAGCGTGCCGGTTACCGGTATAGGTGGAACGTCAGTGATGACCATGGCGGCTACCATCTTTGGTTGCTACATGCTGGCTATCGTGATGTTTACGCTGCTGGCGCAAAAGCCGAAAAAAGTCTGATTTGTCAGCAGTCGGTGATAAACATCGCGGATGAAGATTGTTGTTTCGCGCCGGGCGCGTTAGCTTAAACAGACATAATTTTACTGGCAGCCGTCCGTCGGCGCTGAATCTGAGGAGAGGTAAATGGCTCTGCAACAGGACATTATTGCGGCACTGGGTGTGAAACCGGTGATTGATGCACATGCAGAAATTCGCACCAGCGTTGATTTTCTTAAGTCCTACCTGAAAACGTATCCGTTTTTGAAAACCCTGGTGCTGGGCATCAGCGGTGGTCAGGACTCAACGCTCACCGGAAAGCTGTGCCAGACCGCGATTAACGAACTGCGCGAAGAAACCACTGACACCGCCTATCAGTTCATTGCCGTACGTCTGCCCTACGGCGTGCAGGCGGATGAACAGGACTGTCAGGATGCGATTGGTTTTATCCAGCCGGACCGCGTCCTGACGGTGAATATCAAGCAGGCGGTGCTGGCGAGCGAGCAGGCGCTGCGCGATGCCGGTATTACGCTGTCTGATTTTATTCGCGGCAATGAAAAAGCGCGTGAACGCATGAAAGCCCAGTACAGCATCGCGGGCATGACGGCGGGCGTCGTTGTGGGTACAGACCATGCGGCCGAGGCGCTGACCGGTTTCTTCACCAAATATGGCGACGGCGGTACCGACATCAACCCGATTTTCCGACTGAATAAGGGACAGGGAAAACAGTTGCTGAAAGCGCTGGGCTGCCCGGAACACCTCTATCTGAAGCAGCCGACCGCAGACCTGGAAGATAATCGCCCCGGCCTGCAGGATGAAGTTGCTCTAGGGGTTACCTATGAGCTGATCGATCGTTACCTGGAAGGTGAAACTATCGATCCTGCCGCAGCGAAAATCATTGAAGGCTGGTATCAGAAAACCGAACACAAGCGCCGTACGCCGATTACCGTGTTTGATGATTTCTGGAAAAAATAAGCCGGTAAATGCCTCTGTGACGGCCCGGTATTAAAGATAGCCGTTCAGGCACTCGCCCAATGCGATAATAAAGCGGCTCATCGCGAGCCGCTGGTTTACTCAGGCATTTCATATCATCTGGCTGGCGGCGACTTTTATTGCCAGCTGGATGATCTTTCTCCTGCCGATTTCCAACCACCCACAGCCTGCCTCCAACGTATTGTTTCTGGTTCCCTTATTCCTGTTACTACGTCGTCTCCCCTGTTCTTTGGTCCCACGCAACTGTCCACAACTAACCGCTGATAGATATTTTCGCTATACTGTATGAACAACCAGCAACTGGAGTCCGTAGTGGTCAAAAAAATCGTCAGCCACCGTCTGGAGTTTGAAGCGGCGGCAATTTATCAATATCCAGAGCATCTGCGCCCGTGGATAGACGATCTCCCCAACCTTCCCGGCGTCTATACCTTTCATGGCGAAAGTGACAACCTGCCGCTCTATATCGGCAAAAGTGTCAATATCCGCAGCCGGGTGATGTCGCACCTGCGTACCGCCGATGAAGCAAAAATGCTGCGTCAGTCAACGCGTATCAGCTTTATTACTACTGCCGGCGAACTGGGCGCGCTGCTGCTTGAAGCGCAGATGATTAAGATCCAGCAGCCGCTGTTTAACAAACGTCTGCGCAAAAACCGTCAGCTGTGCGCGCTGCAGCTGGTGAATCAGCGCCCGCAGGTGGTCTACGCCAAAGAGGTAGATTTCTCACACACGCCAAACCTGTTCGGTCTGTATGCCAATCGCCGTGCTGCTCTTCAGCATTTACAGAAAATTGCCGACGAGCAGCAGCTTTGCTACGGATTGCTGGGTATGGAACCGCTGACCGCCGGTCGCGGCTGTTTCCGTTCGGCGCTGCGGCGCTGCGGCGGGGCCTGCTGCGGTAAAGAGAGCGTGGAAGCGCATCAGCAGCGGCTTTTAGCCGCTCTGGAAGCGGTGCGTGTACAGTGCTGGCCGTGGCAGGGAGCCGTTGGCGTGATTGAAGAAGGTGCCGATCGAAAACAAATCCACATCATTAATAACTGGCTTTATCTGGGCTCGGTCAGCGATATCGCGGAAGCAACATCGCTCTGCACCACACTGCCGGGTTTTGACAGCGACGGCTATAAGATCCTCAGTAAACCGCTAATGGCCGGCAAACTGCCGATCGTGTCGCTCTGAACTCATCACCATACAAAACCGCCGGTGTTGCCCACTGCCCTGAGGGCGGAGGTGAGCAACACCGGCGGTTTCAAATACGTTTAACGAGGATTAGTCGTCTGCAGGAGGCATTTTACCTTCATGCTTCGGTTTTTCAGTCAGACGTTTCTCAAAATCCTGGTTGAACTGTTTTTTCTGCTCAGGCGTCAGCACGTTATACATCTTGTTCTGCGTTTCCAGCATAGACAGGGCGCGCTCTTTACCGTTGGCGGCCATCTGCGTTGCCTGCGCTTCCGCTTTAGCCCGATCGAAGGTGTCGGAAGCGATAATGCTGTGCATTGCACGGCGCTCTTCCAGCGAAGGACGTTTCATGTCCTTGTGCGACTCTTTCATGATTGTGCGAATCTGCTGCTTCTGCGCGTCGGTCAGATTCAGACCTTTAAACATATCGTGCATACCGCCGCCGTGACGAGGTGGCTTATGCATCATTGGTTTGTCGCCACCGGCAGGAGGTGGAGTCAGGTTGTCGTTTGCAGCATGAACGATATTTGCTGCACCCACTGCCAGCGTGGCAGCAACAATCAGGGAAGTTAATTTACGCATAGTATTGTCCTTATGTTTCATTTCTATGGCGACCCGGTTGTCGCGTTGTCGGGAGCCAGTTTACGATGCCCAACGTCAAGTACTCAGAGGGTTGGTAAAGGCCTGAAAGCATAAAAGACAATTTGAAGCCAATCATGGAGAGAATGAGAAGATTATGGTGAAGAATTGCAAAAGAATATGAATTTGAAGGAATTTATGCAGGGAATATGGAGGAGTGTAATCCTCCTGGCGGGATTTCGGAAGGAAAAAGTTAAGCGCTTTACACTTTTCTGCGGGTGCCCGATTCCGGGGTATTTGAGTCAAGGATTTGTGGCGAAGATGAGTTCGGGGCAAATCGCTTCTACAGCACTGGCTGCATCTGAACAGTGACTCTGTATTGGCATTTTCTGGAGTTCAGTGCTCTGAGCAAGCTGGCAGTTCCCCTGTCTGGCGGGTCCTCACGCCGTTGCGCGGTCCCTTCACTCCGTTCGTCAGCCTGGGGAACCGCCAGCGTGCTCCTGGACTCCGTCGTTGCCAGTTAAAAGCCAGCGACGGAGATATTGCAGGCAGAGCCTCTGTGGATGTGACCGGGCAATCCACAGCGCTGAGATGAAAGCATCAGGCCAGGATACGCCAACAGGACGTTGGCGTAGGCTGCGTCGGGTCAGGGATGACACGTCGCAGCCGGTCCGACAGGCCGTATGCTGGAATCGAAGGCACCGGGCGAAGCGCGGCGCGAGGACCGCCCGGCCGCAGCCACAGAGGCTCTGCCAGCCACCAATGCCACCGCAACACCAACCAGCCAAACAATATCAACGATCCGGATTATTCAGCAACGTACTCCAACTGATTAACACATCTTACGCCGGAGGACTAAAAACGCTGGCGCCCTCAGACTCAGACACATCAATCACCTCGCTGGCATCCTCTGCCACCAGCATCAAACCCGCCCGCAAACCTTCAGCCACATTCGGATTAGGGAACAAAACATACTCCCGCGCCTGCTGAACGTAATACTGCGTATCGCCGTCCTCGGCCAGCAGCGTCCCCTGAGCAAACGCGGTAAAGTTCAGCGTCTCTCCCCCCATATGCAGCACAAAACGGTCTGAATGCCGGGTGATCTGCTGCGAAACGCGATAGCGCAGCGGTTGAACCCCCACCGCAGGCAACGTGCCGCCGCTAACCAGCGCGCTCAGCGCCCTGTCGGTTGCGGAAAACTGCGCCAGATCGTTATGACCGAACGGCAGCGCTTTACCCAGCTCCAGCGTACAGCTGGCCGCATGGAAATGATGGCTGCTGTAATGCGTATAGGTTCCGCCGGGCGCACGATGGAACACCAGCGCCTCCAGACCTGCGGCTCCCATCCAGTGAAGAAAATCTTCCGGCCACGGCGTTTCACGCTGTGGCATCACGCCAAAGCGTGGATGATACGAACCGCGAATCGCCGTATGCATATCAATATGCCAGCGCACTTCATCATGCTCGCTCAACTGCCAAAAATTCTCCATTGCCTGCTCAAGACGCCATGCACGGCGGGCCTCCGGACAGTCTTCGTACTGCTGCCATCTGCCGCCGAACATCCGGTTCATATCGCCATGCACATAGCGCTTATTCTGCCGCATCGCCGCCGGATTGCCGTAAATCACCAGCAGGCGCGCCACCAGCGGTATCTCACCGCTCAGCAGCGAATTCAACAGTCGGTCGACAATTTCAACGGGAGCCGTTTCGTTACCGTGGATGCCGGTGGAGATTACCAGGGCCATTTGCGCCGGGTGATTTGGCGTCAGCTCCAGAATACCTTCATCAATCCATCGCCAGCTCAGTTGGGCATTTTGCCCGGCAACGGCAGCGGGCCTGTCTCCGGCGAGGGTTAAGGTGAGAAAATCTTGCATCATTACTCCTTCAAGCATCGCCGCTCAGCCCTGAGGGACCGGGAACATGCCCCGGCCCTGCAACGATCGCGTTACTGCTGAAAACGGTATACGTTGCCTAAGTTTAGCAGCTTAGTCAGTTCGTCAAGTGCCTCGCGCCCTTCCAGCAACAGCTGCGGGTCAGCAAGATCGGCCTGCGACAGGCGATCGCGATAGTGGCGTTCTACCCAGTCGTTCAGCGTCTGGAACAGCCGATCGTTCATCATCACCGCAGGATTCACTGCCGCCTGCTGTGCATCGTCCAGCACCACCCGCAGGCGCAGGCACGCCGGACCACCGCCGTTGAACATACTTTCACGCAGATCGAACACCTTCAGCTCATCAATAAGACTGCCGCTGGCGACCAGCTCATTGAGCCAGCCCCAGACGCCCGCATGGCGGCGCGCTTCTTCCGGCAGTACCAGCAGCATTTTGCCATCCGGCTTGCTCAGCAGCTGGCTGTTGAACAGATAGGTCGACACCGCATCCGCCACGCTGACACGGTTATCCGGTACCTCGATGGCCGTAAAGCCGGGCAGTTTTTCGGCCAGCTCGGCCAGCAGCTGCGGCTGATTTAAAAACGCCTGCTGATGACAGAACAACGCCTGCTGATTGCTCACGGCGATGACATCATTATGGAATACGCCCTGGTCGATCACCGCCGGATTCTGCTGGGCAAATACCGTGCGGGCCGGATCGAGCTGGTGCAGACGCGCCACCGCTTCGCTGGCTTCCAGCGTCTGCCGGGCCGGATAGCGCGCCGGGGCGACTCCGCCTCGCTCGCTGCGGCCATAGACAAACATCTGCACGCCCGGCGCGCCGTAGCCGTGGCTGAAACGATTGTGGTTGGCCGCCCCCTCATCACCGAACATCGCCACCTGCGGCAACGCATCATGCACCGAGAAATGGTTACCATCGCGGAAAATCGCCCGCAGCAGATTCGCCGTGGTCGGTGCTTCTATCGCCCGGTGGAACTTATTATTCAGGTTAGCCACCGTCAGATGCACACGGCCATCGGCGCTATCAGCGGAGGGTGACACCGTGGCAGCATTCGCTACCCACATCGAAGACGCCGAGCTGACCGCGGACAGCAGTTGCGGTGCCTGTTTTGCCGCCTGAGCCACCACCTGCGCATCGCTGCCGCTGAAACCGATCTGCCGCAGTGCTTCCACATTTGGCCGCTCATGCGGCGGGATCACACCCTGAGCAAAACCCAGATCCGCCAGGGTTTTCATCTTCACCAAACCCTGCTGCGCAGCCAGTTTGGGATTAGACAGTTGATGCTGATTACGGGTTGAGGCTTCATTACCAAACGACAGGCCTGCGTAATGGTGGGTTAACCCCGGCAGACCATCGAAATTGACTTCACGGGCGCTCATCGCGTCTCTCCTTCCGTGCTGAAGTCCAGCCCCGGTGATAAGGTTGCAGGCAGATTTAAGTCCGCCGATTCCAGCGTTGCCATCGGCCACGCGCAGTAGTCAGCCGCGTACCAGGCGCTGGCACGATGATTGCCCGAGGCCCCTATTCCGCCAAACGGTGCGGTACTGGCGGCACCGGTCAGCGGTTTATTCCAGTTCACAATGCCGGCCCGCGCTTCAATCAGCAGGTGTTCAAACTTCTCACGCTGTGGGGAGATCAAACCGCAGGCAAGGCCATAGCGCGTGTGGTTGGCGATGCGAATAGCCGCATCAAAATCATCGTAGCGGATCACCGCCAGCAGTGGACCAAAGACCTCTTCGTCCGGCAGATTTTGCAAACCGGTCACATCAATGATGCCAGGCGTCAGGATCGCGCTGTCGCGCTGCGGCCACTGCATCGGCAGCAGCACCCGGCCACCGGCATCCACCCGTGACTGCCATTCAGCATAAATTTTTTCCGCCGCAGACAATGAAATCACGCTGCCCATAAACGGCTGCGGTTCATCATCCCAGCCGCCAACGCGGATTCGCGCCGACACGTCAACCAGACGCTGTAAGAAGGCATCTCCCGCAGCCCCTTTTTTCACCAACAGTCGGCGGGCACAGGTACAGCGCTGCCCCGCGCTGATAAAGGCAGACTGTACGGCGATATGCACGGCGGCATCGATATCGTCAGGATCTTCGACGATCAGCGGGTTATTGCCGCCCATCTCCAGCGCCAGCATTTTTTCAGGTTTACCGGCCAGCTGGCGATGCAGCTGGTAACCGGTTGCCGCGCTGCCGGTAAACAGCACGCCGTCGATTTGATTATCCTGCGCCAGCGCCTGGCCGGTTTCGCGGCCGCCCTGCACCAGATTGATTACGCCCCCAGGCAACCCGGCATTGATCCACAACCTGACAGTCAGTTCCGCGGTCAGCGGCGTCAGTTCGCTCGGTTTAAAGACCACGGTATTCCCGGCCAGCAGCGCAGGAACAATGTGACCGTTAGGCAAGTGCCCGGGGAAGTTATAAGGTCCGAAGACCGCCATCACACCATGCGGGCGATGCCGCAGTGAACTTTCACCTTCAGCCTGCTCTCCGGTACGGGAATGATAAGCGCGCAGAGAAATCGCCACTTTATTGATCATCGCCTGCACTTCGGTCAGCGTTTCCCAACGCGGCTTGCCGGTTTCGCGAGAAATCGTTTCGCTAAGCTCGCGCTTATTCTTTTCCAGCTGCTGCGCAAACTTTTCTACGATCGTCTGACGCTCGGCAAACGGCCGGCGTGCCCAGCTGAAGAATGCCGCCCGGGCGGCTTCAGAAGCGTCGGAAACCTGCGCAGCGGTAGCCGATTTGCCCTGCCAAAGCAGTTCGCCCTTTACCGGGTCCAGTTTAGCGATGGTCTCACCACCGCCGGTCAGCCACTGACCATTAATACAGTGCGTCATGCTGTTTTCTCCTCACGACAAAGTGTCACTACCCGCAGGTTCTCTCCTGCCCGGCAATGTAAAATTTCAGCCTGCGCGGCGGTGACAGCAATCGTGCCGCTCTGCATATTGGCCGGTAGCAGCATCACGCGGAACTGCTGATAGTGTTGATTCGCCACCAGGCACAGCGGCAGGGTTTGATCCGGCTGCTCGCTCAACTCAACCACCAGCTCGCGGCTTTTACGGATAGCGCGCACGCGGTCGATATCGCACTCAAGGGTCGGTCCGCCATCGAAAATGTCGACATAGTTCTGGAAGCGGAAACCTTCAGCCTCCAGCACCGCACGTGCAGGAGCCGTCTGCGGATGAACTTCGCCTATAACCGCCCGTGCTTCCGGCGACAGGTAATCAATATATAAAGGATGTTTAGGCATCAGCTCGGCGATAAACGCCTTTTGCCCGGTGCCGCTCAGGTAGTCGGCATCGCTGAATGACATCGAAAAAAAGCGGCTGCCGACGCTATCCCAGAATGGCGAATGGCCATTTTCATCACTGACACCCCGCATCTCCGCGACAATTTTTTGCATAAAGCGGTCACGAAACGCCGCCATAAATAAAAAGCGCGATTTGGACAGCAGATAACCGTTCTTTCCGTTGCGGTAGTCCGGGTCAAGGAACAGCGTACACAGCTCGCTGCTGCCGGTGTGATCGTTGCTTAACGACAGCGTGGGCAACATGTTGTATACATTCAATTCTTTCGAGGCGTGCACCTGGGTGCCGACACGAAAGTTGTACCAGGGGTCCTGTAAACCCACCGCCACCTCAATGGCGCAGATCCCCACGGCTTTACCGGTATCTCCATCTGCCAGCACAAAAACGTATCCCTGTTCAGCCCGCGGCAGTTTTCCCTGCCAGGTCATTAATGAACGTTCGATACGCGCTGACAGCGTATCGCTGTCAACGGGCAGAGAGGTCAGTCCCCCGCCGGTTTTGCCGGCGAGGTACATCAGCTGAGCCAGATCGTCTCGTTCAACGGGACGAATAAACATCATACGGCGGCTCCTTCAATGACGGCGCGGCAGGCGCGTTCGAAGCGTGCCAGCCCCTCCGTGACTTCCTGTTTAGTGATAATCAGCGACGGAGCAAAACGTACAACGTTAGCTCCGGCAATCAGTACCATCAGCCCTTCGCGTGCAGCGGCCTGATTAATCAGTTTGGCTTTACCGTTGTAATCCTGATTCAGCACGCAGCCAATCAGCAGACCGAGCCCACGGACTTCACTGAACAGCTGTAAACGCTGGTTAATCTCATTCAGGCCGTCAACAAACCAGCGATGGCGCTCTGCCACACCCGCCAGGATTTCCGGGCGGTTGATCAGTTCCATCACTTTGCCACCGACCGCTCCGGCCAGCGGATTGCCGCCGTAGGTGGTGCCGTGGCTGCCGATATTCAGATGCGCCGCAAGGCTTTCGGTCGTCAGCATGGCCCCGATCGGGAAGCCACCACCGAGTGCTTTGGCGGTGGTCAACACGTCCGGCGTCACGCCATAATGCATGTAGGCATACAGCGAACCGGTACGGCCCACGCCGCTCTGCACCTCATCAAAAATCAATAGCGCCTGATGCTTGTCACAGAGCTCACGCAGCCCGCGCAGGAAGGCAGGTTCAGCAGGAACGACCCCACCTTCACCCTGAATCGGCTCCACAATCACTGCGCAGGTCTGGTCATTAATCAGTGCCGCTGCGGAATCTAAATCGTTGTAAACCGCGTGCTGAATGCCACCCGGCAGCGGCGCAAAATCTTTCGAATAGGCAGGCTGACCACCGGCAGAAACGGTGAACAGCGTGCGACCATGGAACGCGTTATTGAACGCCACGATGCCGTTTTTATGCAGATTTCCGCCATCGTGAGCCACCTTACGCGCCAGCTTCAGCGCCGCTTCGTTAGCTTCCGCACCGGAGTTACAGAAAAACGCGCGGTCGGCGAAGGTAGCATCCACCAGCTGCTTTGCCAGGCGCAGGATCGGCTCATTGGTATAACCATTTCCAGTATGCCACAGCAGCGCAGCCTGCTGTTGCAGGGCCAGCTGCAGATCGGGGTGTGCATGGCCCAGTGCATTCACCGCAATTCCCCCGGCGAAGTCGATATAGGACTTGCCCTCCTGGTCCCACAGCGTTGAACCTTCCGCGCGCACCGGAATAAAACTGGCAGGAGCGTAAGTTGGAACAATCCATTGATCGAAATTTTCACGGGTGATTGACGGTTGCATAGCGGCCTCGTTTATCGCTTAACCCTTTAGTTTTTGTGGTGAACTAAAGATGTATTAAATGTTAATGAAATGATTCATTGCAGCTCTACTGTAAATTGCACAGAGCGTGCCAGCCAGCAAAAAAATGCATAAACCAAATTCAACAACTAAATATCAATAACTTACGACAGTCTGTTATTCACCATAAATGCATAAAAAGTGAATATCAATGTAAATCCCCGGCTTCGCCACACAAAAAAAAGAGGAATTATGCATTGGTAAAATAAAATATTGTTTATGTGATCGCCGATAGAATTTGGTCGTAAAAAGAGGAGGTTAACGCACCATAATGCAGCAGGTACGCACCAGAACCGTGCACACCACCTCTTCAGCGTAAACTCGCTGAAGAAATCATTTTTTTAACACTCAGCCTTATAATTCCGTCCTGTATTATTTAGATATATTAATTAAAAAACCCAAAAACACAGACATTACATATGGACATTTTGTATTAATAGAAAAGCTTTCCGATAAATAGCATTAACCCAATTTCGATAATTAACCATGAAACAACAGCCGCCAAAATCGCTCAATAATCAATCATAATGCGATAAATAAATATTGTTTTTCATAAAAATGAAATATTAATTTCTACTTTTAAATCATGCAATTAACTCAATTAAATCCCACAACCCCTTAAAAGATGCATAGCTAATACGTTTTGCATCATAAGGAATAACTTATAAACACTTTGTCAAAAATCACTATGAAATAATTTGTTACATATATTCAATTTTCATGAAACATATTTTTATGTCACTTTCACCACCGCACTAAATGCAAAGAAAATATAATTTTAAAACAGGGTTACTCATGATGAAGCGTTCTTTACTGGCATTACTGATACCGGCTCTTCTGGCCACTGGCGGCGTGCAGGCAGCAGAGATCTATAACAAAGACGGCAACAAGGTGGATTTGAACGGTAAGATCAACGTCGGCCACCTCTTCTCAGACGATACGGGCAACGACGGCGATGTTTCCTATGCTCGTTTTGGCTTTAAAGGCGAAACGCAGATTGCGCAAGATCTGACCGGCTACGCCCAGTGGCAGTACAACTTCCAGCTGAACAAAACCGAAGGCGCGGATGCGCTGAGCGGCGACAAAACCCGTCTGGGCTTTGCCGGTCTGAAGTTTGGCAAGTGGGGTTCATTCGATTACGGTCGTAACTATGGTCTGGTGTATGACGCGCTGGCCTGGACCGATATGCTGCCGAAATTCGGCGGCGACTCCGGTTACGCGGACGGCTTCCTCTCTACACGCTCAACCGGCGTGGCAACCTGGCGTAACAGCAATTTCTTCGGTCTGGTAGACGGCCTGAATGTGGCGCTGCAGTACCAGGGTAAAAACGATCGTACCGGCACTGATGCCGTGCGCCGCAGCAACGGTGACGGCTACGCGACGTCCGTCAGCTACAACGCCGACTGGGGTCTGGGCGTGGTGGGCACCTATGCCAACCTTGGCCGCACTCAGGCACAAAACAACGCAGCGCGTGGTGAAGGCGACCGTGCGGAATCATGGGCAACGGCGATTAAGTACGACGCTAACCAGATCTATCTGGCAACGGTGTACGGCAACACCCATAACGCGACGCCAATCAGCGGCGGCTTTGCTAACAAAGCGGTGAATTTTGAAGCGGTGGCGCAATACCAGTTCCTGAACGGTTTCCGTCCGTCTCTGGCCTACGTGTCATCACGCGGTAAGGACATTGAAAACATCGGTGATGCGGATATCGTGAAGTACGTTTCCTTCGGTGCGAACTACTACTTCAACAAAAACTTCCTGGCGTACGCCGAATACAAAGTTAACCTGCTCAGCGACAACAACCCGCTGGGGCTGGCGAACGACGACGTTACCGGCGTCGGTCTGAACTACCAGTTCTGATGGGATAACAAAGGGCGATCGTTAAGATCGCCCTTTTGTCATATCAGGTTAAACGATAATGCCTGTCAGGCTGAGGCGTATCCGGCAGTTCCTGCTCCAGATTCATTTCCCGCAGGTTGATCTCAATATTGGTGCACATGGCATCCAGCGGCAGATGGTTGTTGGCCAGGCCAAAGGGCATCTCCAGCTCTTCCGCCAGGGTATCCAGCGACAGGAAGGTATAGGCGATAAACACCGATACCAGCGGGGTCATGTAGTGCAAATCCGGCACCAGCGCGAACGGCAGCAGCGTACAGAACAGATACACCGTACGGTGCAGCAGCAGGCCGTAGGCAAACGGGATCGGCATACTCGCCAACCGCTCACATCCTCCCAGAACCTGCGACAGCTGATTGATGCTGGCATCCATATGCGCATACAGAATGTCAGAAAGATTACCGTTGCGACGCTGTACCGCCAGCCAGTTGGAAAGCTGTAGCTCAATAAAGTTGGTCGGTGAGCGGCGGGTCAGGATCTCATCGGCCTCATCGCCAAGATAGCGTCGCATGTCCTCGTGGGCGTCGGTACGGCGCAGCTGGTGCTTAAGGCTGTAGCAGAAAGCCAGCAGCAGCGACATCACGCGCGGCGCTTCAGCCGGGGAGATGGCCAGCGCCAGGCGCTGCAGCGTACGGCAGGCGATCAGCAGGTTACCCCAGAACATGCGCGCTTCAATAAAACGGCCAAAGCAGACGCTGTTGCGGAAACCAAGGAATACCGCGATCGACACCCCGAGCAGGCTGAACGGGGCAAGGGTCAACTTAATCCCCAGCGTTTCATACCAGTCAAGACACAAAATCGCGATCACTGACATCATTAAATTGAGTGTCAGGCGAAACCAGATTCCGGGTAGCACAGAGCCGTGCCAGGCGAAAAGGCGAACAAACCAGTGACGATGCGGACGGATGATCATGATGAGCAGGTGAGTAGAATTTTTCGCAGATTGTGCAGAAAAACCCTGACGTTGGGAAGGAGTATTTTGTGACTTTAATCACATATATTTTCGGGCGCTATCTTGACAACTTTTTGCATTTCAGCGGGGCCATCTTTCCCATCGTCAGGGGGTTAGAAAATCGTAATTCTCCGCACGCGGGTCCTGCAATGCTACCGGCGGAGCCAGTTTCAACGTGATCCAGTTTGAGGTGACGCGCTGCTGTTTACTGTCCTCCAGCGTCACAGATAAACGATACTCATTGCTCGCTCCTGACGAACTGTCCCAGGCGGGAATAATAATGCTCCATCCCTGCGGATCGCTGCTGTTAGCGGGCGGCGTCAGGCTCAGTGTTTGAGTATCTCCCTGCCAGCTCACTGCTTTGATTGGATTGCTGTGGCGAATCTGCAATTTCAGCGGCAGCGTTTCTCCCGGCTGCACCTGCCACGGCGGCGTGGCAAGAAACACCGACAGCGTTTTCCGCTGGCGGAAGGCCATCACCGGAGAATTATTACGATTAACCGCATCATAACGGCTGCCGCTTAGCGACTGCGCAGCATCGACGTTGCTGGCAGAGAGCTGTTTACTCAGCGCCACGCCGATGCGGTAGTTCATCTTCAGGGCAAACTGATCCTGGGATTCGCCGCTGTCTCCCTCTTTGTGATTGGCGCTGAAGGTAAACAGCGGAACCGGCGTGTAGTTAATCCCTAACGTCACCGCCGTGGGGTTGTCCATCATATTTCCGCTGTGGAACAGGTCGATATTGCGCCCCAGATACTGCTCGTAACTCAGGGAAACCCCAAGCTGGCGATAGAACGGCAGGTAGCCGCGGGTGGTAATGTCATAGCCGCGGGCCATACGCATCTGGCTGGTGCTGCCGCGATTGTGCCAGCCGCTGAGGGGATGATAGTAGTTGGCGGAAAAACGCAGATATTCGCCCCATGCTTCAGTACCCAGCGATCCGCGCTGCTGATTTTCGGTCAGCAGATCGTCGATAAAAGCGTTATAGCCCAGCCGCCAGTTTCCGGCTATCCAGCGCTGCCCCAGTCCGGCATTACCCACCGCTCCGTATTCGGTTTGCTCAAGGCCCAGCTGGCTGAAGGTGAGATACTGGTAGTTATCCTGCCAGGGGGTAATCAACTGCGCCGACGTCCCATTAAAGCTACCTGCATCGTCGACCGCCAGCGAGACGCTGGCACGCCCGTAAGGCGACAGCAGCTGCTCCCCTTCTCTGGCCGCGCGCTCGGCGGCAAAATCGCGAAAGCGGTTGAATGCCCACAGCTCGGCCTGTTCACGCAGCGGCTTATCGCTGTCGCTGGCCATGCTGGCTTCCCCAATACTTTTCACCGCCTCGGCGATGCGTTTTTCTATTACATCGTCGCCTGTCCCGCTGTTCAGCTCGGGTAGGTGTTGCAGCATATGACTAAAGCGGGCGGGGTCGTCAAAGGGGGCTTCGGCAACCTGATTTTCAGCGTCAAAGGCCCATACGCGCTGAGTCAACTGCCCGCACAGCATGACCAGCAGAGAAAGTACGATGGGGTAACGGCGGATAAATCGGTTCATAGGCATTTAAAATAGCAAAAGCAATGTTTTTATAGCGGGTTAAATGTGTGGTGCCTCACAAAATTGGCGAGTTATAACCTTAACACAGATTCGGCTGGTCGGCGAAAAACGCCGGGGAGAGATGCGTCGTTCAGGTGAATTCTTGGGCCATTAGCCAGTTGGTGCACAGGTTCCGGGACTGTAGCGGCGACTTAAGTCACTGTGTGTCTGGATAGTCGCTTGTGCCTGTTTGTCAGGGGAACAGCCTCTGCGGCTGCCGGGCGGTCCTCGCGCCGTGCTTCGCCCGGTGCCTTCGATTCCAGCATCCGTCCTGTCGGACCGCCTGCGACACGTCGTCCCTGACACGACGCAGCCTTACGCCAACGTCCTGTTGGCGTATCCTGGTCTGATGCTTTCATCTCAGCGCTGCGGATTACCCGACTTCCGCAGAGGCTGTTCCCCCTTCAACTAATCTGCTCGCTTTTTCGCATTACACGGCCACTGATGTGCCAATCAGGCTGACACTTTGCCAATATCAGACAATACTGAAATACCAAAGCAGGCTGGCCTGTCCACCGTAGGGGCCATCCGCAGCGCTGAACGAAGCGAAGAAGCCAGGATTCACACGCAGGACGCGGGTGAAAGATACGGTCGGGCCAGGGAGGGCCCGTCTGTATCGGTCCGCCCGGCTGATAAGCGAAGTGAAGGCATGGCGTGCAACGCCGCGCGAGGACCGGCCCGGAAGGGGGAACGGCCAGCCAGCGTCGGCACAATCACCGACCAGACTCAAACAAGGCCTCTGGTCCGTTTGTTCAGACAGCAGGGAAATAAACAAAGCAGGCTGGCCTGTCCACCGTAGGGGCCATCCGCAGCGCTGAACGAAGCGAAGAAGCCAGGATTCACACGCAGGACGCGGGTGAAAGATACGGTCGGGCCAGGGAGGGCCCGTCTGTATCGGTCCGCCCGGCTGATAAGCGAAGTGAAGGCATGGCGTGCAACGCCGCGCGAGGACCGGCCCGGAAGGGGGAACGGCCAGCCAGCGTTAACTCTCAGTCGTCAGGCAACATATACCAAATTTCAAACATCCATCAGCACCACTTTAAAACGGAGAACGTCAATGAAAAAAACGCTACTCGCCGCCTCACTCCTGTTAGCCAGCCTCGGAGCTGGCGCACAGGAAATCTTCACCCTTAGTTCGCCCGACTTTACCGACAATGCCCTGCTGGATAAACAGTTCGCCGGTGCGACTCCGGGTAACGTCAGCTGCACAGGTAAAAACGTCTCCCCGGCACTTAGCTGGAACCACGCTCCCGCAGGAACCAAAAGCTTCGCGCTGATGGTCTTTGACCCTGAAGGTGCGAAAGGACTCGGCGTCTCACATCTGGTGGCCTACAACATCCCCGCCAGCCGTACCCAGTTTGCCCGAGGCGACCTGACCAGCGGCAACGGATTCACCGGCGGAAAAAACAGCCCGGGAACCGATCATTACCACGGCCCCTGCCCTCCGGCAGGCAGCGGCGCGCACCACTATGTCTTTACGCTTATCGCCAGCGATCTGGCGGCAGATGCACTTCCTTCCGGACTGACCCGCGACCAGTTGCTCAACGCGCTGAAAGGCCACGCGCTGGCCGGTGCCGGAATCATCGGCCGCTATGGCAACGACTAAAGCGATTTCATTTTACGCCTTCAGCTAATCACTCGTCCGGTGATGCCCTGCGCATCATCGGACCGCTTCAAACGCCTGTTTTCACGCCAACTATGCAGCAGATAAGGAAAATTAGCATTTTTAGCGCTAATCAAATTGCCGTTATCACTCCTTTCAGGCAAAATCTGGCAAACAAGGCGACTGCTAGCATGTTCATTCAGCGCCTGCAATGGATTCTATTCCCAAAAACGTCAGGTAAGACCATTAACGATGTATCCTGATGTCAAGCCGGGCAATTTTATTCCTCTCAACCGAAAAATGTGCCGACACATTCATTTTGGTTGCAATGGAGCGTGGCTGGCGCGGCGCTGTCGCGTTTTAAAGCCAGATATTCTGAACAGATTCACGGGGATCAAAGTGAAAATTAGCAGCGCGTTAATCTTGCTGGCCGTGTTTTCCCTCGCAGGATGCAAAACGGCCCCGTCACAGCCGGATGATGACACTCTGGTGACCAGTGAGGTCAATGGCGTGAAGCTGGTCCATCGATATGCAGTACAGGCCCCCACCTCTTTTACACCTGTAAACCAGCAATATCGTGCGCTTTATAAAGCCTCGGTGATGACCCGACCCGACTACAGCGGCAAGATTGTTCGTTACCTGGAAACCGGAAAACCCTTCACCGTACTGGGCGAAGCGGACCACTGGCTGGCCATTGCCGGCGACGATCCGCAACAGCTGGCAGGATATGTTCCTCTCAAGGCCGGTGTAAAAAGCGAACTGTATGACGCTACGCTGCGCAACGATCGCCCTCGCCCGCGCAAAGCGCGTAAAAAAGAGTGCGTTGACGTGGGTGGGCAGAGCAAAGCCTGCCGCAGCGGCGATACGGCGACATGGATCTTGCAATAACCCGAACCCGATGCGGCAGCCACACTGCCGGTGAATGGATAAAATAATTTATGCGGCTGCGGGCCTTTTCCTGGCTGCAGCACACAGCTGAGATCCTCGAATCCTGATGATGCCAGAACTTTCTCCGGCGACAGAGAGCTACGCGGCCCTTGATAATCCTCTGCTGGCAGCAGCATTTCCCTTGCTGAACGCCGTGGTGCAGATCCGCCAGGCCATCAGCCATGACGATCCGGCAGGTTTACGCCAGCAGCTGGTTGATGAGATCCGCCTGTTTGAAAGTCGCTGCCGCAAGGTGGAGCTACCGTTTGAGACGATTATCGGCGCCCGCTACTGCCTGTGTACGGTACTTGATGAGGCGGCTGCGCAAACGCCGTGGGGCAATCGCGGCGTCTGGTCAGGTAACGGACTGCTGGTAACATTTCATAACGAAGCCTGGGGCGGCGATAAGTTTTTTCAGCTGCTTTCCAGACTGTCGCAGAATCCCGATCGGCATCTTTCGCTGTTAGAAGTCATTAACTACTGTCTGCTACTGGGTTATGAAGGCCGCTACCGCACAATGGAAAACGGTCGCAGCCAGCGCGATGTCATTCGCGATCGTCTTGCCACGCTCATTGCTAATGTCCGTGATATGCCGCATCACAACCGTATATCTCCCCCGGTCGAGCTGCCGCATGAAGGTGCGCCATGGCGCGCGCCGGTGCCACTTTGGGCCTGCATATCAATTGCTGCCTTTATCGCCTGCCTGGTCTTCTCCAGCCTGAACTGGCGTCTGGGTAACACCGCCACCACCCTGCTACAGCAAATCTGGCAAACCCCGCTACCGGAAACGGTCGCTGGCCAGCGTGGCCCCGTTCCACAGGCGTTAACCGACCTGCGTTTGCGGCTTAGCGATCTGATTACCGCTCATCAGCTGGATGTGGTGGATACCAGCAGTGGCAGCCGGGTGATCCTGCCGGTAGACGGCCTGTTCAATGCCTCTGGTACGGTCCTTTCAGCCGAGGGGCGCGCGCTTATCGCCCGAGTTGCCACGGCGCTGGAAGCCGTTCACGGAACGCTGTTGATTAGCGTTTTCAGCGATGACCGACCGCGGCGTGAAGAACGTTTCCCCTCAAGCTATGAATATTCCCAGGCGCAGGCATCCGCCATCGCCAGCCTGATGCAGCAGCTGATTGCCCAGCCCGGTGTATCTATTCGCACCCAGGGGCGGGGCGATAGCGGTGCACTGATGCCCAACGACAGCGCTCAGAATCGGGCTCAGAACAGGCGTGTAGAGATTACCCTGTTCGCCGCGCCTGAAAACGATGACCGCAGCAACAGCACCGGAAAATCATGATGTTGAAAACCATTTTCGCCCTGCTTACCTGCCGACCGATATGGGGCCTGCTCGGCGTCAGCGCCCTCTGCGCCCTGATCTGGATGCTCGGGCCTTTACTGGCCCTCAGTCAGTTTCAGTTACTTGATAGCGATCTGAACCGCCAGTTGCTGATCGCCAGCTGCTATCTGCTGTGGGGGCTGTTTATGCTGCTGCCCCAGCTCTATCGCGCCTGGTATAACCGACGGATGCTGACGCGATTACAGTTGAACAGCCACGAACAGAATGAGTTACAGGCTACCAGTGAAATGCTGGATATGCGCTTTCACGACGCAACTCAACTGTTAAAAAAGATCCAGTTTCCGAATAGCTCCCCATCGCGCCGCAGCCGCTGGCTGCGCTTTTTCAGCGCCCGCTACCTCTATCAGCTGCCGTGGTATCTGATTGTCGGCGCACCGGGTGCGGGTAAAACTACCGCGTTACTGAACTCCGGACTGGAGTTCGCGCTACCCGACAGCCTGAATAAAGGCGCGCTGCGAGGCGTGGGCGGCACGCGCCACTGCGACTGGTGGTTCACACAACAGGCCGTACTGCTTGATACTGCGGGAAGATATACCCTTCAGGAGAGCCAGCGTACACGTGATGCCAGTGAATGGCAGACATTTATCGCCCTGCTTAAACGCTATCGTCCGCGTCAGCCAATCAATGGTGTGATCGTTACGCTCAGCGTGGCCGACCTGTTAAGTGACTCAGCGGAGATGCGCCAGGCGCAGGCGACAGCACTACGCAGCCGCATGGCAGAACTTCACCAGCAAACGGGTATCCACTTCCCGGTCTATATCATGGTGACGAAAAGCGATCTGCTTAAAGGCTTTATGAGCTATTTTGCCCAGTGCGACAAAAGCCAGCGGGAGCAGGTCTTTGGCTTCACTTTCCCGCTAAAGTCCACCGCGGATGAACTCGGCCCGCTGTTGCCCCAGTTTGAGCACCATTTCCATCAGCTGTGCAACCAGCTGATGAACGATCTCGCCTGCAATATGGCAAGGCAAACTGATATACAGCAGCGCGCAGACTGCTTCCTTTTTCCACAGGAATTCGCGTCTTTACGCCCGCTGCTGGCAGAGTATCTGACCACTATTTTCTCGCCCCGACAGGGTGAACCGGCCTGGTCCATACGCGGACTGTTCTTTACCAGCGGCACGCAGGAAGGTCTGCCGTTCGATCGCGTGATGGGCGAACTGGCGCGTAAACTCCAGCTGCCGCAGTCGCAGGGGCAGTCCATTGCCAGCTGGAACAGCGTCAGCCGTACTTCGCCCATTCCGGCCAATAAAGGGCAAAGCTATTTTATTCACGACCTGCTCAGTAAAGTGGTGTTTCGTGAAAGTGCGCTGGCCGGCAGCGACAGCCGCTGGGAGTTACGTAACCAGCGCCTGCACCGCATGGGGTATGCCGCCACAGCTGCTGCATTAGTGGCGTGTTGTGGGCTGTGGTACACCAGCTATGATAAGAATCAGCGTTATTTGCAACAAATTGACGCCAGGTTACCGGAAATCCAGCAGCAGGCCCGTACGCTGAGCGATAACAACAGCGGCGATATTACCGGGCTGCTGCCGTTTTTAAACAGCCTGGTGGCACTGCCTGAAGCGCCGGACTTTTCGCTCTCCTCGCCGCCGACGTTAATGCGAGCGGGGCTGTATCGGGGTGAGCAACTGTATAAGGCTAGCTGGGGCCTGTATCAAAATGCCCTTAAATCCCTGCTGCTACCGCGCGTTGCTCAGGCGATCACGCTCACGCTACAGGAAGATAACGGCGCAGACGAATCCTTCACCCGCGACGCGATCCGTGCTTATCAGATGCTGTACCAGCCGCGGACATACGATGGGCGTTTTCTGCGGGGCTGGGTGATGCAAAATCTGTCAAAAAATCCGCCACCGGATATTACCGATGCCCAGCTTAAGCAACTGGACTGGCATTTAAGCCAGCTTCTCGATAAGCAGATCCAAAGCTCACCCTACGCGCGTGACGGCGTATTGATAATGAGAAAACAAAATGGCAACCAGCACTGAACTGGGATGGTATGGCAAACTCCCGGCAGCAGGGGATTTTGTCCATCGCCGGATGCCCGAATCGCAGCTTGCCCAGTGGTCAAACTGGTTTAAATCCGGCGTAGTACAGTGGCAACAATTGCACAATAACTGTACTGAAGCCTTCGCTCGTGCGCCGATCTGGAATTTTGCGCTGCCTGCCACACTTGGCGTACAGCAGGTGCAAATTGGCTGCCTGATGCCGTCGCGGGATCGGGTGGGTCGCGTCTGGCCGCTGATGGCCGCACAAAAGATCGCGGTGTCGCAGTGGCACCCGGTTCAGCTGGCAATGGCCGGAGAGTGGTTTAACGCTTTGGGCAACGCGCTGCAACAGGCTGTCCGCCAGCAGAAAAGCGTCGATGAGGCCGAACTGGCGATAACTCGCCTTGCCCCGCTGCCTGAGACTGTAAAACTCGACGCCAGCACGATTATTGGCTATCGCGATAGTCCGACTCTCGCATGGCCGGAGGTTTCGCGCCGTTTCGATCCGCTACAGTACACCAGCTACTGGTGGACGAATCAGTGTGATGGCTGCCCGCTGGTAACGCACAAGCACAGCGGTAATTTAACCGCGCAGCTGTTTACACAATTATTTCATCCGACTCTGGCCGAAAATCCGGGCCGCCACGGACTTTATCCACCCATGTTTGACCAGGCTGACTGATCCGGGGGCGAAAACAGAAGTATGCGACTTACTCTTTTAAACCATCTGGAGCAGGACGTCTCCGTAAGCTGTGATTTCGCACCGCCTGGTGGCACCATCGGCCGCAGCGCGGATAACAATCTGGTCCTTCCCGATCCTGAACGCACCATTTCTCGTTTACAGGCGCTGGTTCATGTTTCCCCCGCCGGGGAATGTCGTCTGACCAGCCAGGGTAGCGTTATCGCAGTGATACACAATGAACGCTCCCTTGCCCGCGGTGAACAGGTCAGGCTGATGCACGGCGATACGCTGACGATTGGTCACTATCATATTATGGTTACCGATCCCCACAGGACCGACGACAGTACGGTGCTGGACGATCCGCTGCTGCTGTTTAATGGTGAAAGCAGCAGCACGGAAGATCCACTGGGGATTCTTAACCCGGCTGCGTTACCCGATAGCGTTCAGGAAAAACCGAGTGCGGAAGAGCTTGAACTGCGCGCCGCACGCGATGCTGCTGCCAGGCTGACGATAAACCCTCTTCCCACCAGCTACAGTGATAACGGCGATCCGGCAAGGGATGGCAGTCATGAGCAGCGGCTGCTCAATGCACTACTGGAAGGTATGGGTCTGGAGCCGGCGGCCGGTCAGACCGCTGAACTTAGCGAAGAGCAGATGCGCCTGACCGGCCGTATGCTGAGCCTGTTCTCACAGGGCACGGTCGCCCTGCTCTCCTCTCGTTCAATCCTCAAACGCGGGGTCAAAGCCGAAATGACCATGATCCTCAATGAGGCAAACAATCCGTTTAAAATTCTGCCCAGCGGTAAAACGGTACTGATGCAGATTTATCAAAGCCAGATGCCGGGGTTTATGCCGCCGGAGCAGGCGGTGCGCGACGCGCTGGTTGATTTACAGGCCCATCAGTTGGGGATGACCTCCGGGATTCGGGCAATTATCGCCGCAATGCTTCAGTCGTTTAACCCGCAGCGGCTGGAAGAACACGCCCGGCAGGACAGCGCTATCCCCAGACTGGCCCTCAGCACATCGCGCAAAGCGGCTCTGTGGGACTACTTTTTACGCCACTATCAGAATACATCCGGAGATATTGAGGATGACTTTCACTCGCTGTTTGGCGAGGCGTTTTTGCAGGCGTATGAAATGGAAGTCAACCAGTACAAAGATTCTCAAAGCGCCGAGGAGGATCGATGAATATCACCTTTTGCAGCACGTCACAGATTGGTGGGCGCGTCAGTAATCAGGACGCCACCGGTACACAGCTTAATGAGCAATTCGGTACGTTCGTCGTCTGCGACGGCGTGGCGGGCAGCCCCGGCGGGGAACGGGCCGCCGTCATTGCACGCGATACGCTGCTTTCTCAGACTGCCGGGCACAATGCACTTTCACCTTTGCAGACGGAAGAGATGATTGCCGCCTGCGAGCAGGCCATCCGTGCGGCGCAGCGGGCAGAACCCGCACTGAAGAAAATGAGTACCACCCTTGCCGCACTATTTATCGATCGCCCCGGACGGCGGGCCTGGTGGTGCCACGCCGGAGACACCCGCGTTTATCATTTTCGTCGCGGGGTGGTTCATGACATGACCCGCGATCATAGTCTGGTGCAGCAACTTCATGACGCCGGGTATGATAATACGGGAATAAACAGCCATTTACTGTATAACGCCCTGGGCACCGACAGCGTTCAGCCTCACGATTACAGCGCCGTATTGCCGCTGGAAGATGGCGATGTTTTTCTGCTGTGCAGCGATGGTTTTTGGAATAATTTGACACCTGCCGAGATGGAACAGGCATTAAGAATGGTAAACTCACCGCAGGAATGGCTGGCTCTAATGCAGAAAGCTATCGACCGCAGTGAAAAAAAGGATAATCTTAGCGCCGTGGCCGTCTGGTATGGGTCACCGCAGGACACTACTTTGCTTTTTTCTCTGACGGATTCAGCCCGGTTTTTACCACCGCGCGATTAATTTCAAGGAATGCTATGAAATATTGGTTGCCAGTTGTCCTGAGCCTGATGGCTGCCGCCAGCGCGCGGGCGGAAGATTACCGGGTCGTATCCTCTCCCAGCCTTTCGCTGGACGTATTTATTGATAATGTTACCAGCAGTGCTCCGCAGTCCTGGTGCCAGGAAACGATCAACCTGCGCATTGTTTCCGCAAAAGCCACTGAATCCGTCGTGCTCGATAAGTTCCTGCCGCAGGTCGGAAAGCTGCTGCACAACCAGTGCGGCAAGCTGAAAGAGCTGCCGTGGCAAATGACCAGCAGCCGTGGCTCAGTACTGGCCGTGGGCAATGCCCTGCAGAGCGGTGGCTGGCAGCCGGTCATTACCGCCGATGCCACCGCCACGGCCACCGCCGATAACGCCGCACCGCTGGATATCTCCCGCCCGGCAAACACCGTACCGCTTCACTACTTCGATCTGCCCGGCGGCTGCCACTTCCGTACCTGGTGGGACGATCGCGGCTCGTCGCTGTTTATCCCCGAAACGAAATCGATGACCTGTACCTCCGACGGCTGGCTGGAGGGGCGCAGTGAACTAAGCCTGATGGATGGTCAAAAACCTGCGCTGCCGCTGGAAGTCACTTTTTATCAGGGTTACCCGCTGCGGGACCTGCATCCTGCCCCGGGCGAACTTGACGTTGTCACAGTGAATAATCAGCGCATGGTAGTCAGCCGCCCGGGTGCGCCGGACAGCTGGCTGGTACTGCCATTTATTCCTGAGCTTCACGTCTGGTCTTTTGAAGGAACGCTGCTGATTAAGATGGACAAAACCGATGCCAGTAACGCCGCAGAAATTAAAGAGCGGGTTGAGAAATTGCGCCAGACATGGTCAGCGACGATCGATCCCAAAGTGAAAGTGAACGTGCTGCTGGTTGATGCCCTGCATGCCGATCTTGCCGACCCGGCAACAGGTGCCTGGCGCACCGTTAATTAAGTATCTGGCGTAGCGTACGTTAGGAGAGTTTTATTATGTCGGCAAACGAGCAGCAACAAAATGCGACCAAAGCGCTTCCGCCGGGCTATCGCTTCAATGAATTTGAAATTCAGGAAGTGATTGGCGGCGGTGGCTTCGGCATTGTTTATCGTGCCTGGGACCATCTGCTGGAACGCACTATCGCTATTAAGGAATTTATGCCGAACTCGCTGGCGACTCGCAGCGAGGATCTGTCCGTTATACTTCGGGCCGAGCGCCATCAGCGGCTGTTTAACGCCGGGATGAACAGTTTCGTGCAGGAAGCCCGGCTGCTGGCGCGTTTTAACCATCCCGGACTGCTGCACGTTCTGCGCTTTTGGGAAGGTAATGGCACCGCCTATATGGGCACGTTGTTCTATAGCGGGATGACGCTTAAAGCATGGCAATCCAGCCAGCCGCAGACGATTAATGAAGCATTGATCCGTCAACTGCTACCGCCGCTGTTTGGTGCCATCAACACCATCCATCGCGCAGGCTTCCTGCATCGGGATATTTCGCTGGATAATATTCAAATCCAGGAAAACCAGCTGCCGGTGCTGCTTGATTTTGGTTCTGCCCGCAAGGAGATTGGAAACCTCTCTGACGAAACCGAGATTATGCTCAAACCGGGCTTTGCGCCGCTGGAGCAGTACTGCGAAGAAAGCGATGCGGAACAGGGGCCGTGGACCGATATTTATGCCCTGGGTGCGGTGCTGCATACGCTGATTATCGGAACCCCTCCCCCGGTTAGCGTTGTGCGTAGCATTGAGGACAGCTATCAGCCGCTGAGCGATCTTCGCCCTGAGGGATATTCGCTGCCGCTGCTCAACGCCATTGACCGCTCGCTGATGATGGATGCCACGCAGCGCCCGCAGTCGATAGATGAGCTGGCGTCGCTGATTAATTTACCGGTGACTGACGTTGAAGACCTGCTCAGCACCATTGGCGAACCGCCAGTTTCGCCGACAGCGCAGCCCGAAGCGGAACCCGTTCCGGCAACAGAGACCGAAGCACCTGTGGCAGCGATAAACCCGGCAGCCAGCGCCGCTGAACCACTCATTGCGGCAAAGCGCCCACTTCGCTTGTCAAAGCCACTGCTGCTGCTGAGTGCCCTGGCCGTTCTTGCCGTGGGCACGGTGGTGTGGATGCTAAACCGCACTCCGCAGTCTGACGTCGTGCAGCCGGTAACCGAGGCTTCACCAACAGCTCCCGTAGCCGACGCCACAGCAGCCGCTGCCGACGCGCCAGCGCTGGCAACGGTGTATCTGAAACTAAGCAATGGGGATACGCTGTTGCTTAACAATAACGCGATGACGGTGACGCCAAATAACAGTGGCTACGCCGTACTGAATCTCGCGGCAGGTGACTATTTGCTGCAGGTACACAGTACGCAAGGCGACTACAGTCAGCAGTTGAAAATCGACCGCGCCGGAACCTGGCTGATTAACCCGGCGCATTGATGTGCAGATCCGGCGGGGTTATCCCGCCAGTCCACTGTGGCACTGCTGGAGTTCGCGCACCTTACTTGCCAGGTCGGTCAGGCAGTCATCATTGATGCCGCGCTGGTTAAGCTCTTTTTCCAGTGAAAACAGATACTGCGCATTCGTTCCCAGCGGACCGGTGGCTTTAGCAATCAGCGGCGCGATGGTCTGCGGGCAGGAGTCGGTTTCATACAGCGGATGGCGCGGGTCCATGATAAACACCAGCGCGGTGACTTTTCGGCCATCGTCCAGCGCCAACTCACACCAGGTAGGCAGATAGCAGCCGGTGATCATTTCGCGTTTCCACAGCAGCTCCAGCTCTTCGTGCAACTTTGCCTCCGGCAGGCAAAAGGCCAGGCCGGTGGTTTCACCGCCCTCTTTCAGAGCCAGCATTCGTCCGGGCTGACTGGCCGTTCCCCGTCCGGCGGTCAGGCGCAGGCAGAAAGCGCGATGCCAGCCGACCAGCGTACCGGTAGCGGCTTCATCGGCTTCAAACACCGGGTTCCACATTAGCGAACCGTAGCCGAAAATCCATACCGGGCTGTGGTCAGGGCGGCATGCGAGGGTCGCCGCCAGCGAAGCAGCCCGCTGCTCCGCACTCCATAACAGTGATTCCTCGATATCACCAAAAGCGGTTTTACAGTCAGCTTTTAATAAGAAATCTCTTGTTAACACTTTTACCTCCACGCCACTGCTCAAAATTCACCCTGCTGATTTCGCCGTCCGCGATTTAACTATTTTTGGTTATTTTATCAAACATTATTACTGACCTTATGCATTTATTCAGCAGCTTTCAAGTTGGAGGTGGATCACAAAAGAAAAAAAATGACCGGGTGGTGACGGGCAGGTGAAATTTGATATGTGAAACGGGGATGGCGGTATTCTGGAGGTGTGGTCTTCATTAACGATGTCTGCGGTTTGAAATGGGTAATATCGTCTTCAACGGAAGTGTCTTCGCTGACGGGTAGCGTTCCCTGCCGGGCAGGTCCTCACGTCGCTTCGCGATACCTTCTCTTCGTTCGTCAGCCTCACGGACCGCCGCAGACGCGCGTCCTGCGCGGCTGCGCCTTTTGCCCACGTCCTTGTGGGCAAATCCGGACTTCCTCTCTCCGTTCAGCGCTGCGGATAGCCCGTTCGGGATCGCTACCCGTCTGCTTTGACAGTTTTGTGTGGCCTGAAATGTAAGTTTTTAGATCTACAGCGACTCAATAGTACCGAAGGGCCCCCCCTCTGCGGCTGACGGGCAATCCGCAGCGCTGAGGTGAAGGCAGCACGACCGGAGATGGCAGCAGGGATGCTGACATCAGGCGTGGCGCGGGCAGGACGCCCGCTCCGCGCCGATCCGAAAGGCGTGATGCCTTAACCGAAGGCACCGCATAGCGGCGTGAGGACCGCCCGTCAGCCGCAGAGGCGGGTCCCAACACACCAGGTACGCAGCTACAAGCTCACATCACTATGTCCCTGAATACTCAGATAACCATCAACCATCCAATCATTAACACTTTTCTTTTTTGCTAAACCAGTTTAGCTTACTGGCAGATTTTTACTTCAGGACAATCACAATGACGCAACGAATCTGGGTATTGGGTGATGCAGTAATCGATTTGCTACCGGAACAGGACGATCGCCTGTTGAAATGCCCCGGCGGCGCACCGGCTAACGTCGCGGTTGGCATCGCGCGGCTTGGTGGTAATAGCGCCTTTATCGGCTGCGTGGGCGATGACCCGTTCGGCGAATTCCTGCAGCACACACTACGTGACGAAGGCGTTGATATCAGCAATATGCATCGCGAAAAAGGCCATCGCACCTCTACCGTGCTGGTCAGCCTGGACCAGCACGGCGAGCGACAGTTTACCTTTATGGTGCGCCCCGCCGCTGACCTGTTCCTCAGCAGCGAGCGGCTGCCGCGCTTCGCCGCCGGTGAAGGGCTGCACCTCTGCTCGATTGCTCTCAGCGCCGAGCCCAGCCGCAGCGCAGCGCTGGAGGCAATGCATGCCATCAAACAGGCAGGAGGCTGGGTAAGCTTCGATCCCAATCTGCGCGAAGATCTGTGGCCTGACCACCAGCTGCTGACATCCCTGCTGGATACCGCCTTCCAGCTGGCCGATATCATCAAACTGTCTGAAGACGAGTTAGCGACCCTCAGTGACGCCAGCGATCTTGCCGCCCGCATTGTCGATTTCGGCAGCCGCTATCAGCCCGCACTGCTGCTGGTGACCTGCGGTGCCGAAGGCGTCTGGCTGTGGCAGAACGGCACGCAGCGGCACTTCCCGGCTCCGACCGTGAACGTCGTCGATACCACCGGCGCGGGCGATGCCTTCGTTGCCGGGCTGCTGGCGGCACTGGCGCTGGAAGACAGCCCACTGGCACCGCACAAGCTGGAATCCGCCATTCAGCAGGCGCAGCGCAGCGGCGCGGCGGCCACCACCGCTAAAGGCGCAATGACCGCTCTGCCCTACGCCGCAAACCTCGCCGAAATCCACTAATTAAATGGATAAAATGCTAACCCGATCACACTTCCTAAACCGGGTTAGCAATTCAGATTGATCATTTCGTGCCACCTGGCATAACCTCGCGATCGAACCGGTTTAGCAAAATCATAAAACACACACTCTGGAAAACCGAGAAGATGATCAAACCATCAATTCTGACCCTTGCCATCGGTCTGGCGCTTGCAACACCCACACTCAGTTTCGCCGCTCCGACTCTCAGCAGTCTTGAAGCGCGATTAGCCGCGATGGAAGCACGCCTGCAACAGGCTGAAAACCGTGCAGCCAACGCGGAAACCCGCGCCAGCCGGGCAGAAAAAGATGTCGCCAGACTTCAGGCACAGACGGCGCGTCAAAATGAAGCGGCTGCGCTTTCAGCCCGATCGGCAGCGGCAGATTCTCCGGCGTCTTCATATTCTGCATCCGGTAGCGCCCAGCCGGGCTCAGCGTCTGTAGCGGCTTCTGCCGTCGCGGGCTCTGCCACTGCGGCGAACGCCCAGCCAGCGCAGACGGCCAGCGTTGCCCCGGTGGAAAGTAAACCCTCATTTGCCGACGGATTTGAATTCCACGGCTATGCCCGTTCCGGCCTGATCATGAACGACTCCGCCGCAGGCACACAGAGCGGTCCTTATCTGACGCCGGCCGGGGAAACCGGTGGTGCGGTAGGCCGACTGGGCAATGAAAACAACACCTACGTTGAACTGAATTTTGAACACAAACAGCAGCTGGCTAACGGCGCCACTACCCGCTTCAAGGCGATGCTGGCCGACGGGCAGAAGGACTACAACGACTGGACCGGCAGCACCAGCGAACTGAATATTCGCCAGGCGTTTGTTGAGCTGGGCAATCTACCGGATTTCAGCGGTCCGTTTAGCCACAGTACCCTGTGGGCCGGTAAGCGCTTTGACCGCGATAACTTTGACATCCACTGGCTGGACTCCGACGTGGTGTTCCTCGCCGGGACCGGCGGCGGTATATACGACGTACAGTGGAACGAAGGGCTGAAGAGCAGCTTCTCACTGTATGGTCGTAACTTCGGCGATATCGAAGCGATTGATAACACCATTCAGAACTACATTGTCACCACCAACAACTTTGCCGGTCCGTTCCAGCTGATGCTTAGCGGCCTGCGGGCGAAGGATAACGACGAGCGGGTGAATACCGCCCGCCAGAACGATAACGCGGGCGACACCGGCCTGCACGCCATGCTGGCCCTGCACAACGACAGCTTCTGGGGGCTGCGTGAAGGTCAGGCGAAAACCGCCGTGCTTTACGGACGCGGGCTGGGTGCCGAGGTTAAAGGCATCGGCTCCGACGGCAACCTGACCCAGCAGGCGGAAAGCTGGCGCCTGGCCAGCTACGGCGTCACTCCACTCAGCGATCGCTGGAGCTTTGCCCCGGCGGTGCTGGCACAAAGCAGCAGCGACCGCTATGCAGCGGGCGACCACTACCGCTGGGCGACATTAAATGCGCGCCTGATCCAGGAAATCAACCCGAGTTTTGCGCTGGCTTATGAAGGCAGCTATCAATACATGGATCTCGATCCGCAGGGCTATAAAGATCGGCAGGCGGTCTCCGGCAGTTTCTGGAAGCTGACTTTTGCGCCGACGTTTAAAGTTGCCGATATCGGTGACTTCTTCACGCGCCCTGAAATTCGTCTCTTCGCCACCTGGATGGACTGGAACAGCTCACTGGATCGCTACGCCAGCGATGATTCGTTCGGCAGCACCGGCTTCAGTGCCGGTGGTGAATGGAACTTTGGCGTACAGATGGAAACCTGGTTCTGATAACCGGCCTGAAACATTAAATCACCGACTGAGGGAATGATGGATTTTGACAAAATAGCCCGTGAACTACTGCCGCTGCTGGGCGGCCGGGAAAATATCGCCAGCGCGGCGCACTGTGCCACCCGTCTGCGGCTGGTGATGGTCGATGATGATAAAGTGCAGAAAGAGGCCATTGAAGCGATCGAAGGCGTGAAAGGCTGTTTTCGTAATGCTGGCCAGATGCAGATTATTTTTGGCAGCGGCATCGTCAATAAAGTCCACGCCGCGTTTATTAAAGCAGCGGGTATTAATGAATCCAGCAAAAGCGAAGCGGCTGATATCGCAGCGAAAAAGCTGAATCCGCTACAGCGCATCGCACGCACGCTGTCGAATATCTTCGTACCGATTATTCCGGCAATTGTCGCCTCCGGCCTGCTGATGGGCCTGCTGGGTATGGTGAAAACCTATGGCTGGGTCGATGCCAGCAGCGCGCTGTTTATCATGCTGGATATGTGCAGCTCGGCGGCCTTTATCATTCTGCCGATCCTGATTGGTTTTACCGCCGCGCGAGAGTTTGGCGGCAATCCGTATCTGGGCGCGACGCTGGGCGGCATTCTCACCCATCCGGCGTTAACCAACGCGTGGGGCGTTGCCAGCGGTTTCCACACCATGAACTTCTTTGGTCTGGAGATTGCGATGATCGGCTATCAGGGCACGGTGTTCCCGGTGCTTCTGGCCGTCTGGTTTATGAGCCACTGCGAAAAAACCTTACGCAAATTTATCCCTAACGCGCTGGATATTATCCTTACGCCGTTCCTGACCGTGGTGATCTCCGGCTTCGTTGCCCTGCTGGTTATCGGCCCCGCCGGTCGCGGGCTGGGAGAAGGAATCTCCCTGATGCTCAGCACGCTGATTGCCCATGCTGGCTGGCTGGCCGGGTTAATTTTCGGCGGTCTGTACTCGGTGATTGTGATTACCGGCGTGCATCACAGCTTCCACGCCATTGAGGCGGGGTTATTGGGTAATCCGTCAATCGGCGTTAACTTCCTGCTGCCGATCTGGTCAATGGCCAACGTCGCCCAGGGCGGTGCCTGTCTGGCCGTGTGGTTCAAAACCCGTGACGTGCGCACCCGCAGTATCGTTCTGCCCTCGGCGTTCTCGGCGATGCTTGGGATTACTGAAGCAGCCATTTTCGGTATCAACCTGCGCTTTATTAAGCCATTTATCGCCGGTCTGATCGGCGGCGCGGTTGGCGGTGCATGGGTGGTAGCTATGCACGTAAATATGGTCGCCGTCGGCCTGACCGCCCTGCCGGGGCTGGCGATCGTGCAGAGCAGTTCAATGATCAACTATCTGATCGGCATGGTGATTGCTTTTGTTACCGCCTTTGCGCTGTCGTTACTGCTGAAAATCAAAGTTGAGGTAAAAGCATGAGTGACGCCCATCTGGTGAAACAGGCGCTGCGTGCGGTGCTTAGCGGCCAGCAGCGCGCGGCTGCCGATCGTCATCGCCCGGCCTGGCATCTGGCTCCGCCCGTCGGGCTGATGAACGATCCGAACGGATTTATTCAGTTTAACGGCCGCTATACGCTGTGCTATCAGTGGAACCCGCTGGCCTGCGCGCATGGAGCCAAGTTCTGGGGACAGTGGAGCTCGGCGGATCTGGTGCAGTGGCGGCACGAACCGCTGGCACTGGCACCGTCCGAGAGCTATGAAAGCCACGGCTGCTACTCCGGCAGCGCGGTGAATAATCACGGCGAGCTGACGCTAATCTACACCGGTAATGTGAAGTTTGACGGCGGACGCACCGCATGGCAGTGCCTGGCGGTGCGCGACGAGCACGGTGAATTCCGCAAGCTGGGCCCGGTACTGCCGCTGCCGGAAGGCTATACCGGCCACGTGCGCGATCCCAAGGTCTGGCAGCATAACGGCAGCTGGTACATGGTGCTGGCGGCGCAGGACCTGCAGCTACAGGGTAAAATTTTGCTGCTGATTTCCCCCGATCTGCACAGTTGGACGCTGCTGGGCGAGATGGCCGGCAGCGGCCTGAACGGGTTGGGTGAATTCGGCTATATGTGGGAATGCCCGGATCTGTTCCGCCTGGACGATCGTGAAATTCTGCTCACCTGTCCGCAGGGTCTGGAGGCCGACGGCTGGCGCTATCGCAACACCTTCCAGAGCGGTTATTTCTGCGGCACCCTGGACTACCCGACGGCGACGCTCAGCCACGGCGAGTTTCATGAGCTCGATCTCGGCTTTGAATTTTATGCGCCACAGAGTTGTCTGAGCGACGATGGCCGCCGCCTGCTGATCGGCTGGATGGGACTGCCGGACGCGGATGAGTTTTATCAGCCAACGCTGAGCCATGGCTGGATACACACCATGACCTGCCCCCGCGAACTGACACTGAGCGGCGATCGTGTAATTCAGCGCCCGGCGCGCGAGCTTCAGCAACTTCGTCAGCATGAGACTCAGCTTAAAGGTATTGCCGGTAACCTGCCCGCGCTGGATGTGGACAGTGCTGAGCTGCACGTGTCGATTGATGGCAGCTTCAGTGCCAGCTTTGCCGACGCACTCAATCTCCATGTCGATCGTCATGGCCTGACGCTGGGACGTAAAAATCTGCGTACCGGCGAACAGGAAGAGCGCCACTGGGGCGGAGAGGTGCGCACGCTGCAAATCCTCTGCGATCGTTCCAGCGTGGAGATCTTTATAAACGATGGCGAGGCAGTGCTGTCATCGCGCTATTTCCCGGACGCTCAGCCGCATCTGAGGTTTAGCGGCAGCGCGCAGATTAGCCTCAGTCACTGGAGGTTGCGGCAATGCGTGATAGAATGATCGCCTGTTCATTCACGCCTAAGCCACTGTGACTAAAAACAAACGTATCACCATTAACGATATCGCCCGACTGGCCGGTGTATCCAAATCCACCGCCAGTCTGGTACTTAATGGTCGCGGTAAAGAGCTGCGCGTAGCGGAAGCCACCCGCAGTCGGGTAATGGAAATCGCCCGCCAGCATCACTACCAGCCCAGCATCCACGCCCGTGCGTTAAACTCCAGCCGCAGTAATACCCTTGGCCTGGTGGTGCCGGAAATGACCAACCACGGTTTTGCCCGCTTCTCTCATGAACTTGAGATGCTGTGCCGCGATGCCGGACTACAGCTGCTGATCGCCTGCACCGCGGAAAATGCCAGCCAGGAAACGCTGGCTGTCGGTAGCCTGATCCAGCGTCAGATCGACGGCCTGATTGTTGCCTCCAGCATGCTCAATGACACCGAATACCAGAAGATTAACCAGCAGCTGCCGGTGGTGCTGTTTGACCGCCATCTGGGTGAATCATCGCTGCCGCTGGTGATCACCGACGCGACAGCCCCGACGGCTACGCTGTTGGAAGCGGTGGCGCGAGAAGGCTATGAAGAAATTTACTTCTTTGGCGGTCAGCCGCGTATCTCCCCCACCCGCGATCGTCTGGCCGGCTATCAACAGGGGTTAGAGCGTGCTGGCGTGACGGTGCGCCCGGAGTGGATCATGCACGGCCATTACCACTCCAGTTCCGGTTACGAGATGTTTGCCGATCTTTATGCCCGTCTGGGCCGCGTACCGCAGGCGCTATTCTGCGCCGCCTGTGGGCTACAGGAAGGCGTGCTGCGCTACCTCAGCCAGCACGGTCTGCTGGATACCCCGATGCATCTCTGTAGTTTTGACGATCATTATCTGTATGACGCGCTGTCGGTACGTATTGATACGGTCGAGCAGGACGAACGCCTGCTGGCGTGGAACTGCTTCGAGATGATCACTCAACTGATTGATGAGCAGACCCCGGAAACCACTCAGCGCTGGCTGCCTGCACGACTAAAGTGGCGTCGGGCGAAAAATCCGCAAATGTAAATCCGGCCATTAGCGCGTCTTGTGCCACTTATCATCGTCGCCTTTATGGTACTGGTGCTTCACTGCGGCCCAGGCCACTTTGTGGGCGACCTCCTCGCGTGAATCATCTCCACGGCGATCGTCGCTATTTTTATACTGTTCCCACGCACTGTTGAATGCTTCTTTATAGATGTCCTGGGCGTGTGCAGGCAGTACGTGTTTAACAGCATCAGGCAGCGCCTGGCGGGAATCGTAGGGCATTATTGACCTCCTGAATGGGCATAAATCATTCACCGTTAAGCATGGCGCATAGCCGTTTTTTTACCACTTTATTTTTTTATAAGCCTGGATTGAATTTCTCATTATCGGGCACATTATCCGATCACAAAACTCACTACGAGCGATAAATTTCAACCAATCATTAGATTATAAAAAATAAACACCCTGATATTTCATTGGGATAAAAAGTTAATCATTAAAAATGAAGGCTTCAGCATTAATTAACCTAAAGTCCGTAAAATCGCGTAAATTTTTGCCGCCGGGTTAAAAAAAAAGATTACACTTTCGCCACTTGTCACTGATACTTCAGTCACGACTTTAAGAGGCCCCCCGATTTCGTCGGTTTTGGGCCAGCGGATTTCGATAAGGAGCGTTAGCCTATGAGTGCCCACGAGAGCAGTAAAACCCGCCACACCGAGTACTCCCTGATCTTCCCCCTGGCCGCACTGCTGGTACTGTGGTTCTGGGGAAATACCACTTCGCTACCTGTCGTTGTCGGCATCAATATACTGGCGCTGGTGGCTATTCTCAGCAGTGCCTTTAGCGTAGTACGTCATGCCGACGTCCTGGCGCACCGTCTGGGTGAACCCTACGGTTCGCTTATTCTCAGTCTCTCAGTCGTTATTCTTGAGGTCAGCCTGATCTCCGCACTGATGGCCACCGGCGATGCCGCGCCGGCATTGATGCGCGACACGCTGTTCTCAATCATTATGATCGTTACCTGTGGCCTGGTCGGCTTTGCCCTGCTGCTCGGCGGCCGCAAATTTGCCACCCAGTACGTTAATCTGGTGGGTGTAAAACAGTACCTGATCGCCATTTTCCCGCTGGCAATTATCGTTCTGGTGCTTCCCGTGGCGCTTCCGGGCGGTAATTTCAGCGTTGCACAGGCGCTGCTGGTTTCCGCCATTTCAGCCGCCATGTACTGGGTGTTCCTGCTGATCCAGACCAAAACCCATCAGAACCTGTTTGTTTACGAACATGAAGACGATGATGGCGATCCGCACCACGGCAAGCCTTCCGTACACAGCAGTGCCTGGCATACCGCGTGGCTGATTGTGCATCTGATTGCGGTCATTGCCGTCACGAAAATGAATGCTAATCCGCTGGGTGAGTTGCTGACGGCGATGAATGCCCCGGAGCAGTTTACCGGCTTCCTGGTGGCGCTGCTGATCCTGTCACCGGAAGGACTGGGTGCGATTAAAGCGGTGCTGGCCAATCAGGTACAGCGCGCGATGAACCTGTTCTTTGGTTCGGTGCTGGCGACGATCTCGCTGACCGTGCCTGCGGTAACGATTATTGCCTCGCTGACCGGGCAGGAGCTGATTTTCGGCCTGGAGTCACCGCAGATGGTGGTCATGATTTCCGCTCTGATACTGTGCCAGATCTCCTTCTCTACCGGCCGCACCAACGTGTTGAACGGCGCGGCGCATCTGGCGCTGTTTGCCGCCTATTTGATGACGGTTATGCTGTAACGTAAAAAAGGCCGGGTTGACCGGCCTTTTTTTATTCTTTACTGCTCAATTCTTTGCTGCGTTCTGCTCAACCCGATACACCAGCGTATGTCCTGCCCCATTCAACGTCAGGGTTTGCTGCTGCATTGTCACGCTCGCCCCCGCCGTCAGCACCTGACCCAGCAGTTGTTCCCACTGGTTAAGTTCACCATCGTGACACCGCATCCGGGTCGTTGCCAGTTGCGGAACCGTCAGTCGGCCCTGTTCGAGTTGCCCCTGTCCGAAGAAGCGGTTGCACATCACGCCGCTGACTCTCAAACCCGGTGCAAAGCTAATGCCCGGGCGTATCCCGGCACGTTGCTCAACGGGTTTGCCATCAACCGCACTCAGCAGGAAGTACTGATTCAGCAGCTGCTGCTCATTTAAGCGGTTGCCGTCACTACTACATCCGCTGGCGACGAGCGTTGCCAGCATCAGCAGAATAGATTTTTTCATCATGGCTCCTTGAGTCAAACTTTCGGCCCACACTCCGGCGGGTAACGAGAAGAGCAGGAAAAAAAACGGGCCTGAAAATCAGGCCCGGAGAGATTACGCTGTCTTAGTTGCTGGTATCCAGCTCAGGGAAGCTTTTGACCAGGTCGTCAATCGCTTTCATCTGCACCAGGAACGGCTCCAGCTTGTCCAGCGGCAGCGCCGACGGGCCATCGCATTTGGCATTGGCCGGGTCCGGGTGTGCTTCAATAAACAGACCGGCAATGCCCACCGCCATACCGGCACGAGCCAGTTCGCTCACCTGTGCACGACGTCCGCTGGAAGCGGCGCCCATTGGATCACGGCACTGCAGGGCGTGGGTCACGTCGAAGATTACCGGGCTACCGTTGGAAACCTGTTTCATCACGTTGAAGCCCAGCATGTCGACCACCAGGTTGTCGTAGCCGAAGTTAGCGCCGCGATCGCACAGAATAACTTTATCGTTGCCGCCTTCCGCGAACTTGTCCACGATGTTGCCAATCTGACCCGGGCTGACGAACTGCGGTTTCTTCACGTTGATTACCGCGCCGGTTTTCGCCATCGCTTCCACTAAATCGGTTTGACGGGCAAGGAAGGCCGGAAGCTGGATAACGTCAACCACGTCCGCCACCGGCTGAGCCTGACTGGCTTCGTGCACATCGGTGATGATTTTCACGCCGAAGGTTTGCTTCAGCTCCTGGAAGATTTTCATTCCTTCTTCCAGTCCCGGACCACGATAGGAGTGAATAGAAGAACGGTTGGCCTTATCAAATGACGCTTTAAACACATAAGGAATACCCAGCTTCTGGGTTACGGTGACGTAATGTTCACAAATACGCATGGCCAGATCGCGGGATTCAAGCACGTTCATGCCACCAAACAGGACGAATGGCAGATCGTTTGCTACCGGGATATCACCAATGCTAACCACTTTTTGTTTCATGTCTTCGCCTTATGTCTTAGAGGTATTCACCGCGCACAATGCATCAGTGCAGGGTTATCTGTTTCTGTTCAATGGAGTGGATCTGCAGCTTAATCATTTCACTCACCGGATCTTCCGGGCAGTGTTCCACAAAGTAAGCCAGATCGCTCAACGCCACGTGTTCGCATTCCAGCTGGGCGAAAATCAGCCCGCGATCGCGAATTTCATAGGGGTCTTCAGGGTCCATCTGTACCAGAACCTGGCTCACCTGTAGCGCCGTTTCCATCTGTTTTTCTTCCATCAGCGCGGCCTTCAGCGTATCAAGCATTTTGCGCAGCACGGCCAGCGGCTCGGCTTCCTGCAAATCGTCATCATACAGTTCGGCAATCGGGCCGATATTGCCTTTCAGCCACACCTCAAGGGTATGTTCATCCAACGTGTCACCGTTAAAGGGATTGATTAACCAGATATCTTCATCAATCCACTCGGCGCGCAGGATCAGCTGCGTGGGGAAAATAACCGGGCACAGCGGCAGCTCAAGCTGGTGGGCAATATGCAGGAACACAATCCCCAGCGACACCGCCGTTCCCTGACGGGTACGTAGTACATTATCCAGCCACAGAGAATCAGAGAGGCGATAGATACCGCCCGCACCGCCGAATCCCCACTGGTGCCAGAAAAGCTCAATCAGCTTCTCCAGCTGTAAATCGGCTTCAAGCTGCGGCGAAATAGTCGCACGCGCTTCGGCTACCAGCGCCGACAACTGCTCTCTGACGTTTTCAGCCGGAAAGTCGCTGCGAATGGCCAGCGATGCCGCGATAACCGCTTCACTCAGCGGGGCGGCAGTAAAATCAAAATCAGCTAAGGACGTCATACAAACCCCAACAGTGGCATTTTAGTTGTGGCTAACCGGACAATCGCATAAACCGCGACCAGGGCCACAATGAACGCTATCCAGCGCACTTTCTGCGCACGCGGACGTCGTCCGAGGGCAATAAAGCCCAGTGCAATATAGATAATAACGCCAAACAGCTTCTCAGTCAGCCAGCTGCCCTGTGGCGAGAACGGGTAAAAGTGGGTAATCGTGACCAGCAGCACACCGGACAGCAGCAGTAGCGTGTCATTGATGTGCGGCACAATACGAACCCAGCGACGCTGCAGCATGGCAGACTGGCGCTGTAACCACCAGAAACGTAAAACAAACATCAGCACGGTAATGCAAACCGTCAGCAGATGGAAATGTTTTAGCGGAAGATACCATGTAGCCATGTTGACTCCTTACTCAGCCAGTTTCTGTCCAAAGGTCACGCGATCGTTACCGCCGTAATCCTGACAGGTTTCTACTGCGGTAAAGTTGTTATCGCGCAATATCTGGCGAACCTCCTCAGCCTGCTGCCAGCCATGTTCCAGCAGCAGCCAGCCTTCAGGGTGCAGATGCTGCCCGGCAGCGGCGGCAATCAGTTTGATATCGGCCAGACCGCGATCGCCCGCCACCAGCGCGCTGGCCGGTTCGAAACGCACGTCGCCCTGGCTGAGATGGCCGTCCTCGGCATCAATATAAGGAGGATTACTGACGATGATGGCAAACTGCTGCCCGGTCAGTGCTGAGAACCAGTTGCTTTGCAGGAAACGCGCATTGTTCAGCGACAGCTTTGTGGCGTTATACCGGGCGAGTTCGACGGCATCGGCAATGCGATCGACGCCGGTGACCTGACAGTCGGGCCGTTCACTGGCAATCGCCAGCGCAATCGCCCCGGTCCCGGTGCCGAGATCCAGCACCGCACAGGCACTCTGCGGCAAGCGCACCAGCGCCTGTTCCACCAGCACTTCACTGTCAGGACGCGGGATCAGCGTATGGGGAGAGACGCGCAGTGGCAACGACCAGAATTCACGCTCGCCGATGAGATAGGCCACCGGTTCGCCTGCCGCACGACGCGTCAGCAGGGCATCGAGCCGCGCCAGCTGGTCGGCATCCAGTTCGCTATCGTCGAAGGCGATCAGCCAGCTGCGCGATTTTCCCGTTACCCAGCCGAGCAGAATTTCCGCATCACGCTTTGGGCTGTCGCCGCCTGCCAGGCGGATGATGGCCTCACGCAGCCAGGCTCGGATCTGCATCAGTCCTGCCCGGCGAGGGCTGCCAGCTGATCGGCCTGATATTCCTGCACGATAGGCTCGATCAGCGAATCCAGTTTACCTTCCATCGCCTCATCCAGGCGGTAGATAGTCAGGTTGATACGGTGATCGGTAACGCGCCCCTGCGGGAAGTTATAGGTGCGGTTACGGTCGGAACGATCGCCGCTGCCCAACAGGTTACGGCGCGTGGAGGACTCTTCCTGCTGGCGGCGGGCCATTTCAGCGGCGCGAATACGCGAACCCAGCACGCCCAGCGCTTTGGCTTTGTTTTTATGCTGAGAACGTTCGTCCTGGCACTCCACCACAATACCGGTTGGCAGGTGGGTAATACGGATGGCGGAGTCGGTGGTGTTAACGTGCTGGCCGCCCGCGCCGGAAGAACGGAAAGTATCAATTTTCAAGTCTGACGGGTTGATATCCGGCAGTTCGGCTTCCGGCAGCTCCGGCATCACCGCCACGGTGCAGGCGGAAGTATGAATGCGGCCCTGGGATTCGGTTTCCGGCACGCGCTGCACGCGGTGACCGCCGGATTCAAATTTCAGGCGACCGTAGGCGCCCTCGCCCACCACTTTGGCGATCACTTCTTTAAAGCCGCCGTGCTCGCCTTCGTTGGCGCTCATGATCTCGACTTTCCAGCGACGCGCTTCAGCATAGCGGCTGTACATACGGAACAGATCGCCGGCAAAGATTGCTGCTTCGTCACCGCCGGTCCCGGCGCGCACTTCCAGATAACAGTTGCGCTCATCGTCCGGATCTTTCGGCAGCAGCAGCACCTGCAGCTGCTGTTCCAGCTCTTCGCTGGCTTCACGCGCTTCTTTTAATTCTTCCTGCGCCATATCGCGCATTTCCGCATCGTCGAGCATCATCTCGGCGGTTTCAATATCTTCCTGGGTCTGCTGCCACCGGCGGAAACACTGACTGACGTCGGTCAGCTGGGCATATTCACGTGACAGCGCACGGAAACGTTCCTGATCGGCAATCACACCGGCATCACCCAGCATCGCCTCGACTTCTTCGTGACGTTCCTGTAATGCTTCCAGTTTGGCAACAATAGAAGGCTTCATTCGTGTAGTTTTACCTTGTTAATAGAGGCTTGAAACGCTATTCCAGCCCGAGGCTGTCGCGTAAAATTTGCAGACGTTCGCCATCGCCATCGCGTGCGGCCTGCTGAAGAGATTTGGTTGGGGCATGGATCAGACGGTTGGTCAGCTTATGCGCGAGGTCGCGAATGACCTCTTCCGCATTACCGCCGTTTTGCAGCGCGGCCAGCGCGCGCGCCTCCAGCTCACTGCGGACCTGGTCGGCCTGAGAACGATATTCGCGAATGGTTTCCACCGCGCCCTGTGCGCGCAGCCATGACATAAATTCGCTGCTTTCCTGCACCACGATCGTTTCGGCCTGCACCGCCGCCGCTTTGCGCTGTGCGAGGTTGCTTTCGATGATTGCCTGCAGATCGTCCACGCTGTACAGATAGGCGTTAGGTAATTTACCCACTTCCGGCTCAACGTCGCGCGGTACGGCAATATCCACCAGCAGCATCGGCTGGTTACGGCGCTGCTTTAGCGCCCGCTCAACCATGCCTTTACCAATAATCGGCAGCGGGCTGGCGGTGGAGCTGATAATGATGTCGGCTTCGGCCAGGCGAGAATCAATGTCCGGCAGGCTAATTACTTCAGCACCCACCTCATCGGCCAGCACCTGAGCGCGTTCGCGGGTACGGTTGGCAATCATCAGTTTACTGACCTTGTGTTCACGCAGATGGCGGGCCGCCAGTTCAATGGTTTCGCCCGCGCCAACCAGCAGTACGGTGACCGTGGAAAGTGATTCGAAAATCTGCCGCGCCAGGCTACAGGCCGCGAACGCCACCGAAACCGCGCTGGCACCGATTTCGGTTTCGGTACGCACGCGTTTGGCCACCGAAAACGACTTCTGGAACATACGCTCCAGTTCGCTGGAAAGAGAATGGCCGCGCTGGGAGTCGGCAAAGGCTTTTTTCACCTGTCCGAGGATTTGCGGTTCGCCAAGCACCAGAGAATCCAGACCGCTGGCCACGCGCATCAGGTGGCTGACTGCGCCATCGTCATGATGCCAGTAGAGGCTTTTATGCAGGTCTTCCGGACTTAACTGGTGGTAATCGCACAGCCATTTGGTCAGCTGCTCTTGCAAATTCTCCTGCTGTTCTACACTGAGATAGATTTCAGTGCGGTTGCAGGTGGAAAGCACCACGCCACCCTGTACCAGCGGCTGCGACAGCAGGCTGTTTAAAGCCTGATCGAGCGTATCCGGCGCGAACGTAACACGTTCACGCAGCGCAACAGGAGCGGTTTTGTGATTAATGCCAAGAGCCAGTAACGTCATGGTGCCAGATTGGGTATATCCCACAGTTGATAGGGTTTTCTGAAGCGCATTCTACAAGATGCGCGGGATCAATAAAAGTCATGCGTGGCCTATCCCTGCAACAAGATTTACCTGTTGTAGCGCAAATCAGACAATTTGAGCGTTGACGCCGCCCGGCAAGCTGGTTAGCGTGAGCGGTTGATTGCGGCAAGTATGCCCGAATTACGTCCGAGGAGTTGACCTGATAATGTTATTGTCGAATCGCCGCCTGATGCGGCTTATTCCCCTTGCCAGCGTGCTGCTGGCGGCCTGTAGCATCACGCCAGAGCCACAGACTCCCGGCCAGAGCCCGACCTCACCGCAGTGGCGCGACCATCAGCAGGCGGTGGAAAAAATTACTCAGTATCAAACTCGCGGTGCCTTTGCTTTCCTTTCCGACCAGCAGAAAGTTTATGCCCGCTTTAACTGGCAGCAAACCGCCCCGGACCGCTATCGCCTGCTGCTGACCAATCCGCTGGGCAGTACAGAGCTACAGCTCGACCAGCAGGGCCAGGTGGCGCAAATCGTGGATAACAAAGGTAAGCGCTACGTCAGCCGCGATGCCGCGCAGATGATCTCACAGCTGACCGGCATGACCATTCCGCTGGATAATTTACGTCAGTGGATTCTTGGCCTGCCGGGCGATGCCACCGACTACTCGCTTGACGACCAGTATCGCCTGCGCGAGCTGAACTACAGCCAGGACGGCAAAACATGGCACGTGACCTATCAGGGCTACGACAGCAAACAGAACCCCACGCTGCCGTCAAACCTGGAACTGCAGGAAGGCAGCCAGCGCATCAAGTTGAAAATGGATAGCTGGACCGTTAAATGATCGAACAGTGGCCCTCACCGGCAAAACTCAATTTATTTCTCTATATCACCGGCCGTCGTGAAGACGGCTATCATAATCTGCAAACGCTGTTCCAGTTTCTGGACTATGGTGACACGCTGACCATTACCGCCGACAGCAGCGGTGAGCTAAAACTGTTAACGCCGGTTGTCGGCGTGCCGGATGAACAGAACCTGATTGTTCGCGCCGCCCGGCTGCTGCGCGAGAAGGCAGCAGCGCGCGGCACCCTGCCCGCCAATGCCGGAGCCAGTCTGGCGGTAGATAAACGCCTGCCAATGGGCGGCGGCCTGGGCGGTGGTTCGTCTAACGCGGCTACGGTGCTGGTTGCGCTGAATCACCAGTGGCAGACCGGTTTCAGTTTTGAAGAGCTGGCGGCGCTGGGCCTGAGCCTCGGTGCCGACGTACCGGTGTTCGTGCAGGGTTTTGCAGCCTATGCAGAAGGCGTGGGTGAAAAGCTAACGCCCGTCTCCCCGGCGGAAAAATGGTATCTGGTCATGCACCCCGGCGTCAGCGTGGCGACTCCGGTGGTGTTCAACGATCCGTTATTGACCAGAGATACGCCATATCGGCAAATCAATGAGCTGTTGGAGGCCGATTTCCGCAATGATTGTGAGGCCGTCGTCAGAAAACGTTTCCGCGAGGTTGAACAGCTCGTTTCCTGGCTGCTAGAATATGCGCCGTCGCGCCTGACTGGAACGGGTGCTTGTGTGTTTGCTGAATTTGACACCGAGTCCGCCGCACGCCAGGTGCTTGAGCTGGCCCCGAAAGAATTGCAGGGATTCGTCGCGCGAGGCGCAAACGTTTCGCCGCTTCACCGCATTCTTTCAGAGCATTCGAGCTGAAGTGACAGCGTCACCATGATCCGGACGCTGCACCAGGCTCATTTAACACCCGCATGAAATCGTCAGTGGTCTTGCGCCAACCCTGACTTAATTTCATTCTCTCGACGCAAAGCCTGAGGTTCTTCTCGTGCCTGATATGAAGCTTTTTGCTGGTAACGCCACCCCGGAACTAGCACAACGTATTGCCAACCGCCTTTACACCAGCCTGGGCGACGCCGCCGTCGGTCGTTTCAGCGATGGTGAAGTGAGCGTACAGATTAATGAAAATGTACGCGGTGGTGATATTTTCATCATCCAGTCCACCTGTGCCCCAACCAACGATAACCTGATGGAACTGGTTGTGATGGTTGACGCCCTGCGTCGTGCTTCCGCTGGTCGTATTACAGCGGTCATTCCGTATTTTGGCTATGCCCGTCAGGACCGCCGCGTGCGCTCTGCTCGTGTACCGATTACGGCTAAAGTGGTTGCTGATTTCCTGTCAAGCGTTGGCGTTGACCGCGTTCTGACCGTTGATCTGCACGCCGAACAGATTCAGGGCTTCTTCGACGTTCCGGTTGATAACGTTTTCGGTAGCCCGATTCTGCTGGAAGATATGATGCAGATTGGCCTGGAGAACCCGATTGTGGTTTCCCCGGACATTGGCGGCGTGGTTCGCGCCCGTGCCATTGCCAAGCTGCTGAACGATACCGATATGGCGATTATCGACAAGCGCCGCCCACGTGCTAACGTCTCTCAGGTGATGCATATCATCGGTGATGTGGCAGGCCGTGACTGCGTGCTGGTTGACGATATGATCGATACCGGCGGCACCCTGTGCAAAGCGGCGGAAGCGCTGAAAGAGCGTGGCGCCAAGCGTGTATTCGCGTACGCAACTCACCCAATCTTCTCCGGCAACGCGGTTGAAAATCTGCGTCATTCGGTGATTGATGAGGTTGTGGTGTGCGATACGATTCCGCTGCCAGAAGAGATTAAAGCGCTGCCAAACGTGCGCACCCTGACGCTGTCAGGCATGCTGGCGGAAGCGATTCGTCGTATCAGCAACGAAGAATCCATTTCTGCGATGTTTGAGCATTAATTCACTGGCCGGGTTATTCCGGCCGGTTTGTTTTTAGCGTTCAGTTTTATATAGCCGCTGTCTTTCGGGACGGCGGTTTTTTTGTTTTGGTTGCTAACGGACAGGTATTTTTGGGCCGGTTTGCGCCACTGCCGGACAGTCATGGCTGCCGCTTCCGGGTTTTTGGGCCAGTCTGTGCCACTGTCGGACAGTCATGGCTGCGGCTTCCGGGTTTTTGGGCCAGTCTGTGCCACTGACGGGCGGTCCTCACGCCGCTTCGCGGTTCCTTCGGTTACGGCATCTGGCCTGTCGGACCGGTGAAGACGGTGCATCCATGCACCAGCTTCACCTGACGCCAACGTCCTTGTTGGCGTCTCCTGGCCATCTGCCTCCACCTCAGCGCTGCGGATTACCCGGCAGTGGCACAGACCGGCCCTCTTGACTAAATGGCGTCGCTGTTGATGAGTAACGGATTAAAAACCTCTTGAATTCAACAAGTGTTGATAACCCATTTCGTATTTCGTAGCGTACTCCCATTGATTTTCATTCAATCAAATAGCGTCATTGAATCAATCCATCCCAGATCTTGCTCAATAGCGAAGCTTCGTAACCGAACTCATCCCGATGTTGCTCTGTTATGACAGGTAACATCATATTAAATAAGCAGACTCGTAGAACCTACCCTCAGCATACACACCGCATTTCGAATTTGATCACCAGGTCGGCAAGGCAGAATAAGCGTCGTTATTTTTTTCGCAACCAACACAGAATTTAAAAGCAGACTGGCGGGTCCCTCGGTTGGGCAATCCACAGCGCTGAACGGAGTAAGGAAGCCAGGATTCACCCGCAGGACGCGGGTGAAAGTCAGAGCCGGGCCATGGACGGCCCGTCTCTGACGGTCCGACCGGCTGACGCACAAAGTGAAGACACCGCGAAGTGGCGCGAGGACCAGCCCAACCGAGGGACCCACCAGTCAGCATAAGCACCGCAGTTCAAAACTAACCTGCGCCTAAAGCTGTCAGCGTAAACACCGTAGTTCCAGAAAGCACCTAAGCACCTAAGCACCTAAGCACCTAAGCGCGAATCACCGATCCAACCCGATATGCTCCGCCAGATAATCAATAAACACCCGCAACTTCGGTAACAAATGCCGATTCCCCGGCCACAGCAGCGAAAACTGCCCTCCGGCACTGATACAATCATCCAGAGCGCAAACCAACTCCCCGCTATCCAGATACTCCTGCACCGCAAAATCCGGCAGGTAAATCAACCCAAGCCCACGCCGGGCGGCCGAAATCTGCGCCTCAAGATTATTGAACACCAGCGACCCCTGCAGCGAAAGCTGACGCGCATCAACGCCGTCAAACTGCCACGGCTGAAGCTGACCGCTGCCGGAAAATCGGTACAGCAGGCATTCATGATCGCTCAGATCGGCAGGCTGCAACGGCCGGCCTCGACGGGAAAAATAATCAGCAGAGGCAACAAGGCAAAAACGAAAGCCCCCCAGCCGCCGCGCCTTCAACCGTGAATCGGCAAAGTCACCGCTGCGCAGCACCGCGTCATAACCCTCACCAATCACATCCACCAGACGATCGTTGAAATCAAGATCCAGCTCAATATCCGGGTACTGCGCGGTGAACCCGGGCAGCAGAGGCAGCAAAAGACGGTAGCCAATCGCCGGAAAACTCAGCCGCAAACGCCCGCGCGGGGCAGACATCAGCCGGGACAGCTCCTGCTCGGCCTCCTCCAGCTCCTGCACAATGCGCTGGCTGCGCTCATAAAACAGCGCCCCCTCTTCCGTCAGGCTCAGGCTGCGCGTACTGCGGTTGAACAGGCTCACCCCGAGGCTGCTTTCCAGCCGCGCCACGCTTTTACCCACCGCCGATGCCGACACGCCAAGGCGCTCTGCCGCCGAAGCGAAACTCCCCGCCTGCGCCGCTTTCACAAAGGCCGTCAAACCACTCAGGCTTTCCACGCTGCTCATTCGATACTTTTTGTCCTTTATCTTCGGCCATGCGGCCTGTTTATCACCCACACATGCCAATCTATCCTGCTTTTTTGACTGATGAAAGCGGAGATAACCCATGAGTTCCCTGACACTTGAAGCCCAAAGCAGCCGCTGGAGCGTGCTGGCCGTTTGCAGCGCGGCACTGATGCTGCCGCTGAGTTTTTCTGCCGGGGTGATCGCCACGCCCGCCATTGCCGTTGATCCTGGCGGATCGCCGCTGGCACTGAGCTGGATCACCAACGCCTTCCTGCTCAGCTTCGGTAGTCTGTTAATGGCCGCCGGATCGCTCGCCGATCGCTACGGCCGCAAGCGCCTGTTTATCAGCGGCGTCGCGGTGTTTACCCTACTTTCGTTACTGACGCCGTGGCTGCCATCGGTCGTCTGGCTGGACGTTATTCGAGCACTACAGGGTGCCGCCGCTGCCGCCGCGCTGGCAGGGGGAGCCGCCGCGATGGCCAACAGTTTTGATGGCGAAGCCCGTGCAAGAGCCTTCAGCCTGCTGGGAACCAGTTTCGGCGTGGGACTGGCGGCGGGACCGGTGGTGGCAGGAATGTTGATGCAGGCGGCGGGCTGGCACAGCGTTTTCCTCTGCTGTGCCCTGTTTGGTGCGGTGGCATTACTTTTTGGCACCCGCTATCTGGCCGAGTCACGCAACCCCGACCCGCAGCCGCTGGACTGGGCCGGTATCATCACCTTCAGCACCGCGCTGACGCTGTTTACCTGGGGATTATTGCAAATGGCCGACGGCGGCAGTACGCCGCTCACCCGCATTCTGCTGCTGGCTTCCCTGCTGACGGGTGCGCTGTTTGTCTTTATTGAGCGGCGCACTGCCTTCCCAATGCTCGATCTGAGCCTGTTCCGCTATGGCCGCTTCGTTGGTGTACAACTGTTGCCGGTCGCGACCTGCTACTGCTTCGTGGTACTGCTGGTGCTGCTGCCGCTACGATTTATGGGCTTTTACGGCTATGACGCTTTAAGCACGGGTTTGCTGATGTTAGCCATCTCGCTGCCAATGCTGATTATTCCCTCGATCGCGGTCAGTCTGACCCGCCGCTACCATCCCGGCACGGTCAGCGCGGGCGGTCTGCTGCTGGCCGCTGCGGGTATCGGGCTGCTGAGTGTGGTAACGCCGCAAAGCTCGCTGCTGTTAACCCTGCTGGCGATGTTACTGATCGGAACGGGTAGCGGGCTGCCGTGGGGGCTGATGGACAACCTGTCGGTCAGCGTGGTGCCGCCGCAGCGTGCGGGTATGGCGACCGGAATTTTCAGTACGGTGCGCGTAGCCGGGGAAGGCGTGGCGTTGGCAAGCGTCAGCAGTCTGTTTACCTTTTTGCTGGCCCGCCTGGCGAATCTTCACCACGCCTCTGCCGAATCGCTACCGACATTGAGTGCCGGATCGGCCATCGACTCCGCACTGTTACCGATGGCGGAGCACGCCTTCGCACAGCTGCTTTGGGTACTTTTGGTTGTTACCGTGATCTGTGCCATCGCGATCTGGCTGTGCCTGGTTCCCCGGGGTAAGCAGATTAATTAAGCGGATAGTGATGCCGGACAGTTTTTTTTAGCAATTTGGCATAACCCCCCCTTTTGAGGACCATTTATTAATGCTACTTTGCTCGAATTGACTTAATCGGAATATTCTTATATGGCGCTAGACGTCGCAACCCTGTTTATCTGCGAGCTGTACGTACTGCTGTTTCTTATCGTCATCACCGCCTTTGCCTGGAGCGGCGCACAGTACGATAAAGTGTTGGGATTTAACTGTATCTCGCTGATTGTCAGTGTTATTGCCGTCTGGTTAAGCAGCCTTCGCAATGAAGGCCTGCTGTTCTGGTCCGTGGCAGTAGGAAATATCTGCGTGCTGCTGGCCTACGGACTGTTGCTCAGCGCATTCCGCGCGTTTCGCGGCGCGCGATGCGGCTACGACTGGACGCTGGGCATGGTGCTCTGGGGCGTGCTGTGCCTGTTCCCGTGGTTCTGGAACTCAATGCACAACCGGATTCTGGTTTCCTGCCTGATGTGCATTATCTACACCGCGGCGATGATCCGCGAACTGCACCGCGCGCGCGCCATGCTGCCGGTGACCTTCTGGCCCGCCCGACTTCTGCTGTGGATACATCTGCTGTTCAGCGTGGTGCGAGCGCTGCTAGACGGCGGCATACCCAGCCCGCTCTACGGGGCGATTGGCGGTTCGACCTTCTCGGTTTATGTCATCCTGGAATCAATACTGATTGTGATCGGCATGAGTTTTACTCTGATGGCGATGGTTAACGAACGCACGCAGATCAAGTACAAGCAGGCTTCGCTGCTCGATCCACTGACCGGCGTCTGGAATCGCCGCGCGCTATTCGAAAAGGCCGATCAGCTGGCAAACCCTGTCAGCACAGCCCGAGAGATCACCGTGATGTTATTCGATCTCGACCATTTTAAAAGCATCAACGACCGCTTTGGTCACTATCATGGCGATCAGGTGCTGATCGATTTTTGCCACAAAGTGGTCACTGAACTACCCGCGGACAGTTTTTTTGCCCGGCTTGGGGGCGAGGAATTTGCCGCCATTGTTTTATGCGATGAAAAAGTGGGGATGGAAACGGCAGAGCGGATTCGTCAGACAATAGAAGCTTCGAGGCCGCAGCAGGTGCACTACAGTGTCAGCATCGGCGTTGCCAGCAGCTCTTATGGTCCCCTGCTCGTGGATTCGCTGATTGCTGCGGCGGATGATGCACTGTATCAGGCCAAAGCAGCCGGACGTAATCAGATAAAGGTGTATCGTCCGGACGAACAGCGATTACAAACCCTGCCGGTAGCCGGTTAAACAATAGACAAATGAGCTTCGCTGTCTCAAGCTGATGATTGCTTAAATCAAGCCTGAGCAAAGCATAATGCCCGCGAAGGCGGGCATTAATGAAGGTCAGCGAAGCTAAATGATTTAATCGTATTGCCCACTACGGGACTTAATTAGTGCTGGCGATTACCCTGACGGCAGCGTTTATCGCCGCAGTGACGCACCCAGTAGTAGCGGTCGGCAATTTTTTCCCGTCCGCTAACGCGGGCACCAACCAGCCACAGCAGCGCGCCGATGAAGATACTGAAAATCGCCCCATGCACCATAAACTGCGGTAGCTGCAGCTGCGGCATCTGATTAAGCACCGAGTAACCCACCCCGAAAATCATTACCGCTAAACCCAGTACCATCAGGGCATTGCCCATGACATGTGTATGTTTACGTTTCATTACGCACCTCCAGACGGTTAAACAGGGCAAACTCCGTTGCCAGATGCCTACAGTGTAGGAAATCGTCTGCGCTATCGTTGCGGGCGCGATCACATTTATCGCTAAATCTCTGACAGTTCTTTACATGTAATCGTCCGAATTTGTATAGAAAATGTATTATCACGCAGCATAACTATCGCCTCCGTGCAGACCGTAAGGCGCAATCTTTGAGTTATCCCTTCTGCTTGAGTAAACTAGCCGCCTTAATCCGTACGCTTCAGGAAAATACACCGTGAGCAGCATCAAACTGATTGTTGGCCTTGCCAATCCCGGCGCTGAATACGCCGCTACGCGCCATAATGCCGGCGCCTGGTATGTTGATTTGCTGGCTGAACGTCACAATCAGTCGCTAAAGGAAGAAAGTAAATTTTACGGCTACACCGCGCGGCTGAATATCGGCGGTGAAGATGTTCGCCTGCTGGTGCCGACCACCTTTATGAACCTCAGCGGTAAAGCCGTGGCGGCGATGGCGACGTTTTATCGCATCGCACCGGAAGAGATCCTGGTGGCGCACGACGAGCTGGATCTGCCGCCGGGCGTGGCAAAATTCAAACAGGGCGGCGGCCACGGCGGGCACAACGGCCTGAAAGATATCATCAGCAAACTGGGTAATAACCTGAACTTCCACCGCCTGCGCATCGGCATCGGTCATCCGGGCGATCGTAATAAAGTGGTGGGATTCGTGCTGGGTAAACCGATGGCTTCTGAACAGCCTCTGATTGATAACGCCATTGACGAAGCGGCGCGCTGCACCGAAGTGTGGCTGAAGGAAGATAAGCTGAAGGCGATGAACCGCCTGCACAGCTATAAAGCGGGTTAATCGCAGCAGGCCCGGATTCGGGCCTGCTTGCGACGTTCTACGTCAGGCGTCGTTGCTGGCGACCTTATAATCGGGGTCGTCCAGTTCATGAGTACAGTATGGCCCCGCCTTTTTCAGCAGGCTGATGCAGTCCTCGCTGAGATGGCGCAGGCGAAGGGTTTTTCCTGCTTCCAGATAGCGCGCGGTCAGCTTATCAATCGCCTCCACGCCGCTGGAATCCATCACCCGGGTACGCGCAAAATCAATCACCACCCGATCCGGGTCCTGCTGCGGATCGAACAGCTCCTGGAAACTGGTTGTCGAACCAAAGAACAGCGGCCCCTCCAGACGATAGGTTTTCTGCCCTTCTTCACTCTCCTGCGCGACGATAGTGATGCGCGCATGCTGCCAGGCAAAGACCAGCGCGGAGATAATCACCCCGCAAATCACCGCCATCGCCAGATCGGTAAAGATCGTCACCAGCGTCACGGCAATCATGATCACCGCATCCGCTTTCGGCATCCGCTTCAGGCGCTTGATTGAGCTCCACTCAAAGGTATTGATGCACACCACAAACATAATCCCGGCCAGCGCCGCCACCGGCAGCAGCGCGATGTACTGCGACAGGCTGACAACAAACAGGATCAGCAGCACGGCACCGACCAGGTTTGAGATGCGCCCGCGGCCGCCGGAGGTGAAGTTAATAATCGACTGGCCGATCATCGCGCAGCCCGCAAAACTGCCGAAGAAGCCGCACAGCGTATTGCCAATGCCCTGTGCCACGCACTCCTGATTACCCGCGCCTTTTTTGCTGCCCATTTCATCCAGCACCGCCAGCGTCAGCAGCGACTCGATCAGTCCGACCAGCGCAATCACCACCGAATACGGCAGCACGATTTTCAGCGTTTCCCAGCTCATCGGCACCTGCGGCAGGTGGAACATCGGCAGCGTGCCGGAGATATCCGCCAGATCGCCAACGCGTTTGGTATCCAGCCCAAAGCCAATGGCGATCGCGCTAATCACGAGCAGCGCCGCCAGCGAACCGGGAATAATTTTGGTCACTTTCGGGAACAGCCAGACAATCAGCATCGCCAGCGCGACCAGCGCGTACATCATCGGCCCCTGCCCTTTAATCATCGGGAACTGCGCCAGCATAATGACAATCGCCAGACCGTTAACAAAGCCATAAATCGCCGGCTGCGGCACCAGACGGATAAACTTGCCCAGCTTGAGCACGCCAATCGCCAACTGAATCAGCCCGGCGAGGATGCTGGCCACCAGCACATACTCGTAGCCGTGCTGGGTAATCAGGCTAATCAGTACCACCACGATCGACCCGGCCGCACCGGAGATCATTCCCGGCTTGCCACCGAAGAAGGCGGTGATAATGCCGAGGATAAAGGCGGTATGCAGGCCGATAGTCGGCGACAGCCCGGCCAGCAGGGAAAAGGCGGTCGCTTCCGGGATCAGCGCCACCGAGACGACAGCACCGGCCAGCACGTCGTTTTTGACGTCTCTCGCCCTGAAGTTGCTCAGGTTAAACATATTATTTCCAGTTATTTTTACAGACAGACGTTCTGCACCGCGCTATTCGGAAGTCCAGCGGGCACAGCGAACTCGCTCAAAAAACGAGTGAAGGCAACGGATCTGTTGCGCAGAAGGGAGCATTCTCAGGGTGGCGTAAGCAGGAAGCAATGCATCTGCGCGATTCTCCGTTAAGGGTAAAGTTGTGTCAGTATGGGAAATTGTGAAGGCGATCTCAAGTTAAACCTGCCCGCTGCGCGACAAATCAACGCCATCGCAGCCGGTTTTACGTGTATAATGCGCGGAAACTTTTAAGACACTGTCTGTGACAACATTGAGGTATTTAACAATACCTTGATTATCAAGCTATTAAGGTGATTCAAACATGGGATTCAAATGCGGTATTGTGGGCCTGCCAAACGTCGGGAAATCCACCCTGTTCAATGCGTTAACCAAAGCGGGCATCGAAGCAGCTAACTTCCCGTTCTGCACCATTGAGCCGAATACCGGCGTAGTGCCAATGCCTGACTCACGTCTGGATCAGCTGGCCGAAATCGTTAAGCCGCAGCGCATTCTGCCAACCACCATGGAATTCGTGGATATCGCGGGCCTGGTTAAAGGCGCATCTAAAGGTGAAGGCCTGGGCAACCAGTTCCTGACCAACATCCGTGAAACCGAAGCGATTGGCCACGTGGTGCGCTGCTTTGAGAACGACAACATTATTCACGTGAATAACAAGGTCGATCCGGCGGACGATATCGAAACCATCAACACCGAGCTGGCGCTTTCCGACCTTGATACCTGCGAACGTGCCCTGCAGCGCGTGCAGAAGAAAGCCAAAGGCGGCGATAAAGACGCGAAAGCCGAACAGGCCGCGCTGGAAAAATGCCTGCCGCAGCTGGAAAAAGCTGGCATGCTGCGCGCGCTGGACCTGAGCGAAGAAGACAAAGCGGCCATCCGCTACCTGAGCTTCCTGACTCTGAAGCCAACCATGTACATCGCGAACGTCAACGAAGACGGCTTCGAGAATAACCCGTACCTGGATAAAGTGCGCGAAATCGCCGCCGCTGAAGGTTCCGTTGTGGTTCCAGTGTGCGCTGCCGTTGAGTCTGATATTGCCGAGCTGGAAGACGGCGACCGCGAAGAGTTTATGGCCGAGCTGGGTATTGAAGAGCCGGGCCTGAACCGCGTGATCCGCGCTGGTTATGCCCTGCTGAACCTGCAAACCTACTTCACCGCTGGCGTGAAGGAAGTGCGTGCCTGGACTATCCCTGTTGGTGCGACCGCGCCACAGGCCGCCGGTAAAATCCACACCGACTTCGAAAAAGGCTTTATCCGCGCGCAGACCATCGGTTTTGACGACTACATCGCCTGCAAGGGTGAACAGGGTGCGAAAGAAGCCGGTAAGATGCGTTCAGAAGGTAAAGACTACATCGTGAAAGATGGCGATGTGATGAACTTCCTGTTTAACGTGTAATCGACTTCTGTTGTCTCATGCGATCTCAAGCATCGCATGAAGACTGACAAACCCTATAAAATCCACGCAACGGCGTGGATTTTTTATTGATGCCATTAAATTACCGAGTTTCTGCGTGCCGCAACGCCTGTCAAAAACCTCACACCGCAGCAAACATCCCGCTCACTCACGGATTCGCCGCTCTTTGAACCGCAAAATACTGCGCCGGCGTGCTGCCCATCGTTTTTCTGAACATGGTGATAAACGCGTTAACCGACTCATAGCCCAGATTAGCCGCCACGTTTTGTACCGATACGCCGCTTGCCAGCTCCCGGAGCGCAATGATCAGATGCAACTGCTGGCGCCACCGCCCGAAGGTCAGGCCGGTTTCACGCAGCATCAAACGGGCTAATGAACGCTCGCTGATTGCCAGCCGCTTTGCCCAGGCTTTAAATGTGCTCCGATCTTCCGGCTGGCTGACCAGCGCATCGGCCATGGCGCGAATTTTAGGGTGCGTCGAAACCGGCAGGCTTAATTTCTGCTGTGGCATGGTCACCAGTTCGTCGAGCGTCACTCTGGTCAGTCTGCCAGCATGACTCTCCACATCGTAATCAACGTCCTCATTCGTTAAACGCTCAACTAACTCTTTAATCAGCGGTGAAATCGCCAGCGTGCAGCATTTCTCCGGCAGATCGGCAGCGCCAGGTTCAATAAATAAGTAGTTGAGATGGGCATTCCAGGTAGCTTTGGCACTATGCGGGATGCCTCCTGGAATCCACATTGCGCAATCCGGCGGCACTATCCAGATATCATTTTCGGCACGGCAAATCACTGCGCCATACAGGGCGATGATCAACTGCCCTTTACGGTGCGTGTGAACCGGCACTTCTGCTGCGTAGTCCACGAAGTCGATTTGGCGTGCGACGGCCGGGACGGGCGTGCTGTCGGGATCGAACAGAGTATGGGCAAGTCTGGATGGCATAGAATTGGCAACATTTAGGTATTTTTTGACAGAATAGAGTATTTAAGGACATGTGCAAACCGTGAATAATCCCGGGCATGAGCAAAATAAACCTTCATTACAGACATTCTCTGCACGCGATAAGTCGCTGGCCGTGGCGCATCACCTCTCCCACGCTGCTTGGCGATGCCCATGCCCTGCTCTATTCCGTCAGGAGTTTTGCGGCCGCGATGCTCGCGTATTATATCGCCCTGTCGATCGGTCTTGATCGCCCCTCCTGGGCCATCATCACCGTCTATGTCGTTTCGCAAACGTCAGTCGGTGCGTCACTGAGCAGGAGCCTTTATCGCCTGGCGGGCACCGTGGCAGGCGCGGCGGCAACGGTGTTGATCGTGCCGACATTTGTGAATATGCCCATCCTATGCAGCGTGATGCTGACCGGCTGGATAACCTTTTGCCTCTGGTTATCGCTGCTTGAACGCACACCCCGCGCCTATGCCTTTGTGTTGGCCGGTTACACCGCAAGTCTGATTGGTTTTCCCGCCGTCTCCGATCCTGGCTCGGTGTTTACTATCGCTATCGTCCGCGTACAGGAGATAACGATCGGCATCCTTTGCGCGGCACTGATTCACCGATACATTTTGCCCACCCGCATATCCGGGTTGTTTAACAACAAATTAGCGCAAGTGATGCACACCGCGCGACGGCGGATTGCCGACACCCTGGCAGGCAGGTCCGATGCGGTTTCAGAACCGCTGCACCTCGCACTGGCCCTGCAGTTTCTACAGGGCATCAGCCACCACATCCCGTATGATTTTTCCCTTTCGGCTCCCGTCCGTCAGGCAAGGAAAGCACTTCATGACCGCCTGGCACGGTTAGTGATTGTGAACAGTGAATTACACGATCGCTTACGGACAATCGCGAATATGCCAGCCGATATACAGACGCTGCTGGGTGATATTCAGGCCTGGCTTACCAGCGACGATACCGGGAAACGCAAAAGCGCGGCGGATGCGCTACAAAAACGCAGCGCGCAGTTGATGGCGTCGCACGCAGCACAGGCACTGACGTTTGAGGACGCGCTGCGGGCGAATTTCGTTGGCTATATCGCTGAGTTGATCGCCCTTATACAACAGTGTGAGCGCCTTTCGGATGCCATCCGTCACGCAAAACCCACCCTCACGCTGGAGGAAGGTAGCGCAGTGAAGGGGTATGTTTTCCATCGCGATCCTTTAAGTGCTGGCCGAACGGCACTGGGGGCGTTCGCTATCATCCTCGGTGGCTGTCTGCTCTGGATTTTCTCAGCCTGGCCAGAGGGCGGCACGGCCGTATCCATTCTTGGGGTTTGCTGCACGCTGTTTGGCAGTTTCGATACGCCAGCCCCGCATATCGTGAAATACATTATCGGCTCCGTGTGGGGCGTACTGATAAGCCTTGTCTACAGCTTCGCCCTGCTGCCACAGGTCTCTGATTTCCCCGTTCTGGTGGCCTTTTTCGCCCCCGCTTTTCTGTTTGCCGGGTCGCTCCAGGCGCGGCCGCCAACAACCTTTATGGCGATGGGGATAACGTTAACGTTGCCTGTGCTATGTGAACTGGGTGCGCACTACACCGGCGACTTCGCCAGTGCGGCCAACACGGCTATCGCGTTATTTTTCGCGACAGGCTTCGCGGTTATCAGCATGAGCCTGCTGCAAACCGTCCAGGCAGACGCAGCGATTAAACGCCTGCTGAAACTTTGCCAGCGCGATATTCGACGCAGCGTGAACGGCGTTTTTAAAGGCAATGAGACGCACTGGACCAATCTGATGATTGACCGGGCTGCCCTGCTATTGCCGCGTTTACAGCGCAGCGGGCCGTCCTCCGCACTGGCACTCGATCGCCTGTTGCACTTTCTGCGCATTGGTCTTTGCGTCATGCACCTGCGCCGCTGCGCCATCCCCGCGGGCTGCGAAATCAACGAGTTGCTGCATTGCCTCACCTGCACCACCCAGATCGACGCTTTACGCGAGCAAATTCGGGCAATGGCAGAATTTTGCCTGCCCGCCGCAAACGAACAATCGCGCCAGTTTGTCGACGGGCTGGTCGATCTGCATTGCGCATTAAGGACGCAGGATAAGGAACCCGCCAATGATAAATGACATCAATATCGGGGGCGTGTTTATCCCCGGCCTGCTGGTGACAGCGCTCGCCGCTCTGGTCTGCACGCTTTCACTCGTACCGCTTTTCTCTTTCAGCCGAGTTTATCGCCGCCTGCCCTTTCGCCCGCTGATAGATTTTTCGGCGTACGTTGTTACCTTTTTCCTGCTCTTACAGGGTCTGACCATTTTGGGGGTATTCGCATGAAATCTTTACTCTCTTTGCTGGCACGTTACGCACTGACATTCACGGCCGTGGCGGTGGCGACGGTTCTGGCATTTATTTTATGGAAGCACTATGCGCAAACACCCTGGACCCGGGATGGACGGGTTCGTGCAGATGTGGTGCAAATTGCGCCGGATGTTTCCGGGCCGGTGAGCAGCGTGGCGGTCCGTGATAATCAGTGGGTTAACCGTGGCGATGTGCTCTATGTTATCGACCCGCACTGGCTGAATCTGGCCGTGCTCAGCGCGCAGGCCGATGTTGAGGCAAAACGCCATGAGATGCTGATGCGCCAGGATGCCGCCAGGCGACGTGCGTTGATCAAAGGTGCGATTTCCGGCGAAGACATCCGGCAAACGGGCAGTGCGGCCAGCATCGCGGCGGCCAATTATCAGGGTGCACTGGCCGCGCTTGAGCTGGCGCAGCTGAATTTATCCCATGCCACCGTTCGCGCACCCGTTACGGGCTACGTCACGCACCTCCGGCTGCGCCCCGGCGACTATGCCACGGCAGGAGAAACAAAAGTCGCGATTATCGATGCAAAAAGTTTTTGGGTGGTGGGCTATTTTGAAGAGACGAAACTGCGTCATATCCGCGTTGGCAGCAGCGCGCAGATTTCACTGATGGGGTTTGACCCGCTCATTTCGGGGCACGTGGAGAGTATCGGACGTGGGATCGGTGACAGCAACGACGAGACGGGCGCGCTTGGACTGCCGGATGTCAATCCGACGTTTAACTGGGTGCGACTCGCTCAGCGCGTGCCGGTGCGTATCCAGTTAGATACCTTGCCCGCCGGGATAGAGTTAGTGGCAGGGCTGTCCGCCAGCATCCTTATTTTGCCTTAGGCAGGTTTTGATCGATGTAGGAAACTGGTTGCGTCCGCTCTTTGGCAGGGGCGGACATATCCCACATCCAGTAACGCATCAGGCTAACTGCTGTTTTCCTTAAATCTGGAAACGTGGTCATTCATACGAAGGAAACGTTCGAGATTCATCATCATGGTTCAGAGTGTCAGATAGAATTTGAGCGGAGCCTTGAATGCGTCTTTTCCATTTTAGCGATAATCCAGACATCACTATATTCAAACCCCGCCCGTTAAGGGTTCATGTTGATCGACCTGCGGGACAGGAGTGGCTGAACGGGTCACTGATATGGGCTACCGATGAAGTACACGAGCTGCTTTATCTTTTCCCGCGCGAGTGCCCACGGATTGTGTTCTGGTCATTACCTGAAACAAGCGATGATGATTTTGTAAAATGGTTAGGCAATGAACCTCATGCAACTGCCATCGCCTGCATCGAGCAGGCATGGGTGTCACGTTTTAATAGTGGAAAAATTTACAGATATGAACTGCCTCTTAATGGTTTCGAACACACTGGAGAAGTAGGGATGTGGGTATCGCGAACTGATGTTATCCCAACCAGCTTAAGTGTGATTTCCAACCTGGCGGCTGAACTTGCATCAAGGAACATAATACTTCGCGTAATGGAGAGGCTTACGCCACTGAAAAGCATATGGCAGACATCACTTCATGCTAGTGGTATCAGATTACGTAACGCACAAGACTGGGGCAAACCAGGTTGGACGCACTCTAAGCCGGGTCGTCAGATTATTGTGAAATAACTATTCGATATATTTGTTACTATTCTTCCTTAATAAGGAGATTCCATGAGTTATGTTTCGGAAATTCGCAGTATTATTGGTCACGAGATGTTATTACTTGCAGGTGCAAATGTCATTCTGGCACGAGATGATGGTTTTATATTGCTCCAGCAGCGAAAGGACGGAACCTGGGGGCTCCCTGGTGGATTGCTGGAACCCGGCGAATCTTTGGAGGAAACCGCTGTGCGAGAAGTTAAAGAAGAAACTAACCTTGATATTAACACCCTTAATTTTATCAACGTATTCTCAGGTGCAGAATACAGTTTCACTCTTGCAAACAAAGACGAGATAAATGTCATCACCGCTTTATATTTTTCAACCGACTGGTCAGGCGAGTTGCGTAACGACCACACTGAAGGTCTACAGTTGAAGTTCTACCCCCCTAACCGATTACCTGTGCCAATGGATGAGGAATACTCAACTTACATCAGATATTACTTAAGTCACAAAAATCATAGTGATGAAGAGTATAGATAATTATGAGTCGTAGCTTCTCCTAGGCGAGGCGCTACGATATCGCCATTAATATTAAGTAAAGTTGAGCTTTCTATATTTAGCCTTCAGTGCCAAAATAATTAACTCAACATTACTTTCTATACTTTCGGTTGAATCCAATTCAAGATCGTAAGTTTTATTTAAATGTATATGATAAAAATCTTTTAATGCGCTTCCCAACGGTCTGTCACCTCGTGTTATTTCTCTTTCTGTGAGTATGTCAGGAGGACAGTGGATACCTGTAAAAAAAATATCATGACCTTTCAGAATCTCTTTTAAATGTGTCAACCATTCATCTTTTTCCAAAATATGCTCAACAATAAGATTGTTACCGGCATCAGCGTATGCTTTAAGTGAAGCATGGAACCCCGCAAAAAACTTATCACGTTCATTCGCCCAGTCGAAATCTCCGTTTCGAAAGCGTTCCATGGGTAGTACCCCACTATCCCGCAAATGGTCAATTGAGATATGCCAATATGGAAACCCCACTTTTGCTTGTAACTGTCTGGCAATCGATGTCTTGCCACTGCTTGATGCACCATGGAGGAAAATAATATGGGACATGTATCACCGCAGATTCGAGTGCATATAGAAATTGTTTTATTTGATTTTAACTGAGAAGTGTGACAGTTGTACTCAACCTAAGGAAGGGGAAGTCAAAGACTGAAATACACATTCTAAATGTCCTCTCCCCGCTCAAAACAAACATCCCAGAACACAAGCTGTGGGCAGTAATAAAACCTGACACAGGCCAGCATCTTTCAAACACCGGCCTGCGATACGTATTTCCCAGCCCTCACCCTCCCCAAAACCCCAACAAACATACCGCCGCCAGATACATCCCGCAGCCGAAGACCGCATGCGTTGCCAGGCTGCGCAGGCGGTTTTTCATCGGTGTGGGCGTGCGCGACGCGGCAAATCCAGCGCCCATGGCGGGCTGCATAATAAGCATCGGAAATGCAACGGTTGCTACACCAACGGATAAGGCAGGCAATAAGGTCGGGTTCGCCAGCCAGCCGCTGCCGGTGAAAGCCACCAGCAGAGCCGCGAACAGCACGCCGGTAGCATAGTGAACCGTCCAGCCCAGCCAGCGCTCCCCCGCAATCGGCGACGCGCGGCCGATCGCCTCGTGCGCAAACCGCCCGTGTAGCATATGGCCGACCCAGCGACCGACCAGTGCGTAATCCAGAGTGGGGTTCCCCAGCCGTTTCAGGATCGAAGACCAGATGTCCATCACCAGCGTTGCGCCTGTCCCCACCAGAATAATTTTTATCGCCTCATCAAAAACACCCATCACAGCCTGTTCCTCTTTCTCATTTTAACGGTTGCAGGCATGATAGAAGTTGAAGTCAACTTCAAGTCAAGAGGCTCACAATGGATATCTCCGAGACTGCCCGGCGTTCAGGGGTGCCCGCCTCCACGCTGCGCTACTATCAGAAAATGGGCCTGATCCGCGCAATCAGTCCCGAAGGAGCACGGCGTCACTTTGCCGCAGACGTGCTGGACCAGCTGGCGCTGATTGCCCTGGGCCAGGCAGGGGGACTTTCGCTGGATGAGATCCGCAGCATGCTGTCTCCCGGCGGCGAACCGCAGGTTGACCGGGCGGTGTTGCTGACCCGGGCCGATGAGATTGATGCCACCGTCCGTCGCCTGCAGGCAATGAGCAAGGGGCTGCGCCACGTGGCGGAATGCCCGGCCGCCAGCCATGCAGAATGCCCGACCTTTCAGCGCTGGTTAAAGGCCGCCACCGCAGAGAAATTAAAGTCGCCGCGCTGAAGGCAGGGTCAGGATTCAACGCCAGAGTCAGCCATAACCTTCTGGCACTATTCCTCTGCGCAATTATTACCCAATGATTCAATTGACACTTTCGCCGGATTGTATTCAGGTATAGCCACAAAATACCGCCGGAACCACGGCGGGTAACCTTACCGATTCAATCCTCCAGGGAGAACGCTGTGTCAGCCGAAAACCGTATTTTAACCACCCACGTGGGCAGCCTGGCCCGTCCGGTCCAACTGCTGGACGTGATGAAGGCCAACATCCAGGGCGCGGATAACCATGCCGAACTGGAAAGTCATATCCGCGATGCGGTGTTTGAGTCCGTTCAGCAGCAGGTCGCTGACGGTATTGATATCGTGGCCGACGGTGAAATGTCTAAAGTGGGCTTCTTTGCCTACGTTCGCGACCGCATGAGCGGGTTCGATCCCCGCCCGGGCCAGCGCTACACCGCCTTCGATGCCGAAGTGAATGCCTTCCCGGAGTACTATAAACAGTATTTTGGTGAAGCGATGCTCGGCGGAAACCTGGTGCCGTTTGTACCGGTTGCCTGCACCGGGCCGATTGCCTATCACGGCGTGGCACAGCTACAGCGTGATTTAACCAACCTGGCCGATGCAGCGAAATCTGCCGGTGCATTTGGCGCGTTTGTGCCGTCGGTCGCGCCGACTGGCGTGGGCAGTAACGAGTTTTATAAAACTGAAAGTGACTATCTGTCGGCGGTAGCGGAAGCGCTGCGCGTGGAGTACAAGGCGATTATCGACGCCGGTTTTGGCCTGCAAATTGACGACCCGTTCCTGCCGGATCTGTTTGCCGATCCGCAGCTGAACAACGCGCAGATTATCGCCAAAGCCAATGAATACGTGGAGATCCTTAACCACGCGCTGCGCGGCATCCCGGCGGAAAAAATCCGCTACCACACCTGCTACAGCATCAATGAAGGCCCGCGCATTCACGACGTGCCGTTTATTGAATTCGTGCGCTATATGCTGAATATCAACGTGGCGGATTACTCCTTTGAAGCGGGTAACGTGCGTCACGAACACGAATACCATATCTGGGAGCAGGTGAAGCTGCCGCAGGGCAAACGACTGATCCCGGGCGTGATCTGCCACGCCAGCAACACCGTTGAGCACCCGGAGCTGATAGCCGAGCGTCTGGTGCGCTTCGCCGAGCGCGTGGGCCGCGAGAATGTGATTGCCGGTGCCGACTGCGGGTTCTCCTCCCAGGCCACCTACAAACCTGAAGTGCATCCGACGGTGGTTCGCGAGAAGTTCCGCGCGCTGCGTGCCGGTGCCGATATCGCCAGCAAAAAACTCTGGCAGCGCTGATCTAACCGCAGGGAAGCCCCCTTCCCTGCTCTTTGCTTCTGTCATGTGTTTACACATTGACTCACCGATAAAAAATCTTAAATAATTAGCCAATTAAGAATATTCTGGCTCCACGGACCGCTGCCTGATGTTTTGCAACGGGATCGGGCCGGAAACGTCGCTGACATCAACGTGAGAAAACCATGCCCGATTTCACTGCCCCTGCATCACAAAACGACCTGACCCGCTGCCTGGCCCTGTGCGAAGACGCCTTCAGCCAGATCCTGCTGCTGCTCAATATCCCCGTTCAGACACCACCGTCGCCGGAGGCTTTCTACGCGTCGCTGCAGCAGGCGCGGCAAAACCTCGGTTCCTGGAAGGATGTGGCCCAGCGGTTAAATCTCAGTGAGCAGGAGATGACTCAGTTTACCCAAACCCTGCGCGCTCTGAACAAACAGCTGGATAGCCACGATAACGCCAAATCCGCCGGTAAAAACCGGGCCATCGCCGCGCTGCGTTTTGTCGCCCAGTTGGAGCGTTTGAAGGAGAAGCAGCCACAGCTGACCTACACCACCGACCTGCATAAAGACGGGGAAGAAACGCAGCTGCGCAGCCTGAAACAGGTGCGTGCGCTGGAGCTGATGATCCGCAGCCTGATCAACGAGGCCTACAGCAACCAGCAGGCGCTGCTGCAGCATCTGCGCACGCTGTTCGGCGAAGAGCGGGTCAAAACCTGGCTTAACGTCGCCGATCGTGATGACGTGCTCAGCGGCACGCTGTTCAGCGAACTCTCCTCCCTGTTCGTGGATAAAAAGGAGTACGCCAGCCACTACTCGCCGCTGTATCAGTACACGCCGCTGCTCAGCCTGATGAACGACAAGCGCAAAACCCTGCAAACCTTCCTCGACGATATCCGCGCCATCCGCAACCGCCTCGCGCACCACAAGCGCGTCACCTCGGTGCAGACGGCGCTGGTCAGCTACTACTATCAGGAAATTGCCGACCCGGTACAGGAAGCCTTTGATGAAGGGCGCGTAAAGGTCAACCCGGATCGCTATTTTGATGCCGGAGAAGCCGAAGTCCGCCAATATTTCAGTCAGATGACGGAAAAGCTGGAGCGGCTGGGCGATGACGTGCAGGAAGTGAAAGAGAGCCTGGCACGGCAGAATGAGAAGCTGGCCGACATCAAGCAGGACACCGGCTTTCTGCGCAAAAAAATCGTCTGGGTGCTCGGCGGAATTGGCGTGCTTATCGTAGGTTCCGTGCTGACCTTCGGCACCTCGACCCGCACGCTGGTCAATACCGAAGCCATCCGCAGCGATGTTAACGAAGTGGGTAAAACCGTCGCGGGGGTGAAGAAAGAAACCAGTGCCGATCCGCGTAAGGAGCTGGCAAATATCGGCATCGCCTGGGATGAAAAAAATATCCGCGCGGCGATCGACCGGGGGGATACCCGGGTGGTCAGCCTGTTTATGGACGGCGGCATGAACTGGAAACTCTATTACGCAGAAAAAGCGCTGATCGCCGATCATAAAGATGTGCTGGCGGTTCTGATTGCACACGCCTCGCTGATGGATGAAAAGCAAAAGTGTGAACGGATTAACAGCGTACTGCTCCAGAGTGTCAGTCACGATACGCCGTTAACGCCGATGCAGACAACATTCCTGAAAACCTTCTGTTCTTCGCCAGCTGCGGTCGGCTATATCAAATCGGAACTGGACCGGGCGGTGAAATTCGAAAAAAGCCAGCAGGAAGCCTACGATCGGGAACTGGCGAAAATCGAACCCGCCGATCGCTGCGAGCGCCGTCTGATGGCGAATAATGCCCAGCCGTTGCTGAACGAAGCCGCACAGTTCTCGCTGTCGGGATCGCGCACCTTCTCTCTCTATGACACTTTACTGGCAAATCTGAATACCCATCTGCTGGTTGGTACAAACTCGTTGAGTGAGATCCGGAAACAGGTGAATGATTTCTGCAAGCAGCAGGAGAACAGCAAGCCCAATATCGCCATTGGCGATAGCTGGAGCCGCTCACAGCGGGTGATTTATAACGTCGTGAAGTAAGGCAAAAAAAATGGCCCTTGCAAAAGGGCCAGAGGAATAAGCTGAGCGATTACTGTGGCAGCGAGGCCTTCAGCCTTCTTGCCGCTTCGGCCAGGTTAGCTTCAGACACCGTCGAATAGGACAGGCGCAGCGTTGAGGTATCCGGGCGGTCGCAGTAGAAGAATTCACCGGGAACGTAGACTACGCCGTTATTCAGCGTGGTTTTCAGCCACTCGGTGGTGTTAAACGCCTCGGTAAAGGTGGCCCACAGGAACATCCCGCCCTGCGGACGGTGGAAGCGAATGCGATCGCCCAGCTCGTTTTGCAACGCCGACACCAGCGCATCACATTTCTGCTGATAGGCCTTGCTGATTAACGCAATCTGCGGACGCAGACGGCCGCTTTCCAGATAGTGGCGGGTCAGCGCCTGCGACAGTGAACTGGTGTGCAGATCGGTGGCCTGCTTGAGGATCACCGCCTGCTGTTTCAACCACGATGGCAGAGTGATCCAGCCCACGCGTGCGCCCGGGGCCAGGATCTTGGAAAACGTTGAGGTGTAGATCACCTGCTCGCCAACGCCAATCGCCTGCGCGTGGGACTTCAGCGTGCGGAAGGTTTCGCCGGAGAAGTTGATTTCGCTGTACGGGTCGTCTTCGAAAATCAGGAAGTCATAGCGAGCGGCCAGTGCCACCAGCTGCTGACGACGGGCATCGGTCAGCGTCACGCCGCCCGGGTTGCCGAAGGTCGGCACGATGTAAACGGCTTTAATCGGGGTCTGTTTAACCAGCTCTTCCAGCTCGTCAACAATCATCCCTTCGCCGTCGGTGCCCACCGATTTCAGCTCGGCTTCGGCCAGCTGGAACACCTGGAGCGCCGCCAGGTAGGTAGGACGCTCAACCACAATCACATCACCGGGATTGATGATTGCCCGCGCCACAATATCCAGCGACTGCTGCGAACCGGAGGTGATAACCACATCGTCCGGCGTGCACTGAATGCCGCGCTCCGCCGAAATCTGGCAGATCGCTTCACGTAATTTCGGGTCACCCTCGCTCAGACCGTACTGAAACGCATTGTGACCGTCTTCAGTCAGCACGCGGTCCATAGCGATTCTCAGGCCTTCCGTATCGAACAGATCCGGATTCGGTATTCCTCCGCCCAACGAGATCACACCTTCCATCTTGCTGTGCTTTAACAGCTCACGGATTGCCGATGACTGAAGGTCTTTAACTCTGTTGGCCAACTTCTGCGACGACATAACACTTACCTTTTCTTTATTTTAGTGTTGAATTTATACCATAAGTCGCCAAAGAAAATAGCAGGTAAGCGCCTCTCGCACCCACCTGCCGCAAATTATTTCAGCTCGTCCTGCAGTTCGCGCAGATACTGGCTGACCCGGGCCAGGCCTTTTTTCATCACCTCGCCGTTATTGGCAAAGCCGATACGCACATAGCCCTCCATATCCATCGCCTCGCCGGGAGTGAACATCACCCCGTAGCGCTCCAGCAGACCGATACAAAACTGGCGGGAACCCAGCGGCAAATGGTATTTCAGCAGTGCCGTAGTACCGGCCTGCGGCTTGATATAGTCGATCAGCGGCTCGTGGCTCACCCACTCATCCAGCAGTTGCAAATTGTCGCGCAGCATCGTCTGGTTACGGCTGAGGATTTTATCGCGATTTTCCAGCGCGATGGTGGCGAAGTAGTCATCCAGCACGCCGACGCTGACGGTATTGTAATCGCGGTGGATCTCTACCGCCTTCAGCAGCGATTCCGGGCCAGCCATCCAGCCGAGGCGCAGCCCCGCCAGCGAGTAAGTTTTTGACATGCTGGCGGTGCTGATGCCCTTCTCGTACAGATCGGCCGCCGCCGCGCTATAGCCGTCGCCGACCTGATTGGTGCCGCGATACACTTCATCACACAGCAGCCAGGCCCCGGCCTCCCGCGCCACCGCCACAATATCCTTCAGCAGCGCTTCATCCATCAGCGCGCCGGTGGGGTTATTCGGGTTATTGATGGCGATCAGCCGGGTTTTATCATCAATCACCGATTTCAGCTCGGCGACATCCGGCAGAAAGCCGTTCTCCTCGCGCAGCGGCAGGATCTTTACTTCCGCGCCGAGGCTGGCGGGGATCGAGTAGTGCTGCTGGTAGGTCGGCAGCACGGAAATCACGGTATCGCCCGGCTCCACCAGCGCCTGATAAATCAGCGCATTAGCACCGATAGCGCCGTGGGCAATCAGGATATTGTCAGCCGACTGCGCCCGGTACTGCATCGAAATCACCCGGCGCAGCCGCTCGGAGCCGGTGATAGCCCCGTAGGTCATTTTGATGTTCAGCATCTCATCCAGCACCGCAGCGGTATCGCCCGACATCGCCAGCAGCTGCTTCATGGTCAGCGACTCCACGCAGGTTTCCGCCAGGTTGTACTCGCAGTGGTTTTCCCACTCGTTCATCCACTGTTCAACGCCAAAAGGTCTGATCTTCATGTTATTTATCCTGTTGGTTAAGATAAGTCAGCATCGCATCGGCGATATCTTCTATTCCCGGAACAGCAGATGAACTAAAAAGTACATCATGCACTTTTTGTTTACAATGAAAATCTGATTGCGTAAAACAGAACGGCAGAAGCGAACAGCGCGCGGCAGAAATCGGCTATGATTGGCGCCCGAAGAACTAAGAGGACAACACAGTGGCAAACGTAACGCTCAGCGAAAAAACGCCCTTCCCGCTGCTAAAATCAATGGCGGACGGCATCGCTGCGCTGTTCTTTCCCAGCGTTGAGGTGGTTATCCACGACGTGGCCGCAGGCAAAGTGGCGTATATCGCCAATAACCTGTCGCAGCGCAATATCGGCGATGATGCCGGGCTGGATGAGTTTGAAGGCCAGACGCTGGCCGCCGTCACCGGGCCTTACGAGAAGCTGAACTGGGACGGCAAAAAGATGCGTTCCGTGACCATCGCCACGGGAAATGAAACCGATCCCGGCTATCTGCTGTGTATTAACTTCAGCACCGCGCCCTTTGAAGAGGCGCGCAACGCCCTGGAGCTGTTTTTGTCCGTCACCCGCCTGCAGCCGCAGCCGGAAGCACTGTTCCGCGACGACTGGCAGGAGAAAATCAACACCTTCCTGCACGACTGGATACGGCGTGAAAACACCTCGCTGAGCGCGCTGACCCGCGGACAGAAAAAGGATCTGGTGATGGATCTCCATAAGGAAGGGGCGTTCCGGGCAAAAAACTCGGCGGATTACATCGCCAGCGTGCTGTCGCTGGGGCGCACCACCGTTTATAAATATCTGCGCGAACTGAAAAGCTGAACGCTGAAGGGCTAAGTAGGTGACGGAGCAATGACCTGGCAAAGTCGCCCGCGAGTCCCTGAGAATAAATACTCGCTCCACGCGCCAGTCCGGCGGCAATGACTGCTGCCGGACTGCCTGCTCCATGAGCCGTTGCCTGTTTCAGGCCCGGGCAGCGCCTACTCTACCGGCAAAGCCAGAAACTCGCGCGCCTTCGCGCAGGCATCTTCCGGGTCATCCGCCAGCGTTTTCGGGAACGGCATAATCTTCTTCAGTTTCGGGAACAGCGTGCTCAGGCTGGCGCGCACCTCCTCGTCGGTGGTCAGATAAACATAGCCCGCACACCAGTCGCGCAGCTCGGTTTTATACTGTTTCATCCAGCGGGTGGACTGCTTCTCTTCTTCATGCGGCTCGCGCTCGTGTCCGTGCCGCGCGGGTATCCAGACAAACACCACCCGCTGCTGCTGTAGCAGAAAGTCGGTCAGGCCGTTCAGCAGACGGTGGGTTCGGTCCGGCATACCCAGCTGCGGAAAGCGGATAAACACAATCGGCCAGTGGCTGATATCAAAAATTTCGGCATCCGGCTGTGCGCCGGTGTACACGCTCTTGTCACTCATGTTCTGTTTCCTTTTCTTCTACGGAACGGTGCAGTAATGCCACTACGGTCAGCAGCGCCAGTGCGCCGCACAGGTAAAACAGCGGCCAGCTAATCAGCGCGACCATCTGCGCAAAAGCGATGGTGGCCAGCGTACTGACAAAGCGCCCGACGCCGTAAAACGTGGCGTAGTCGGTCGCGGGCTGTTCCCCGCGCGACCAGCCGAGGATACGGGCGCTGAGCACAACATAAATTCCGCTGACCGCCGCGCCCATGGTGACCGCACCGGCTATCGCCAGCCACGGCAGCACCAGCAGATAGCCTGCCGCCATCGCCGCCAGGGCGACGATCCCCAGCGCGGTAAACAGCCAGATCGCCCGCGACAAACCGAAACGGTGCATCATCGGCGCGGCGATCCCGGCGGTCATCAGCATGGTGACCGGCCCCAGCGTGCCCACCACGCCGCCGATGACGTCCATCGATACCTGCAAATCGATCAGCATTAAGCGGTTGAGTGCCGACAGCGGGAAGATCACGCAGCAGGTCAGCGTCAGCAACACCAGCCGCCTGCGCTGTAGCGCATTGCGCAGCAGTCGGCGGAAGCTGGCTTTCTGCTGCTGCGGCGCGACGGGCGGCGTAGCCACCGGCGACTTTGCTCTGCTGACCAGCAGCATCGGCACAATCAGCAGCAGCAGACTGGCGGCATAGCACAGGAAGATGGTGGCCCAGCCGAAGCGCTGGAACAGGGCAACAAACGCCCCGCCGCCGATCATCGCGCCGATGGAAAGCGCCGCCAGCTTGCAGGCCGCCGCACGCGGTCGCCAGGCCGGATCAATGCGCTCCACCGCCAGCGCGTCCAGTGCAATATCCATCGTCGCCATCGCAAAGGCGACAAACAGCCCCATCGCAAACAGCAGACGCAGATCGGCCCCCTGCATCAGCGCCACGGCGGCCACCACCAGCGCGGAGGCCAGCTGCATCGGCACAATCCACGCCAGTTCCACCGCCAGAAACGGCGGCCGCCAGCGGTCGACCAGCGGCGACCACAGAAACGCCACGCCCAGCGGCAGGTACAGCGCATACAGCCAGCCTACCGCCCCCAGACTCATTCCCTGCGCCCGCATAATGGCCGGGAATCCGCCCTGGATCAGCCCCATGGTCATGCCGAAACCGATATACAGCGCGCTGATGGCCAGCAGCACCGCCAGCTGCCCGCTCCCCCTGTGTGCCCGATGCGTATTTTGCTCCATTACGCTCATCGGCCTCACCAGCGATAGTTCACGGACACGTTCACCACACGTTCGTTACCGTAGTTACAGAAGTTGTTGGACAGGCAGGTGACATAGCTTTTATCGAAAAGATTGTTGACGCTCACCCGGGTGCTTAAACCATCGAGGTTGCCAAACCGCTTGCCGAAGTCGTAGCCAATTGCCGAATCAAACACCGTATACCCCGGCGCATCCAGGCGAACGGCGCTGGCGCTGTACACATTCGGTGAATAGCCACCCACCGTTTCCCCCACGTAGCGCCCGCCGCCGCCAACGGTCAGCCCCTGCATCAGACCGCTGCGGAAGGTGTAATCGGCCCACAGCGAAGCGGTATAATCCGGGATGCCGATCGGCCGCTGGCCGGCATCAACCGCCAGGCTTTTGGTGACTTCGGCTTTGGTATAGGTGAAGGCACCGGTCACATTGATGCTGTCGTTGACCGCCATTTTGGTTTCAAACTCCACCCCGCGCGAACGCTGTTCCCCGGTCTGATAGGAGGTAAGCGCGTTGGCGTAGGTCACCACGTTTTTCTGGGTAATATCGAACCAGGCCAGGGTAAACAGCGCATCCAGTCCGGTCGGCTGGTACTTCACGCCGACCTCACGCTGCTGCGCGGTATTGGGTTTAAAGGCGTTGCCGTTGCTGCCGGTGCCGGTCACCGGCAGGAACGAGGTGGAATAGCTGGCATACGGCGCAATGCCGTTATCAAAGTTGTAAATCAGACCGATCTTGCCGCTGAACGCTTCATCATCCTGAACGCCGTGCGAGGCGCTGAGATAGTTATCGGTACGGGTACGTGCGGTGTCGTAGCGCCCCCCCGCCACCAGCGTCCAGTTATCCAGCTCGATTTGATCCTGCAAATAATAACCGGCCTGGGTGATGTGCTGTTTCTGATTGGTGATCGGTGCCAGCGCCAGGTTGGTCGCCACGCCGTAAACCGGGTTGAGATAGTCAATCGACGGTGCCGCGCCGTAGTCGCGGATCTGCCGCCATGAAGATTCCTGATAGTCGAATCCGGCCACCGTGGTATGCGAGAAGCGCCCGGTATCAAACTCCGCCTGCAATTGCAGATCGGACGTTATCCCCCGCAGTGATTCATCGGTGCCCAGCGCATAGCGGGAAATGGTATGCCCGTCGGCGGCCAGCGCGGCGGTCCCGACGCTTTTGGTCACGGTAGTCAGATCGAGGTAGCGCAGATTGTGGCGCACTGTCCAGATGTCGTTGAAACGATGTTCAAACTGCCAGCCCACCGCCGTTTGCGTGCGGCTGAACTCGTCGTACTCCGGGTCGCCGTCGTTAAAATTACGCGCGATCTGCCCGGCCGGGCTGGACCACAGGCTGCCCACCGTCGGCAGAACGCCGTAGTAGCCCCCTTCCGGATCGCGCTGATAGCTCATATTGAGGGTAAAGGAGGTATCGGCATCGGGTATCCAGGTCAGCGACGGCGCAACGAACAGTCGTTCTTCTTTGGTGTTCACCACCTGAGTATTTGATTTACGGCCCAGGGCAATGACCCGGTACAGCAGGGAGTTATCGTCGGCCAGCGGCCCGGTGGAATCCAGCCCCAGCTGCATACGCTTGTGGCTGCCGTACAGCATCTCCACCGAGTTCTGCGCTTCGCTGGAGGGCACTTTTGAGACTGCATTAATCAGTCCGCCGGGATTCACGCCACCGTACAGCGTCGATGAAGGCCCCTTGAGGAACTCAATGCGCTCAATGCCGAAGGTTTCAATCTGCGGGATCACATAGCCGCCGCCACGCAGCAGGCGCAGACCGTCAAGATACTGGTTACCGTCGGTCGGCGATCCAAACCCGCGGATATAGGGCAGATCGTAGCGTGATGCCGACCCGCGCACTTCCGCCGATACCCCGGCCGAATAGCGCAGTGCCTGGGTCAGGCTCTGTGCGCCCTGCACATCTACCTGATCGCGGGTGATCACGCTGACCGACTGCGGATTTTTCATCAGCGGGGTGTTGGTTTTGGTCCCGGCGGTGCTGTTGCTGGCGACGTAGCCGGTCACCGGCCCGAGCCTGCCGTTATCCGAGGCTCTGACCACCATCGTACTGGCGTTAGCGGCCGTGTCCGGCGGCAGCCGGTAAATCTGCACGGTGCTGTCGTTGCTGAAGCGGTAGCCCAGTCCCGTACCGTTCAGCAGAGTGGTCAGCGCCTGCTCGACGCTCATCCGGCCCTGTACCGGTCGGCCCGTCACCTCAATCGCCGTATCTTCACGGAATACCACGGAAAGACCGGCAATCCGGCCAATCTCATTGACGGCCTGGGTGACCGGTTTTGCCGGAATAGTAAAACTGAACTGTTGAACCTGAGGTTGCTGTACGGCGGCCACCGCCATACCCGTTGCGCCTGCGCCTGCCAGCAGTGCCGAGGCTAATGCATAGCCTGCGCGACGAACTTTCTTGTTGTTCATTAACGTGCCCCATATCTGATAAGACGATCGCAATTAAACGAAAATAATATTTATTATCATTTTCACTATCACTACGATCACGCATCAGCAGGCGCACCACTGAACCTGAAAAAGACACTTTTTTATAAAAAACTCATAACCAGCTGAAAATAAGACGCTTTTATTGCGTAATAATGACCAGATAGTCGGTCACTTTGCGCATACGGAAGCCGACGCTGGCCTGTAACGAATCCAGCGCTTTGTCGGTGTCGGCCAGGGAGAAGCTGCCGGTCACCCGCTGATCCGCCAGCGCAGAAGAAGGCATCAGCACGCGGCCCGGCCGATAGCGTTCCACCTCGCGCATCACATCGCCCAGACGCGCGCGATAGAAAATATAGCGGCCGCCGTGCCACGCCATCGCATCCTGAACGTTGACGCTGGCCGGGGCTGCCACCCCCTGCGGACTAAATGCGACCTGCTGGCCGGGTTTAATCATCGTCGGCTGCGGCTGCCCCTCGCTGCTGACCGCCACGCTGCCGCGCGCCAGCGTCACCACCCCGCCGCTCTCCTGCAGGCGCACGTCAAACTGCGTCCCCAGAACGCGGACGCTGCCCGCAGGGGTATCCACAATAAACGGCGTTTTTGAAGACACCACATCGAAAAACGCGCCGCCGCGCAGCAGATGGATACGGCGCGCGTCCGGGGTGAAATCGACGCTGAAGGCGCTGTCGGCATCCAGCAGCACCTTCGAGCCGTCGGCCAGCAGCACATCGCGCCGCTCGCCTTTTCCCGCCACCCGATCGGCAGACAAATTCTGCATCCACGACGGATTTTGTAGCCACAGACCGGCCAGCATCACCAGCGTGACGCACAGCGCAGCGGTGGAACCCGCGCGGCGACGCGTCGCCTTTCGCGCACGGTTTTTATCCATCGCCGCCAGATAGCCGGACAGCACATCGGCCTCTTTTTCCGCCAGCTGCTGGCCCGGTACGGCGGTATCCTGCCAGACGGACTCAATCGCCAGCCAGGCTTCTTCGTGCGCCGGATGCGCCTGCCGCCACTTATCGCAGGCGGCCAGCTGACGGCGCGACGGGCCGTCTTGCATCGCCAGAAACCAGCGACGAGCTTCGGCACGCACTGCGGCGTCGTGTGATTCAGGTTTAATCGACATTGTTCACTCCCGTCGCGGACAGATCTAAGGCGGCAACCGCGCGTGCCATATGCTTTGCCACCGCGCGCGATGATATCCCCATCACCCCGGCGATCTCAGAAAAACTGCGTCCGTGTACCCGGTTTAGCAGAAAAATATGGCGTGTTTTTTCCGGCAGCGAGGCCAGCACCTCATCGATATGGCGAATGTTCTGTTGGGCGGCCAGGATCTCGTGCGGCGACAGCGGCGGCTCGGAAAACGGCTCCGGCAGCTCGCCCTGCAAATACGCTTCACGGGTTTTCTCAGCGCGCAGATGATCGATGGCGGCATTGCGCGCGCAGCGGCTCAGATAGGCAGCGGAATCGCCTTTCCACTCGACGGCCTTTTCCCACAGCCGCAGAAAAATATCCTGCACCAGATCGCTGGCCGTGCTGCGACAGCCCACTTTGCGGTCTATCTGGCGCTCCAGACGTTTACGTTCGGAAAGATACAGCGCTGCGAGATCCTTGCCTTTATCGGCCATAAGATCGAGTCCCGGAAGGTAAAGAAAAATACTGAAATACACAACGATCCTGTGCCATCAGTCTGCGCTGCTGGTCAGTTGGTCGGGGATTATTACGCAGGTTTTAGGATATTTCTAGTATGAGATTAAAAAGATGGCGTAAAAGAAAACACCCACATAAACGTGGGTGTTATGACCTGCGGACGGAATTATTTCAATCGCCCTTTAGCCTTTCAATCCGCTGCTGACCGCAATATCATCAACGCTTTTTAATTCTTCTTCCGTTTTCGCAATCTCCGGCGGGTACATCTCTTTCGCGAAACTCGCCAGCTGCTGGCAATAATATTTCAGTGACTCTTTGAACCTTGGCACGCTCATTCTGTCATCCTGATATTCTTTAAATTTATAATTCGTCACGCCTGCGGCCCGGCTGTCAGCGGTGGGTTTAACGTAATAATTCGCTGAGGGAGAAGCACCAGATCCATGAATATGGCTATAGATCCTGTTACCGTCATCCTGCATATTTTCCCTGAAACAGACGTCCACCGGCTGTGTATCGTGGCGATAATCCGCCTTTAATTTTTCAAGTTCGTCACTCAGCTTTTGACGTTTAACTTTAAAATCGGCAAGGCCAGTATCCGTCTTACAAAGCGTACCCACCACCTTATTATTCAGGTCGGTATTCCCGTCGCCTTTTTTATTATGCTTAATGGCAGTATCCATGGCATAGCCGCAGGTACCGGAATACCCATTGAGGTAGATAAGATTGTTCGCGTGCTGGCTGAGATAATCGATGGTCGCTGCCCGGCCCGGGTTGTGCCCCTCGGTATACCATTCATCGAGCGCGGCGACCAGGAAATTGCTGTGCCAGCTCATCCCACCCTCGTTAAACAGCTGCACGGTGCGCAGATCGCCACGGCGAATGGCCTGTTCCATTTCGCCTTGGTCCCACTGTACGCCCATATTCGCCAGTTCCTTGCGCGGATCGCTACTGGTTTCCTGCTTGACGTTGCCGAGCTTGTCCTGCACGTCGCTGACTTTATCTTTGATAATTTCCGTATTGACGAAGCTGCCGCCGCTAAAGTGCAGCGTCGCGCCGGTAATGGCGGCAATACCGACAATTCCCGCGAGGATCCAGCTGGATTTACGGCGTAAAATACCGGTATCTTCCCGGATCTCCTTTACCGTTTGGCCGGTTCGCTTAAGCTCATCGCCGATCTCGGCCAGCTGCTTTTCCACCTGCTGCTGATAGCGTTCAATCGCCTCCGCCGGTGCGTCATAGAGCGCATCCGGATCGGTTTTTAAACGCCCTTCCCGATAAGCTGCGCGCAGCGGTTCAATCACCTGGTCAAAATACTCATTCAGCAGCAGCCGTTCCGCTTCGCTAAGCCGTTTATGGTGGGCGATTTTATTGCGGATATGGTTTAAATCCTGCAGGAAAAGCGACAGGGTTTCCCGCGTACCGGAGGCATAGTTCAGCGCCGGTGCGGGGTCAAAGTAGCGATGATAATAGCCCGGGAAGTCCTCTTTATCGGCCAGGATCAGCCGCAGCTGCTCCAGCAGCGTACCGCTGAGGACGTTACCTTTCTCCGCGTTTTTGACAATGCGATCGACCACCGCATCGTTCAGGATCTCGCGCATCCGGCTAATCAGCTTATGCTGATCGGCCCAGGCTTCATCCACCACCTCGCGGATCAGCAGTTCGATGGCGCGCATCTGCCGTACGGCGTTACCCTCGCGGGCCTCCTGCGGCAGAGGGTATACGCTTTCCCAGCTGAATTCAGGATGCGCCTCCTGCACCAGCTCCAGCAGATTCACCAGCTGCAGACCGGCAATCATGCACTTATTCAGTGCCAGCGGATCGCTGCCCAGCTCCGCCTCCCGGCCGCTGAGCACACGCAGCAGATCGACATAATTTTTTATCTGCGCGGCGTTCAGGCCCAGCATCTCGCCGACGTTTTTCCACGAAGTATGCTTAATCCGCCCCTGATCCAGCATGCGGAATCCGGCGGTGAAGCTGTCATTGTCCGGGTGCGGTACGGCCAGCCGCTCGGAGATCTGCGAATGGGCATTGGCAACGATTTCCCTGCTGCGATTAACGATAGTCAGGGCAAGCTGATTATTCATTCTCAAACTCCATGTGCGTTAATCTTCCTGGCTGCGGATATCAAAGAACCAGAACAGAACAAAACCGAGCAGGGCAAAAGCCACAAAGACGATCAGCGTGATCAGCTCAAAGTGCGCGCTCTGCCCGGCGATATCGGCCAGATGCTGAGAACTGACGTCCGGCTCTTTAAACAGCATCAGCTGCCATTCGTATTCATTGGTGGTGAGGATATCCCGCACCGGCTCCCAGACGTGGCTGGCGGCAATCCCCATCCCCAGCGCGGAGAACAGCGAACCATAGATCCGGTGACGGCGCGAATTCTGCCGGGCAATCGCGTCCTGCATCAGCTGATCCAGCCGATCGAGCTGGGCAAACAGCGTACCGCGCTGATCGTGCAGGCCCCACTGGCGCTGGAGCATCTCGCTCAGCCTGTTTTCATCGGCGCTGCTGAACAGAGTTTCGCTGCTGTTTAGCACATTCAGCGCGTTGACCCGCAGCGCGAAGATCTCCTCCTCCCACTGCTTGTCTTCAATCGCCGACGCGTGCTGCTTAAGCTGCTTTGGCCATTTTTTGAAGATCTGGCGGATTTGCGTCAGGAAAGCGGCATAGTCATCGCTCAGCGTGGCAATGCGCCGGGCAACCGCCAGCAGCCCGTCCAGCGCCGGGTTATCGGCCGAGCGGCTGAACAGACTTACCCCCTGCTGATGGCTGACCACCAGCACGTCGGATTGCCAGTACGCCTCGTAGCGATCGCTCTGCGGCAGAGCATAAGGCGTTACCGGTGGCGTTGCCTGGCTGGTTCCGGCCAGCCATCCCTGAAACGTCGGGGTATCCACCAGATAGCTGCTGGTGTCGCTTTGTTGGATACGGGAATCGGGCTGCGACCAGCGCCATGCGCAAACGCGCTTTTGCCCTTCGCTCACCGTGGTTGTGTGATCCACCTGTTGAAGGCGGGGAGTCAGGTGGTCGACAAAGCCCTGCTGCCAGATTAGCGGCAGAATATCCTGCCACCAGTCGAGTTTCGATCCCAGCTCGCCGGACTCCAGCCGCTTCGGCGCGCCCAGCAGCGTGTAGTTACCGGCATCATCCCACCAGGGCTGGTTTGGCGAACCGGGCAGCGGACCCGCCGCATTACTGTAGCTGCGCAGCAGGCGCGGCTTATCCTCGGGCCGCTGACCGTTCCAGCGCACATTTTCTTCCTGCTCCAGCGCCATCCAGATATTTTTCAACGACACGCCGCTTTTCGGATCGACGGAAATCACCACGTCATTGCCGGTGCCCTGTTCCTGCGGGCGATAAATCCCCAGCAGAGTAAAGCCGTTTTTACTCCACGAACGCGTGCGGTCATTGCGGGCAAAAATTTTAAACAGGCCGCTGGCGTGCTGCTCATTAAGGAACAGGGCATCAATCAGCACTTTACGCTGGCTGTCTGACTGTTCCACCAGCAGCTGGCAGGTGGCTGCGCGCGGTATCGCCAGCTGATACAGCTGGTGTTCATAGGCCAGGGCAGCGGCAGCGGCCTGATATTCAGCAGAGGCTACCGGCAGGATACCGTTCAGGGGGGCATCAGTCTGATTAACCAGATCGCTGAGCAGTTTAAAGCAGCGGGTAAAGCCGGATTGCAGCCGCGCCGCATCGTACTGATGCTGTTCGTCGCTGGCGGCGTTTAACTGGGCGTGGGCAAAGACCGTGTGCAGGCAGGCAGCGGAGCGGGAAAAATCATCGCCATCCAGATAGCTGCCCTGCTCCCACTGATCGATGTAGCTGACCCATTTTTCCAGCCCCGGCGGGAATTCGTCGGTTTCACTGAGGGTGAGTGCGCTGTAAAGCAGCCAGGCGAAGCAACTGTCCAGCGAAAAGTCCTCAATCACCACGCGGGACACCGGATTTGCCTGCGCCCGGGCTTTCAGGGCCTGTCGCTCGGCATCGTTAAAGTTCCACAGCCAGGCGGAAACGGAGCGATAGCGCTGGCTGTTCTTGCAGTTCAGCGCTATTCCTTCTGAGCTGCCGTCGCCTAATCCCAGCGCCAGCGTACCGACAGGAATATCGCGCAGGGCGGGGTCCATGGAAAACGAGGCGTGTGCCAGCACCGCCGCAAAGCGATCCCATTGAAAGATTTCGGCCATTGCTTATCCTTTTCGCGCGCCAGGACAGGACGCCGCAGCGCAAAGATTATTTTGATTCACGGGAGAGTCGGTGAGAAATTAGGAAAAAGACTACTATATCTCTGATCTTGCAGCAAGATTATTACAGACCGCCCTCCGCAGCGGACTTTTAATTACCTGCTGAAAGCAACTATGTTTCGCGATAACTCTTTTATCAGCAAACTCATGCCATTTTGCCAATCGATGCAGAAGCCTTGAGGGTCACTCAGCCCGGTGGGATGGGAATGATAATAAAAAGTACCGCAGCGTTACTACCAGCCATAACTGCGCTTTTATTCAGATTTGATGTTAACGCGTGCACTGGACGAAACTGATGATTCATTTATTAACCAAAAGGCTTGATTAATTGGCGGCCCTGAGCAAATCCCTTTATTTAATCAATCTGTAATATTATTTATCAAACAAAATTCAAACTTAGAACAAACGTCACCAACCAATTAGAAATATCATTTCAACACCCATTATCTGACTGAAAAATAATAGTAAATTTACGATCTACGTCGCGTAATCCCCGTTGCCTTTCATCCTTTTCAGGTGTAGATTCCTGCCGTAAACCCCATCGAAACGATGGTTGAAAATAATACGCCATCTGAGCGTAGACGATCTTGCGTTAATACACCGACTTTAATTAGCGCGATTTATCATTATCAGACGCTTCTTTTTATAAAAGACAAAAAGTCCAACTCCAACCAGGGTATTTATTATGGCAAAGATAACAGCAGCAATTTTACTCACCGTCATTCCCCTGCTCTCCACCGGCTGTATTTCGCTTAGCCCAAGCGAAAAACCGTCCGCTACGCCGCCACAGCTCCAGGCTTCAGGAAAAACACAGTTATGGAACGACGCCACGCTGTTCGGCAAAGTGCCTGCAACGCTACAGCACGAAGGCGATGTGAAATGTGCGGCGCAGCATAAAGGCGCGGCGATTGGCTATCACCCACATGCGAAAAAAGCGGACGGCAGCTATTTCCAGGGCAATGCCTATCTTTGCTCAATTATTTAACGCAGTCAGTCACACGATGCCGGAAGAGATTTATTATTCTCTTCCGGCCTTTATTACTTAACATCGCAGTATTGTCGCACACGGTTAATTATCGTGCGGAAGAATTCGGCAAGGGCTAAAACGACAGCTCGCGTATCAATACCGCATGTACCCGCTGCCACAGTTTGACCGCCAGGCTTTGCGATTCCCCCTTCAGCGATACCGTGCCGCTCAGTACCTGCTGTGGTGCCGGGCTGTCGGCCGGCAGTTTCAGAACCACGCGATACACCGCCTGTTCCGGCATCAGCCTGCGCTGCGCGTCGCTCAGCGTCGCCACCGGACCACCGTAGACCGAAGCCAGTTCCGCCAGCGGCTTCATGTCCGCCAGCGCCGCATGTTCTATATCCACCACGGTAATCTCACTGGCCGCACGGGAGGCATCGCGTGGATAGAAGGTGCCGCTGTCGCCCACCTTCAGCCGCCGCCAGTCCTGTTCGGACACCAGCGCCTCCACCACGCCGCCCTGAGGACCGATCAGCGTACCAAGCCATTCTCCCGCAGGCAGCCATTCGCCCGGCGTGAGCGGCAGCATCTGATCCACCATCACACCCTCGGCCGGGGCGCGCACGGTCAGCGCCTGCTGCTGCTGTTCCAGTACCTGGAGCCGCTGATTTGCGGCCTCACGCTCCTGCCGCACACGCTGATGATTCTGCGCTGCACGGCGATTCATTAGCTGATACTGCTGCTGCCAGTTGAGGGTGGCCACCTGCTTTGCCAGCTGCTGGCGCTGGTGCGACTCACCGTCGGCCTGCAGGATAAACAGCGGCTCCCCGCTCTTCACCTGCTGTCCGGGTTTCACCAGGATCTCCCCGACTTTTCCGGCCAGCGGCATATAAAAACTGTGCTGCTCGGCGGCACGCAGCAGCGCCGGAGCGGTAACGGTGCGCTGCCACGGCACGATCAGCGCCAGCAGAGCCAGCGTGACCCCCGCCAGGGTCACCCCAAGATGACGATTCATTCGATAATCCTTACGTCGTTTGGTCCATTCACGCAGCTCCTGCCAGATCGGCAGCAGGATAAACCAGCCAATTTCCACCGCGAACAGCGCCATTCCCAGCAGCTTAAACGCCATGTGATAAACCAGCAGCGCAATCCCGGTAAACAGAAACAGGCGATACACCCAGGTGGCGAAGGCGTAGCTCAGCAGCGTGCGCCGCAGCCAGTCCGGCCACTGTTCGGGCGGGGCATCGCCGAGCCCGAACAGCCATTCGCGCAGCCGCCAGCGGGCCAGCGCAAAGCCGCGCGCCTGCAAATTCGGCACGCCCAGCGCATCGGAGAGCAGGAAGTAGCCGTCAAAGCGCATCAGCGGGCTGAGGTTGATCAGCAGGGTCATTATCCAGGTGGTGGTCGCCAGCATAAACGCCGCGCTGCGCCACATGCCGTCCGGCAGGAAGCTCCACGCCAGCGTCGCCCAGGCCGCCAGCGCCAGCTCCACCAGCATGCCGGAAGCCCCTATCGCCAGCCGCTGGCGGCGCTTCGGCAGTTTCCACGACGCCGAAGTATCGGTGTACAGCACCGGCATCAGCACCAGCAGCGCCACCCCCAGCGTAGAGACGCGCGCGCCGTAGCGGGTGCAGGTAAAGGCATGCCCCAGCTCGTGCAGGCACTTGGTCACTACCAGCGTCCCCCCGGCCAGTAGCGCCCCCTCCAGGGTGAAGAAGTGCAGGAAGGTATGCAGAAAGGTTTGCCACTGGCGGCTGGCGAACAGCAGCCCGCAGGCCCCGGCGGCCAGGGTAGCCAGCCAGAACGGTCGCCGATAGAACAGCTCTACGTGCGGCAGCAGCCGTTGCAGCATACGGTGCGGATGCAGCAGCGGAATGCGCATAAAAAGATAGTTATGCAGCAGCCAGCGCCACCAGACGCTGCGGCTCTGCTGCTGCTGATTGAGGAACTGCTTCAGCGCGGCTTCGCCCTCGGGCCGGGTCAGCGAATGAAACTGCAGGAAGCGGCTGAAGTTTTCCACGTCCTCGTCGCCGATCTCCAGCGGCAGCCGCTGATTCACTTCGGCAATCAGCCTCTGACGATCGCCCAACGACCAGCGCGACAGCAACGCCATCTCCAGCCAGCCGAGGCGGAAAAAGCGCCCGCGCTGCGGATCTTCCAGCGTCCAGCTGGGGGAACCGTCCCAGTTCGCCGGGCCGCGATGCAGAATTAACTCTTCGCGCAGCGGCGGTAAATCAACAGAAACCCCCACGGTTATACTCCCAGCCAGACGCGCATCGCCGACCACGGCTTACGCAGCAGCCAGGCAATCAGTACCGTGCGTTCGCCGTAGATTTTCGCACTGCCCTTCAGCCCAACGCGCAGCAGCGGGTCCGGCTGGCTGAATCCGGCGCGCAGCCGGTAGGCCATAATATTTTCCGCCGTCAGCGCCGCCCGGTAGCCGGTCTGCTGTAGCGTTGCGGCCACCGATTTATCCGGCGCAACGTTGAGGAACAGCCGCACGTCGGCACCCGGTGCCAGCGCGATGGCGTCGGCAGCGGGCAGTTGGATCTCCAGTTCGCTGTCCGCCGGATCGGCCACCAGCATTATTTTCTCGCCGACCGCCACCGGACGGCCGGTAAGATCGCTGACGTCATCAAAAATCGCCACGCCGTCGCGCGGGGCGACCAGCTCGGTACGCGCCAGCTGCGCCTGCAGGAAGGCCATTTCAGTGCGCCCCTGCTCGCGGCGGCTGGCCAGCACTGCCAGCTGTGCTTTAGCATCGGTATCGCTCAGTGCCTGCTGCTGGGCCTGGCGATATTCACCGTCGCTGGCGGCAAACTGCTGTCTGGCACTTTCCAGCTGATTTTGCAATTCGCGGGAGTCCAGCCGCACCAGCGCCTGGCCCTGCTTCACCGCCTGATTGGGCCGCACCAGGATCTCATCAATCACCCCGGCCAGCGGCGCACGCAGCAGCGCCGGGCGATGCGCCACCACCTCCGCCGGTGCAATCACCGACTGGCGCACCGGGATCAGCATCAGCGCCAGCAGCACGGCGCAGGCGGCAATCACTTTACCGCGCTTCGGCTTCTGCCGTTTAGCGCCACGTCGGTTATTCAAGCCGAACCAGGCGTGACCAAAGGCACCGCCCAGCTCTTTCAGCAGCAGCAGGTCGCCGTCCTGCCACGGCGTTTCACGCAGCAGCAGCAGCGCCAGTCCGGTTTCACCCTGCGCGGCAGGCAGCGGCAGCCACAACCCGTACGCGGGCAGGTACTCCTGCCACACCGCGCGGTCGGCGGGGTCCAGCACGCTGGCATCCAGCCGCGACGGCTGACTGTAACTCTGCTGCCAGCGCGAACACAGCCGGGCCATCTCCTGGCTGAACGGCGCGTGGCCGTCCGGCGCGGCGATGCCTGAAACGGCACGCAGCCTGCCGCTGGCACCGTCCCACAGCAGCGCCTGGCGGTAGGGCGTCAACCGATGAGTTTCATTGACCATAAAGAAGGCCAGTTCGTCACTGCTGGCCAGCTCACGCACCCGTCCCTGCAGGCGCAGCAGCTCGCTCAGCGCCCGCAGATGCCCTTCCGCTGCCGCAGCGTGGTTCATCTCACTCATTGCGCCGCCGTGTCGGAGGTGGCAGGCAGGCTGAACTGCGCCGCGCCGCTCATGCCAGGCAGCAGCAGGCCGTCGCCCTTCTCTTCAATACGGCCAAACACCTTCACCGACTGGCTGACCGGATCGACCGCCGAGGAGAGGCGGACAATTTTCGCCGGATAGCTTTCCCCGGTTTCATCCAGCGCCACGGTAAACGGCGTGCCGGCTTTCAGCCAGCGCAGCCAGCGCGACGGCACAATCATTTCCAGCTCAAAGGCGCTGTCGTCGTACAGCGTCAGTAGCGGCTTGCCTTCCGGCACCGTTTCCCAGTTGCGCACCAGCGTTTCGGTCACGCGGCCGGAGAACGGCGCTTTCAGCACGCAGCGGTCGAGCATCGCCCGGTTTACGCCGCTTTCCGCCTGCGCCATGCTCACCGCCGAACGCGCCTGCTCAACGTCCGAGACGCTAATTGAGTTCAGGCGATCCAACCGGTTCGCCACCGCCAGCTTTTTCCGCGCCGCCTGTTCGTTGGCGCTGGCATAGTTCAGCTTCTCTTTCAGCATGGTGCAGTCGAAGCTCAGCAGGGTGGCACCCTGCTTCACCCGATCGCCCTCTTTCACCGTCAGCGTATTGATCCGCGCCGCAATGCCGCTGGAAAGCGTGGTCTGCTGTACCGCGCTGAGCTGGACGCGCACCGGTTCCGGCGGCGCATCCTCCGCCAGCGCGCGGTCAGCACACACCATCATCAGCGCCAGCAGCAGCGGATACGCCCGTTTTTTGCTCATCACTGCGCACCGCCGGACAGGGAGCTGTAGCTGTCCCACATGTTGCCTGAGCTCACCGCGTACGGCTGGCTGCTCACAGCCTGCTGTGCAGGCGTCGGGGCCGGTGCCGGACGGCTGGCGGCCAGCAGCGCGGCAGAAGGCGCGGCGGTGGTCACGTTACCGGTCGGTGCACCCAGTGCAGGCACGGCAATCGCGCCGTTTTCAATCTGTTTGCTGGTGCTGTTAATGCTGCTGCTCAGCGCGGCCAGGCTGGTGTCGTTAACGCGGTCCGGCAGAATATCCAGACCGGCGGCCTGCCAGATGCTACCCAGCGCGTTCTGCATCACCGCAAAGCTGCGGTCGCGGGCGCGGGTAGTCAGAATGGTTTCGGTGCTGACGCGGATCTGCTCCATCTGGGTGGCGGCCTGGTTGCGGTAGCTAAGATCGGTCTGCTGGTAGATACCCTGCTGAACGCGCGCCAGTTCCTGATAACGGTTAAACATCTGCACGCTGCTCAGGTACTCCTGCCAGGAGACGTTAACCTGGGCCATGACCGCCATGCGCATCGCCTGGCGACGGGCTTCCGCCACCTGTTCGGCCGACTCGCCCGCACGCTTCACTGACGACCACGCCAGCACGTTCAGCAGATTGCCGCTGACCTGCACCCCGGCAGAGGCCCAGCCGTGGTTCACCAGGTAGCTGTTGCTGTCGCCGTTCACTCCGGCAAACAGCGTCGCACCCGGCATCAGGCGCAGCAGCGAGCGGCGGGTTTCCAGCACCGCATTGCGCGCTTCGTAGCTCTCCTCGCGGATTTCCGGGCGGCGAACCATGGAAATATTTTCCAGATCGCCCAGCGTGTAGCTCATCTTCGGTGCGACCATGCTGCTTTCAGCAGGCACCACCAGACTGAAGTCGCTGGCCGGCGGCAGGTTCATCAGTGACGACAGGCGGGCTTTCGCCAGCGCCAGGTCGCTGTCCACCACTTCCAGCTGGCGTACCATTTCCAGCATATTTTTCTGGAACCGCAGGGATTCTACCGGCGGCAGCAGGCGCTCACGTTCGGTAGCGCGGGCGTACTCCAGCGAGCGTTTCGCCTCGCCCAGCGCACGGGTCACTTCCGGCTTCAGGCGCTGTGCGGTCGCCGCTTCCCACCAGGCGGTACGCACCTGACGGGTAATATCCGCCACAACTTTGCGGCGGCGCTCCTCGGCGGCGAGGGTTTTATTCGCCTGCATATGGGCGTTAACGTAGCTGATACCGAAGTCCAGCACGTTCCAGCTCATGGTCAGGTCGGCGGTGCGGGTGGTCTGATCCTGGCTGGTGGACGATTCCAGCGACTGCTGGCCGGTGGTCACCGACTGGCTGCTGGAACCGGCTACGTTGTCGCGGGTTTGCAGCCCGGCACGGGCCGCCAGCTTCGGCAGCATATCCAGACTGGCCACGCTGCGCAGATCGTCCTGCATCGCCTGCTCCATCAGCGCCACGCGCTGCTGCAGGTTGTACTTCAGCGCGCGGGCAATCGCTTCATCCAGGGTAATGTTGCCGCGCACCGGTTCCTGATCGCTGAACATCTTGGTGCGGTCGGTCATCGCCTGAGTCACCTGCTCGGCGGGGGTCATTGCCTCGGGGGTGACGGCGCATCCGGCCAGCAGAGAACAGGCCAGCGCGACGGCCAGGCTTAAACGACGCGGCGCGCTGAACGGCGCCTGTACGGGTGCAGAAACAGAGGTAAAGTGAGTCACTGAAAGCGTTCCCATCGTATTGAAATTATTCATTTATAAAGTTAAATCCCTGTTAGTCACGCGCCAGCGCATTCAGCGCCTGGAGCAAATCGTCGCCGTCGCCGCGTAGGGCATTCAGCGAGTGTGATACACCCTGATTAAAGGCCACATCCGGCTGCGTCTGAGCGCGTACCCCGGTGGTCGGTATCAGAAACCGTTCGCTGGTTTCCGCTGCCGCACGCGCAGACTCACTGCCGTGCAGCGTTAACAGCAGCGCCGGCGCACCGCCCACCCGCTCAAGGCGCAGCTGAACCTGGCCAACGCGGCCGGCATCGGCGGCGTTAATCTGCAGTTCGCTGTGCGCAGCGTCATAGCGTATCCACTCCGGCAGCGGGCGGCCGTTGGCCAGCTGAACCGACACAATGCCGCCGCGCCCCGCCAGGCCAGGCGGCAACGCATAGACCTGCTGACCGTTGCCGCCGTCGTGCCATTCACCGCGCCATGCGGTGGCGCGTGCCAGCGCCGGGTTATCGGCGGTACGGGACGTGAAGTTGACCTTCTCCAGCGTCGGCATCAGCGTTGGCATCAGCGGATCGAGCTGCCACGGCGTGGCCTGGTAGTCCAGCGGACCGCTGGCCAGCACCGGGGTATCGCTCAGCACCAGCGGGTCGCGCGGTGCCCCGGCGCTGACCGGGATAAATTCCGGCTCGCGCTCCTGCCAGATAAAGCGTTCAGCATCGCCGTCCGCCTGCGGGAACAGCGTGACCGGGGTCATCACTACCGGTGAGACTCCCGCGCCCGCAGGCTGGATAGTCAGCGTAAAGGTGCGGCTGGCCACGCCGCCGTAAGGATCGGTGACGCTAACGGTAATCAGGTAGCTGCCGTCGGTGGCGGCGCGGCCGCTGAGGGTGCGACTGTCGGCGTCAAAGCTCAGCCCGTCCGGCAGTCCGCTGACGCTCCAGGTCAGGTCATCGCCGTCGGCATCGTTAAACAGATCCGCGGGCAGCGTCTGCTGCCAGTTGATGCCGGCAATCGGCTCGTCCGGGGTGAAGGTCGCGTCGGTGACCTGCGGCGCGCGGTTAGCCAGCAGCACCAGCGTGCGGCTGACGCTGGCGCCCCAGGCATCGGTCGCAGTCAGCGTCAGGGTGTAGCGCCCGGACGGCAGCGTGCCGCTCAGCGTGTGGGTTTCAGCATCGAAGCTGAGCCCCGCAGGCAGGTTATCCGCCTGCCAGGTCAACGCATCGCCGTCGGCGTCGGTAAACAGCGTGTCGGCCAGCGCCACGCTAATGGCCGTACCGGACGAGACGCTGAAGCGGGTTTCGCCCGTGCCCAGCTCCGGTGTGGTATTCACCCGCAGTTCAAGCTGGCGGGTTGCGCTGGCACCGTCGCCGTCGGTCACGGTGATGGTCAGGGAATAAACCCCTGCCGAGGTGGCGGTGCCGCTCAGCGTGCGGGTGGCCGCATCAAAGGTGATACCGTCCGGCAGGCCGCTGAGACTCCAGCTCAACGTGTCGTTATCAGCATCGGTAAACATCCCCTGTGGCAGCGTCGCGGTGTACGCCGTACCGAGGGTGATCACCGCAGGCTGATAGCTGACGTCGGTGCTCTGCGGCGCGTGGTTAATGGTGACAGCCTGCTGCCAGGCACCGCTGGTGAGCTCACCGTCGCTGACAATAAGTGACAGTGTCACCGTGCGCCCGGTGCTGTTGTCCACATTGTTCCAGACCAGGCTGCTAATCACCCGCCCGGCGGTGGCGCTGCTGACGCCGTCGGCGAAGGTCACAACCAGCACGCCATCGTGCTGGCTGAAGCTGCCAATCACCGTACCGTTATCCACAACCTGACCGTCGGCGTTCAGCGTCAGGCCGCTGTCGGCGGTGAAGGCAAAGCTGCCCAGTCCGCTGCTGTCGGTGACGGTTACGCTCGCCCCGCCGTAGTTGCCGCTGCCGTCGTTAAGCAGATCCAGCGCTTTATCCTTCAGCGTCACGTCGCTGCTGAAGTTCAGCTCCGCGCCGCTGCCGACGGTGTAGCGCACCTCTTCCACCACGGTAATCAGGCTGGCGAGCTGGCTGCCGCTGACGATCACCCCACCGTCGCGGGTGGTGATAATTTTGGTTGCGCCATTCAGCGCCGCGTACTCGCTGCTGCTCCAGCTGGAGGTCAGGGTCAGCTGGCCGCTGTTGCCGATGCTGTAAGCCTGCAACGTGCCGTCGCTCAGGGTGACGTAGATGCTGTCGTTGCTGGTCGCCAGCGCGGTCACGCCGCTGATATCGCTCATCACGCCGGTCTGCACGATCTGGCCGCTCTTCTGGTTCAGGCTGAAGATCTGCAGGCCGCTGCTGGTGGCGACATAGATCAGGCTGCCGTCTTCGCTGGCAGTAATTGCCGACGGTGAGTCGATGGACAGCTTGCTGCCGCTGGCGTCGGTGTCCTGATCGAAGACCGCGCCGAGCAGCACCAGCGTACCGTCAGCCTGGCGCTGGTAGACGATAATGGCGTTGGGGAACTGGCTGGATACCGGATCGGTGACGATAAACAGATAATCGCCGCTGATTGCCTGCGCCACCGGCTGCCACAGATGCGGCGGATCGAAGGCATTGGCTTCGACATCCCCGAGACTGGTCATCTTGCCGGTTTCGGCATCGATGGCGATCGCGCTGAGACCGCTCTGGTTATACACGTAGATAGTCAGGCCGTCGCCGGAGACCAGCACCGAGCTGATATCCCACATTTCCATCCTGTCGTCCTGCGTCAGCGTGCCGTCCGCGCCGATGCTGAAGGTATTAATGCTGTAGTTGTAGTCATCGTCAGATCCGCCCTCGGGCACACCGCTGGTGCTGATCACCAGCTTGCTGCCGTTATCAATCAGGGCGATCTTGTCGATTTTACCCAGCCCGCTGTCCATGTTGCCGAGCCAGGTCAGCGCACCGGTGGCGGTATCGCGGCTGAACAGCGCAATCTTGCCGCTGCCGTCGATAACGTACAGGCTGGTGCCGTCATCCGACAGCACGCTTTGGGTAATCGTGCCGAGGCCGCTGACTTCGCTGAGGCTTCCGGCCCAGCTGAGCTTATCGCTATCCGGTGAACTGAGCTGCGGACCGGCGTCCTGCGCCTGTAGCGTAATCACCGAATGGATATCCAGATCGGTGCTGTCGCTGCCGCCGAGCGCGGTGCCGCCGTTGTCTTTGATGCCGGTCAGCACGATTTCGCGGCTACCGAGATAGGCATCCGGGTTGCCGTAGCTAAGGGTGTTGATTAGCGTCTGGGCCTTTTCGGCGCTGATGCCCGCGTCGCTGACGATAGTAACCGAGGCCACGCCGTCGGTGACGCTGACGGTGACCACGATATTGCTGTCGGTCAGCACGCGAACGCCGTCAGCCAGCAGGACATTTTTACCGTCAATCACCAGATAATCGCTCTCGCCGCTTACCAGTCCGCTGACGCTGAGGGTGATTTGTACGATGCTCTGGCCGTCTTCGATGGTATCCACCACCGTGTTGCTGAACACCAGCGTGCTGCCGCTGGTGTCGCGATAGGTCGGGTCGGTCGCCTGGCTGCTGGCTTCCGGCGCGTCGTTAATCTCGGTGATGTTGACCTTCACCGACTGGCTGGCGGTCGTCCAGGGATCGCTGATGCTGACCACCATCGTCAGGGTGCTGCCCGGCGCTTTACTGGTGCTCTGCCAGCTGATTTGATGCAGAACCTGGTTGGCGACCGCGGTGGTGACATCGGCGGTAAAGGTGACGGTCAGCGTACCTTCGCTGACGGTAAAACTGGCAATCGCGGTGCCGTTGAGCAGGATATTGCCGTTCTCCAGCGTCAGCCCGTTCCCCTCTTTCAGGCTGTAGCTGTCGTCGGCGTTGGCCCAACCCTCGCGTTCCATCGTAATGGTGGCGCCGTTGTAGTTGCCCGCACCGCCGTTGGCCGCATCATAGTCGACGTCGCCGAGCACCAGCTGGCTGGCGATCTCGCTGCTGCCGCGTTCGGTCCACGCCACGGAGACCAGATCCGTTGAACTGTCGAACGCGCGCAGGCCGCTCTTGTAGTAGCGCGAACCGCCGTAAATCGATTTTCCGTCGGCGGAGACCGCCACGGCAATCATCGCGCCGTCGCCCTGAATGGTATTGCGGAAAGTCAGGCTGCCATCTTCACCAATGGTGTACACGGCCAGGCTGGCTGCGTTGGTGCCAACGTACAGCGCCGTACCGTCGGCGGAAACCGTCACCGACATCGGGAAACCGCCGACCTCGGAGCTGACAGATTTTGACGAGATCAGGCTCATGCTGCCGTTCGCCGCATCGTAATGCAGCACGGTGAGATAGCCGTTAGTGCCGGTCACCACATAGACATAACCGTCATCGGAAACCGACATCTGGGTAAAGGTGCCGTTCAGTCCGCTGCTGGAGCCCAGCGTGCCCGCGCTGCTGGCGTTGCCGTCTTTATCGGTCCAGGTCAGCGCAGTGCCATCGCGGGTCAGCTTCCCGGCATAGCTCAATACGCCGCTGCTGTCGGTGCTATAGAGGCTCATGTTGCCGGTGCTGCTGATGACGTACAGCGTACCGTTGGCGTCCAGGCTCATGCTCAGTGCGCTGCTCAGCCCGGTAAAACTTTCCTGTGCGGTCAGTTTGCCCTGGGCATCCACACTGTAGCGGTACAGCCCGCTGGCGCTCACCGCGTAAACGCTGCTGCCATCATCGGACACCACCAGCTTCACTGCCGTGGCACCGATTTCCGCGCCAGAAATCAGCGTCAGCGAACCGTCGTCGCCGAGAGTAAATGCCTGGAGCACCGCTTTGCCGCTGCTGTTAGTGCCGGACAGATACAGGGTGTTGCCATCGGCGGAGAAGGCCGACTGGGTGGTGCCCTGAATACCGTCGATTTCAATACCGTTGGCGTCGTTACCGTCATTGACGCTGCCCTGGGTATAGGTTTTTTGCAGTGTCAGCTCGCCGGTACTGGTATCGCGGCTGTACACACTAACGTAAATGGTGCCGCCCCAGTTGGTGCTGGTGCCGCCGATCACCACCAGGCTGGTGCCATCGTCGGAAAGATTGATCGCATCGACATAATAACCATAGCCCGACAGGCCGCCTTCGCTGGTGTAGATCAGCGAACTGGACTGCGGGCCGAGCGTAGGTGTGGTGTTGGCGGCTTCATCGGCGGTAATCACCCGCAGGGTCATATCGCGGCTGGCGCTGTCGTCGGACTTATCGGTGACGGTAATGGTCAGGTAGTTATCGCTAAGCGAGGTCGCCGTACCGCTAATGGTCAGGGTTTCTGCATCGAAGGTCAGCCCTTCCGGCAGGCCCTCCAACGTCCACGTCAGCGTATCGCCGTAAATGGCATCGGCATCGTTAAACAGCGTGGTGTCCAGCTTCAGGGTGAACGACTCGTTGACCACCGCCGAGCTGAGCTGGCTGCTGGCGTCCCAGTTGGTTTGCGGCGCGCGGTTATCAATCTGCGCGACCGCCAGTGACAGAGTCAGGCTGGCTGAGGCACCGGTGCTATCCTTCGCGCTGATGGTGATGCTGAACGTGCCGACCGCCGTAGTGGAGCCGGAAATCGTGTGGGTCTCGGCATTAAAGGTCAGACCGTCCGGCAGGCCGGTGACGCTCCAGATCAGGTTTTCGCCGTCGGCATCGCTAAACAGCGCAGGCAGCTCCAGCCAGTAGTCCGTCTCGGTAGTGGCCTGCGGCAGGGTATAACCGGCGACAACCTCCTGGTTGAGCAGCGGACTGGTGTTGACACGCAGCAGCACGGTGCCGGTGTTGCTGTTCAGCTGGCCGTCGTTAACCACCACACTGAGCGTCACCAGCGCGCTGCTGGTCCCGGTGGTCGCCCACATCACCTGCTGTAGCACCTGGTTGGCGGTGGCGGTGGTCACGTCGGCGGTGAAGGTAATTTTCACCGTATTACCGCTGGCAGCCACGGTGCCAATCACGCTGCCGTTCAGCAGCAGCTGGCTGCCCTGCCGGGTCAGGCCGCCGTCGCTGGCGAAGCTGTACTGGCTGTCGCTGCTGCCGGAGGCGGTCAGGGTGATCGAGGCGCCTTTATAGTTGCCCGCGCAGTTGTTCAGCACGTCAAAGTTGCTGTCGGAGACGTTCATGCCGGTGGTCACCGCCACCGGGCTGCCGCCGACGGTGTAGGTGATCAGCGAGGTATACACCTCCACGCTGCTGCCGCCGACCACCGCCAGCGAGGTGCCGTTGCTGGCCAACGCGGTGCTGCCGCCGGTGGTCTGGCTGCTGACCAGGGTGAGCGCGCCGGTGCTGGCAATGGCAAATACCGACAGCTGGCCGCTACTAGTGCTGACGTACAGCAGGCTGTTGTCGCTGCTGATGGCGACATCCTGCGCTGAGGTAATGGTGCGGCTTTCGACCTGCGTTAAAATGCTGCCGTTAAAGCTCCAGGCAATCAGCGCACCGGAGCTGGTATTCAGGGTATAGATCACGCTGCCGTCGCTGCTGGCGGCCAGCTGCCAGGCAGAAGTGAAGTCAAACGATGAGGTGATGGTGGTGTTATCCACCTCGGTCAGCGTACTGACGCCATTCTCAGTCGTGAGTTTTAGCACGGTCAGGGTCTGGAAACTGCCGCCCGGAGACATAACGAATACGTAGTCTCCTACCGTCGTCAACCCGGCCAGACGGTCAACGTTGCCGGTTAGCCGGCTGGCAAAGGTCAGCGTGCCCTGCGCATTGATGTCGTAGACATAAATCCCGTTGACGCTGGAACTGATGTAAAGATGTTTGCCATCTTCACTGACAACCATATTGATCGGCCGGTCGCCGATAGTTTCCTTGCTGGCAAAGGTCAGTGTACCGTCCGCTGCGCGCGTCAGGGTGATAATAGAACTGCTGTAGCTGTAACCATCGGCATTCTGTACCACATTAAGCAGATAAACCGCCTTATCGCCCACCGCCATGCCGCTGGTCACGGCAAAATTAGCCGTATCGCTAAAGGTTTGCAGTTTGGTCAGCACGCCGCTGTCGGAAACGCTGTAAACCACCACGCTGCCCTTGCTGCTGGCGACGTAGGCGAATGCACCGTCCGGTGAATAGCTCACGGCATTGGCGCCGTCGGCAAGATCGGACACGGTGAGATCGTCCAGCAGCGTCAGATCGCCGGTGCTGTCCACTTCGGGCGCGAGGTTTTTATCGTTATCGATGGTCACCGTGCTGCTGATATCAAGATCGGTACTGTCACCGCCCACGTCGCTTAGGGTGCCCAGACTGACGGTCACGCTGCCGTTGCTTACCTCACCGTCCAGCGCGCGATAGCTGATACCGTTAATCAGGCTCTCTACCGCATCAGGGGTCACGGTACCTGCGTTGGTCAGAAACAGCGTTATCGTGGTGGTGTTATCGGCAATCGCCACGCGGTAGGAGTAGTGGCTGTTGGCCGTTTCTCTCGTTTCGCTGGTGGTGGTCAGCGTAATCGCCGTGCCGTCTATCACCAGCGCCTGGTTGCTGCCGCTGGTATTCACGCTGAGGGTCAGCTTGCTGATTTCTTCACCGGCACTGTCCGCCGATACGCTGGCGTTGCTGAACAGGTGTACGTCGGCACCCGGCGTGCCGGAAGCGTCAATGCTAAACACCGCATCGCTGGCCGGCGTAGCGGTGGCGACCGGTGCGGTGGTGGCAACGGCGGTAGCGTCGGCCACGTCGGCGGCGGTAGTGACCGCTGCGGCATCAAACATCATGCGCGGCTCAAGCGCCAGCGTCAGGCTCCAGGCCGGGCGTGTGGATGATTTTTTCATGAGTTCACCTAATAATTAACGCGTTCTGCCGGATGAATTACTCGATCAGGCGTACGGAACTACTCTGTTTATCGATACTCGCCAGAATGTCATCCAGCTTGTTGCTGATTTGACCTTCTGCCCCGGAGAAGCTGGAACTGTCGGCAAACTCCACCGAACCGCCATTGTTGTTGGTACACACCTGCAATCCGGGCAGCGCAATGCGGTCAAACAGCCCGCGACCAAAATCTTCCGGATCGCCCGGCCGCACGCCGATGAAATAGAACTTGATATCGCGAGTGCGGAAGCTTTCGCACAGTGAACGGAAGCGCGCGGTGGCGGCCGGGGTGGCCTGACCTGTTTCTTCGCCGCCGTCGATCGCCTCGCCCACCCAGGCGTTATAGGAGTCGGTGTCGAACCAGTCGCCGGTGGTGTTGGCCATCATCACAATCACTTTCAGGTTGCCGCTGCCGCTGTCGTTAAAGTCCAGCGGGTATTCGCTGTCACCCCAGCCGTCACCGCCGCGGAATGCCGGGGACAGCGCCATGGCGCCCCAGCCCATGGCAATGGCGTAGTTAACGTTGAACTGCGATTCCATCTGGTCAAGGCGGTCGGAGATCTTGCCGAGATCGTCGGTCAGCGGCAGCAGCGCCGCCGTCGGGCAGCCCTTATCGCCGACGATAAAGCGCGTGTCGTTCACCCCGGTGGCCTGGCCGAAGTCCGGGTTCGGCCCCACCCACTGAATAAACGGCATCCAGGTGGCGTTAATCGGCAGATCGTGGCGGTAATGAATCCAGAAGCTTTTGGCCGGTGCCTCTTCCCAGAAGTAGTTATCCCCTTGATCCAGGCCGCGATAGAGGCACATGCGCTTCGTCTGCAAATCGGGCATCATGCGGCTGGCCATGTTGGCAATACCGTAGTCGTTGTTACGAAACAGCGACGTCAGTTCGACCGGCGTCAGCGCCTGGTTCAGCGACCAGCTGCGAATGCGGGTGCTCCAGTTATCGGCGTCCCAGACGCTGACGGACTGGCTGTAGGGCACCAGCGCCATCCGCCGATCGGGGAAGTCGGTGAGAAAATCATCGGCAAAGGTATTGGTCAGGCGGCGCAGCACGGCCAGGTCGCCAGCCTGCTCGCTGGAGGTGTTCGGCAGTATCATCGCCAGTTCTGCCGGGCGGTAAATCATCTCGGCGGTGGAGTAGATCTCCTGCTCCTGCGAGCCGACATCCAGCAGTTCGGGATCGCTGGCGTAGCTGACGCTAACGGTAAAGGTGCGATGGGCTTTGTCCGTGCGCCCTTCGCTGACCGCAATATCGGAGATCCGCAGCTGTTCCGCCAGGCGGCTGTTAAGGCCGAGGTTGGTCCGCACGTATTCCCAGGCCAGCTGCTGCTTTTCGCCGTCGCCAAAGCTGCTGTTATTTTTAATCAGCGACTCGCGCCCTACCGCCAGCGCCGCCGCATCCGCCGCGCGCTTGATCTGCGCCGCGTCGCCGGTGGTCTGTACGCTGTCGAGAATAAAGGCCCCGCTGACCAGCAGCGCCATCATGCCCAGCACGTAAAAAGCGGTTCCTGCGCCTTTTTCCTGGCGGCAGAAACGGCGAACCGCGCGGTTCAGTACGCTGAGGGAGTTATTCATCGGCGTCTTCCTCCAGCCCGGCTTCCGCCGCCAGCGTGGCGTCCAGCGTCAGGGTATTGCGGGTAACACGGTTAATGGCTGAAACCTTCAGCTGGTTTTTCACCGTCAGGCCACCCAGCATGGTGAGATCGCTGCCGTTGCGGCACAGTTCCACCACAATCATCGACACATTCTCTTTCCCCGACTCTTCATTCACTTCCGGCAGTTCACCGGGCCAGGTGCTACCCGTCGGCACCACGTTATCGGTACAAATACCGGTGTTATTGCCGCGCAACAGCTGCCAGTAGACCTGGCCGTTCTGCCGCACATTGGCGATATTCAGCTGGTAGCTGCCGGTGTTTTCATCGGGGATACTCGCGGCAAGCAGCCCGCTCAGACCCTGGCGGCTCAGTTCACTTTGCATCGCCAGCACCGAGGCAATCGCCCCGGCGCGCTGCTCCATATGCTCGCGCTCCAGCTCGACGGTGATCAAATCGGTCAGTACCGCCCCTGCCGCCAGCACGATCGGCAGCGCCAGCGCGGTTTCCACCGCCAGCGAGCCGTGCTGTTGCCGCCACAGGCGACGCAGAAGGTTATTCATCGTTCAGTTCCGTGCCGAAAACGTGTTTGTACTGGTAGCGGAAGGTGTTCCCCAGCGACAGCACTTCCGGCAGCGGCGAGAGAAACTCCTTTTTGATCTGCACGGTCACCGACCACACCGGCAGCGTCTGGCGATTTTCGCCCTGCTCGTCGTCGGACACCGTCAGGCCGCCCAGTTCGCTCAGGCTGTCAAAGTGCAGCACGCTGACCGACAGATCCTCGGCGGAGATATAGCCGTAGCCTGCTTTCACCATGCGGCTGCGCAGCGAATCGGCCATATCGCTGGCGCTTTCGCTCTCCAGCGTGTCCAGGCGAAACGACTGCACGGCGTTATCCAGCGCCACGCTGCCGATGCCGATCACCAGACCGATGCGCGCCAGTTCGAACAGCATCATCACGCCCACCAGCACCACCGGCGCAAGGAACGCCAGCTCGGTGGCGATCACCCCGCGATCGCTGCGCGCGGCGGCGGAGAGGCGGCGCAGTTTTCCGCCTGTCATTGGGCGTTTTCGCTTAGCGGCAGCATCTGGGTGCTGGCCAGCAGCAGCGGATTGCCGTTACCGCCTTTCTGTTTCAGCTCGTCGGCGCGGGTGCTCAGCGTGGCGATCAGCCCGTCGATGCGGTCGGACGCGGCCAGATGGGACAGCGTGTCCCGCGCGGCGGCCTCATCCCCTTTATAGAGATACGCCAGCGCCAGGTTCAGGCGCAGCGACGGGTTGTTCATATCGGCGGTGCGCAGCTGGCCGATGGCGCGATCCGGCTGACCGCTGGAGAGCCAGGAAAGCGCAAGGTTGTTCATCACTGCAATGTTACCCGGCTCGCTTTGCAGCGCCTGCTCGAAGCGGCGGCGGGCCTCGTCGTGGCGGCCCTGCGCATCCAGCAGCACGCCCATGCCGTTGAGTGCAGTGGCGTTGCTGCCGTCACGGCGCAGCGCACACTCGAAGTCTTTTCCGGCGGTGGTCATGCGGCCCAGCGCCAGCTCCGCACGGCCCATGCCGAGGCACAGCGCCAGCGCTTCGGTATCGGCCATTTTGTCGATATTGCCGCCCAGCGCGTTGCGGGCACGGCCATACAGCGCCAGCGCCTGTGCAGGCTGCTGCACCGGTGCGCTGACGGTGGCGTATTCCAGCATCTCGGCCCCGTCCAGCTTGCCGCGTGCGTCCAGGCGGGCATAGACTTCGCTGGCCGCTTCCAGCCGCCCCTGATCGCGCAGCAGGCGCGCCAGCTTCAGCCCTTCATCTTTGCTGCCCTTCAGGGCCAGGCCGGAACTGCACCCGGCCAGCATCAGGCCGCAGATCAGCGCCAGCAGCAGGCGCGGGGTAAACAGTGACGGAGCGTTTTTCATCAGCATTTCAGGATCTCTCGTTATTGGGCCAGCAGGCGGATCACACGCAGCAGCGCGGGCGCGGCCATAATGGCGATAATCGGCGGCAGAATAAGGGCCATCAGCGGTACGCTGAGCTGCGCGGGCAGCTTCCCGGCCTTCTCTTCCAGGGTCAGCAGCAGGGTTTTACGGCTTTCATCGGCGATGGTGCGCAGCGCCTGAGACAGCGGCGTGCCGTAGCGCTCCGCCTGCAGCAGGGTGGCGACCATGCTTTCGATTTCCGCCACGCGGGTGCGCTCGGCCAGGTGATACAGCGCGGTGTTACGGTCGGCAAGAATTTGCAGTTCGGCGGCGGTATAGCGCAGCTCGTCGGCCATTTCCGGTGCGGACAGACCCAGCTCTTTCGAGACCACCTGCAAAACGCGGCCAATCGGCAGGCCCGCTTCAGCGCAGACCACCATCAGATCCAGCGCATCGGGCACCGCACGGGCCAGCTTTTCACCGCGACCGGCGGCGCGCATCTTCAGCCAGAACTCCGGCAGCAGCCCGCCAACGAAGAAGCCAATCAGCATGGCCGCCAGCCCGGTCAGGCTGAAGCGGTCACCGGCGGGCAGCGCGCCGACGTTAAGCAGTAATCCCAGCGCCACGCCGAACGCCAGCTTGCCGCTCAGCAGCCAGCCAAGCGTTTCCACGCGACGGAATCCGGCCAGGTCCAGCAGGCGGCGCAGCTGCTGGCGATCGCGGTCCGACCCCGCCATACGCTCGCCGAAACTCGCCACCGGCAGCAGCACTTTCTCCAACTGCGGCGACAGTGCGGCACCCTGATTACGCAGAATGCTCAGTTCATCCGCCGTGCTGCCCTGCTCTGCGTCACCGTTACTGATATGCGGTGCCAGCCGCGCCTGCAGGCGCTGTAGCGCGCCGCTGCGGCGGCTTCTCAGCAGCAGCCACAGGCCAGCAACAATCAGCAACAGCGCCAGCCACAGCATAGAATCCGGGTTATGACTCATGGTTTACGGCTCCTTACGCGATGCGTTTAACCATCAGATGGGTGATCAACATGCCCAGCGTGATGCTGCACAGCGCGTAAATCAGAATGGTGCTGCCCACCGGATCGCTGAACAGGAAGGTGATATCCTCCGGCGATTTGAGGTACATGTAGCCCAGGCAGCAGGGGAACAGCGCGGCGACGATCTTGGCCGACGCGCGGGCCTCTGAGGTTTTCGACTGCACCTTCATTGCCAGCTCGCGGCGCTGGCGTAGCGTGGTGGCAAGCCGCTCCAGGGTTTCCCCCAGACGACCACCCGCTTCCTGGTTGATAATCAGGATCACCGCGAAGAAGCGGTATTCGGCCATCGGCACTCGTCCGGCGGAGGTCTGGATCACCTGGCGCAGTGGAATACCCAGCTTCAGCCAGTGATCGATAGTGCGGAACTCGGTCGCCAGCGGGCCGCTGAGGTGCGATGCGACCTGACCAAAGGTGTTGGCAACCGGCACCCCAGCGCGCACGCTGCGGGTGATGGCGTCAATGGCGTCCGGCAGCCCTTCGCGCAGCTGGTGCAGGTGCTTTTGCAGCGTACTGCGGAACAGCAGCACGGCGATCGCCAGCGTGACCAACACGGAGAACAGCAGGCCAAAGGTCAGCGCCATCGGCGTGCGCTGGCCGAGGGTCATGCCGATCAGCAGCCCAACGGCGGAAAGGATCAGCAGGCGCTTGCGCAGGGTTGGCTGCCAGCCGATAAACACCAGCTGCTGCCACAGTTTCGCCAGCAGCGGCCCGAGCAGCGGCACCGAGGCCAGCGGCGTCTGCGCCTGGCTGCGCAGAATCGACACATCCTCTTCACCGGCGGCTTCCGCCCCCTCACCGAGAATTTGCGCGAAGCGCAGGCGGCGCTGTTCGTCCAGCTGGCGCTGACGCCGCCAGTGGCTGACGGCCAGTACCACAATCAGCACGCTGAGAAATACCAGCCCGGTGATCAGATTCAGCTTAAACGCGTTCATCAGGCTCCCTTAATGCGCATCGAACAGGTGCGCTTTGTCCGCGTAGAACTGCGGGCGCTGGATTGTCTGCACGTATTCGCCGGTGATGCGTCCCTGGCCATCTGAACCAGTGACGCGGAAGTTGAACAGGTCCTGCATTTGCAGCACCTCGTTTTCCATGCCGCACAGTTCGCTGACCGCCACCACGCGGCGCATACCGTCGCGCATACGCTCAATCTGTACGATCAGATGTACCGCACTGGCGATCTGGCGGCGGATAGCCATCAGCGGCAGCTGCATATTAGCCATCATCACCATGTTTTCCAGGCGCTGAACCGCATCGCGGGTGGTGTTAGCGTGCACGGTACACAGCGAACCGTCGTGGCCGGTGTTCATCGCCTGTAGCATGTCGAAGCACTCGCCGCCGCGCACTTCACCCAAAATAATGCGGTCCGGACGCATACGCAGGGCGTTACGCATCAGGTCGCGCTGGTCGACTTTGCCGCTGCCCTCGGCGCTGACCGGGCGCGTTTCCAGACGCACCACGTGCTCCTGCTGCAATTGCAGCTCGGCGGCGTCTTCGATGGTGATAATGCGGTCGCTGCTGTCGATTTTCTGCGACAGCGCGTTCAGCAGCGTGGTTTTACCAGCACCGGTTCCGCCGGAAACAATCACGTTCAGCCGCGCCTGCATCGCTTTGTTCAGCACGTCCGCCATCGCCGGAGACATACAGCCCTGCGAGGCCAGGTGCTCCAGCGACAGGTTGCGTCTCATAAATTTACGGATCGAGATGGTGGTGCCGTCGATCGCCAGCGGATAGGTGATGACGTTGACGCGGCTGCCGTCCGGCAGACGGGCATCGACCATCGGGCTGGATTCATCAATGCGGCGACCCACGCCGGCGGCAATGCGCTGGGCGGTGTTAAAGACGTGCTCTTCGTCGATAAAGGTGATCGGCGACAGCTCCAGCTTGCCGAAGCGCTCGACAAACACCTGTCCGGCACCGTTAACCAGAATATCGTTGACCGTGTCGTCAGACAGCAGCGGCTGGATCGGACCGATACCGGTCATCTCGTCCAGCATTTCACCGGCAATCAGCTCTTCTTCCTGCCGCGACAGCTGCAGGCGCTGCTCATCACACAGCTGGCGAATGGCCGACTGGATTTGCAGCAGCAGCTTGTCGCGGGACATCGCCGCTGCACGACCGGCATCGATCAGGTCGTAGAGCTGCGAACGGATCAGTCGACGGTTGCCGTTGCGGCTTTCCACCTGCGGGCGCGGCGCGGCAGAAACCTGGCGCGGCTCCGGCACTTCGGCAACGCTGGCCGCCTGCGGTGCGGCGTCCGGTTTTCTGACCGGCTCTTCGCGGCGCGGGGTCGCGGGTTTACGCATCAGCATGGGATTTTTCCTCACGTTAGTTCGCTCAGGCGCGCTTAAGCAGGCCGTTCAGCCAGTTCTTTTTCACCGGCTGCAGACGCTGCCCGCAGGCGAGATCCACCAGCTGGCGCATCGCCTGGCGGAACGGACCGCTGGCGGCCAGATCCAGCGCCCCCAGGCTCAGGCTCTGCCCGAGTCCAACACCGGCATGTGGCAGCACAAGGTCCAGCGGACGGCCAACCAGCGCTTCAAACTGCGCGCGGGTCAGCGGTGCGGCGGCGGCATAGTGGCTCTGGTTATGCACCAGCATCAGCCGCTGCCCTTCGCTCTCGTCGCCGATGGCCTGGATGATGCGCTTAACGTTGCGCGCGTCCTGCACCGTCAGTTCGGTGACGATAATGCGCAGGTCGGCACAGCAGATCACATCCAGCGCGCCGTTCGGGAACGAACCGGGCAGATCCCACACCACCTGATTGAACATGCGGCACAGGCTGCCGCCGAGGTGCAGCACCGCGTCGGCATCCGGCTCGCTCAGCGGACCTAAATCCGGTTTTTGCGCCAGCAGGTGCAGACGGGTGTCCACCTGCAACATCGCACGCTGGAGAAGACGGGTATCAAGCTGGCTGCTTTCCAGCACCGCCGACAGGCCGCCGCTCTCGCTCACGCCCTGTAGCAGCAGCTGATCGCCGTGGCGGCGGTCGAAGTCCACCAGCGCCACCGGCAGATGCCGTTCGCCGGACATCAGCTGTGCCAGCCCGGCAGCAACGGTGCTGGTGCCCACGCCGCCGCTGGCACCGACAACCGCCACGGTGCGCCCGGTGCGGGCATATTCCGGGCCGGACTGCTGGCCGTCGCACTTCGCCAGCGTGGCGGAGAGCAGGTCGAGGGTGCAGGGTTTCACCAGATACTCGGTCACACCCAGCTGCAACAGCGCACGGTACAGACCAATATCCTGCCCCTGGCCGAGCGCGATAATCCGCGTCTGCGGGCCGCACATCGCCATCAGGCTTTCCAGCGCCGGCAGCGGCCAGGCTTCGCCGTCCAGATCCACCAGCAGCACCTGCGGCGGCAGATTCACTTCGCACCACTGTGCGGCGGCGCTCAGGCCACCGGCCAGCACCTGTGCATCGCTGCGCTTCAGCCGCGCCAGGTCTTCACGCAGCTGGCTCTGCGGCCCGCTGCCCTGGATAAACGCCACCAGTCCGGTGCCCCACTCTTCGCCTTCCTGCTGGGCGGAATTCGTTGCCTCGCTCATACGCTTAACCTTCCGTTAATCTTCGTCGAAGTTAATGTCGATGAGGTCTTTCACCTCGTTCTGCTGGTAGCGTTCGATGCTGTTGACGATCACCACGCCGTCGGCATCATCCAGGCTGCGCGCCTGAATCAGATCGCGCGGGTCCGCCACCATCTGCGCCAGGTTGCTCTGGTTGGCACAGCCGAGGTAGCCCACGGCCTCATACGGCTTGACCATCAGCAGGTTGGGATCGTTGATCTGACAGCGGGTGTTGGTCACCGCCAGCGCCTGCGACTGCAGTTGCAGATCGCCACCGCGCCCGGCGGACGGCACGCGGCCCATCACCCGCACGTGGCGTTTGTCGGCACCGGCATTCTGTAAGGCGTTCGCCAGACGATTCGCCAGCTGTTCGCCGCGTGGGGTCCACGGGGTCAGCGTCAGGGTCTGTTTTTCCAGCCTGCCCTGCTGTTTCAGCAGCTGATTCACCGCCGCCAGTGATTCCGGGGTCAGCCCCTGGCCGTTACGATCGACCTGAAGATTGACCGCCAGCGAGGACGGCTTCACCTTCACCGCCGCCAGATCCGGCTGATTGAAACGCTCCATGCGTTCGGCGCTGATATCGCGGTCGCTGCACGCGGCCAGCGTGGTCATCAGCAGCGCAATACCGCTCAGGCGCAGGGTAAATAAAGAATAATTTTTCATGTTTATCGCCTGTCAGTAGAGGTAGCCAGCGGCACCGAATTCAGGAGTTACGGCATCGATCATCTTCACGCCGCTGCCCGGGGTTTGCAGCTGACCGGCGCTGACCGGGGCAACCACGTAGGCGGTGGCGATGATCACCAGTTCGGTTTCTTCGCTGCTGGTTGACTCTTTCTCAAACATGCGGCCCACCACCGGAATAGATGACAGACCCGGCACGCCGTCTACCGTCTGGCTGTTGCTGCTGCGCAACATGCCTGCCAGGGCAAAACTTTGTCCGCTGGCCAGCTCGACGGTGGTGTCGGCACGGCGCACGGTCAGTGCAGGAATGGTGGAACCCCCTTCCAGCTGAACCGAACCGACCGAGGTCAGCTCGCTGACTTCCGGCGCGATATGCAGGCTGATGCGGTTGCCCGACAGCAGGGTTGGCGTCATGCGCAGGATCACACCGTAGGATTTGTAATCGATGCTGATGCTGTTGCCGGTGACCAGTACAATCGGCACCTCACCACCGGCGGCAAACGCGGCAGTTTCACCGGACATCGCCGTCAGGTTCGGCTCGGCAAGCACCGAGGCCAGGCCCTGCGAGTTCATCGCCGAGAGCAGCGTGCTCAGCGAACCGTCGCTGCCGGTGCTGCTGTAGCCCAGCATGCCGCTGCCGCCTTCACGGGTGAAGGTGTTGCTGGTGGCGCTGAAGAAGTCGGTCAACGCACCGCTGCCGAAGCCGAAGCTGTTGCCGCCGCGATTCAGCGAGGCATCCCAGTTAAAGCCCAGTTCGTGGGTCAGCTTGCGGGAGACTTCCACCACGCGAACGCGAATGTTGATCTGTGAAGGGGTACGCACCTTCAACTGGTTCACTACGTTAGGTGACGTGGTGCTGGAGCCGGGCTGAGCGTTGCCTGAACCGCCACCGCCGCCAGAACCACCACCGGCTCCGCCGCCTTGTCCGCCACCGCCATCCGATCCACCCGCGCCGCCGGAAGAACCGATCCATGCCTGCACGCTGTCGATAACTTTCTTGGCATCCTGCGGCGTTTCCACGCTGCCGCGCACGATCACGCCGCTCGGCACCGAGGCTTCCAGCAGGATCTGTGCATCCGGGAACTCACGGCGCAGACGCTCTTTCAGCGCAGCCAGGTCGTGCTCGGCCACCAGGCGAATTGCGCTGATCACCTGGCCGTCGGCATCCATCGCATACAGCGTGGTGGTGCCGACGGTTTTGGCATAGACAAACACATTGCCCGGGGATGGCAGCTCAAAGCTGGCGATTTCCGGGTCGGCCACCAGCACGCTGTCCGGGACTTCATCCAGCTGCAGCATGCGCCCCTGGTGAACGTTCAGATGGATCTCGCTGGTGGCGTCAATCTGGGTGACCGCAGCCGCTGGTAGTGCCAGGGTGGCTAACACCCAGCTGACGGCCGTCAGCAATCGTTTGCCAGCCGGGCGGCGGCAAAAGTCGGTAGGTTTCATCTTCATTTAGGAATATCCGTGACTGGGATTATCTCATCCGTGCTGCCGCAGCCTGCGGCAGCACGCTGTCATCTTGCCTGGAACTGCTGAACTTTTGCCTCATCGGCCCGGAAGGTTTTGACCTTCACATTCGAACCGTAGATTGCGGTACTGTCCGCCAGCCGGGTCACCGCGGATGGCCCCGCATCGGCATCATCATCCGACTCTAACGGGCTACGCAGCGCCAGCTGCAGCAGGCCAACCTCTTTCGCAACGGCGAGCACTTCCGCCTGCTGCGGCGTGGCTTCAACGGTCACGGTTTGATATACCGGGTTACGCGGGCGCGCCGGGGCATTCTTACCCGTCGCATCACCGTCAACGTCCTGACGCGGACGCACGTCGGTGTCGGTCTGGCTGTTCATCGCCAGCACCCGCAGGTTACGCGCCACGGTCTGGGCGGCCAGCATTGGCACCACCACCGGTGCGGCAGCAGACGGGGCCGACTGCGTTTGTTCGTCACGGCGCAGGCTGAGGATCACATCCACGCGGTCACCGGCGGAAACCAGACCGGAGTTGCTGGCGACGGCGCTGGTCGGGATAGAGATGGCACGCATACCCGGATGCAGCACGGCGGCAACAAATCCAGGTTCGTTTGGACGCACCAGCATATTGCTGCTGAGGCGTGTGCCTGCGGGAATACGTTCACGCAGCGTGGCACCGAACAGTTTATTTTCCTGGTCTTTACCACTGACGAAATAAAACGAGCGGGAAACGGACTCCGCCGTTTCTTCCCAGCGTAGGGCAGAGGGATCGATAAAATCACCCGGAGAGAGATCGCGCGCGGCGACTAATACTGCGGTTTTTTCCACTGGAGCCTTTGCCGCCTGTTTAGCAACCGGTGCAGAGAGCTGGCTGCGGACGACCAACGCGACCACACCGGCAGCAATTAGCGCCCCGGCTAATAATACCGTTGAATTAATTTTCATTTTTTTATATTTACCGGTTCAGATTCTTTTATTCAGAACTGAGGCCAAATAAGGATATAAGCCGCACCAAATGCAATGGCAATTCCGTAGGGAATACCCCGTGATAATTCATCGGGTAATACCGGCGGCGGTGTAATATTTATCCGTAAGTTGCTGTTCAACCGTTCAATAAACAACGCAATGCCGGTGGTTAAGGTATTCAGCAGCGGCAGCGCCAGCGCCAGTACCCCACCTGCAATCGCGGTGATCATCACAAACCGGGTTTGATGCCCATAGCCAACCCAGAGGCAGAGCACGCTCATCAGCTTCACATCTCCGGCACCCAGACGGCCGGTTAAAAACATAGCAAAACCAATGACAAACACCAGACCGGCACCGGGTAACGCCTGAAGCAGCGTCCCGGAAATGCGCGGTAGCGGACCGGCTATTCCTTCAGCCGCCAGCGCGCAAAGCGCCAGAAAGCCCAGTAACAGCAGCAGCACGGCGCGGTTGGGAATGCGTCGCGCCACCAGGTCGCTAAACACACACCACAGCAAACCAACAACCAGCAGGACATACCAGGCAATCTGTACGCCTGACTGTATCGCCATTATTTAGTGGTGGTGCCGGAGCCGGTGATCTGATCGGCAATCTGAGTAAACTTGTCGTTCAGCGCCTTCACAAAGATACCGTCATCGCCGAAGATGGCCGCAATCGCTGCCGCCATCGCCGCAGCCAGAATGCCGTATTCAATGGCCGTTACGCCGCTTTCGTCATGGAAAAAGGCACGCAGTTTTGCACTTAACTGTTTCATTATTCCGCTACTCTCTTTCAGGTTATTGCGTTGCCTTCCGCGCACGGCAGAAGCACAACCAGAGGCGTCAATAATGAGACTTATTCTCACGAACAACAAGATGCCGAAGATTAAGATACGTTAATTTTCGCTATTTTCTTGTCTGAATAACCGTAATTTTTGCGATGAGAAACGTTGCTCGGAAAAATAAAACCGGACTACGTGAAGGGATTATATTTTACAGGGGGGTTCGCGCAGGGAATAATTCCCTGCGCGTAGAGGGACAATTAATAATTCTTAATGGTAAATAATATTACACAAAGAACAAATGGCATAAATATAGCCAGATTAATACTAAGACTTTCCTGAAGATATCCTTCACTAGCTGCGATTAAGACACAAATAGACCACCAGCCCGGGATCGGCAGATCCAAAATAGAGTTTACCATGATGTAATTCGGCAATCGCTTTTACCAGCGAAAGTCCGAGCCCAAAACCACTGTGCGTACCGTCCTGCCCCAGTCGTTCAAAGCGCTCCGTCGCCCGCGGATACAGGTCGGGTGCAATACCCGGGCCCAGATCCGCCACCACCAGCGCCAGCCAGCCGCGATGCAGCTGTACGCTGAGAGTGATCCGTCCGCGTTCGGCGGCGTACTTCAGCGAGTTCTCAATCAGATTCGCCATCGCCTGGAACACCAGCGCCCGATCGCCAAACAGCGGCATCGAGGCTTTTAGTTCAACCGCCAACAGGCACTGCTTCTCTTCTGCCAGCGGCTGATAATACTCGGCTAAATCGTTCAGCAGATCCTGCGCGCTGAACTGTTCAAACTGGTGCACGCAGCGGCCGCTTTCGATTTCACCAATGCGCATCACGTTGCGGAACAGCGCCAGCACATCCTGCACTTCGGTGGTCGCCGCGTCGATCTCTCGCCGCACGCTGCCGCTGAGATCGTCGCGCTCGCCGAGGCTGAACAGCCGGTTCTGCAAATGCGTCAGCGGCGTACGCAACTCGTGCGCCACATGCCCGGCGGTGCTGCGCACCTGATTCATCAGGCGATCGATACGCTCCAGATTCTGGTTAATATCGGTGCACAGTCCGTCGAAATCGTTGCCCCACGGTGAGACAGGCATCCTCACATGCTGCTCACCGGTGCTGTAGCGGCGCAGCGCCTCGCGGATTTGCCGCACGCTGTTGAGGTTACGCTGACTGAAGCGGCTGCTGACAAGAAGGCAGCACATCAGCAGAATAAACACCCCGGCCCCCGCCACCAGCGGGATGGTCCTCAGCCGCTCCATCATCGGCACGATATTATACGCGCGGAAGAAGGTGGCACCATCGTCCAGTCTTACCGCCAGCGCGATAACCTGGTTGCTGCCCGCCACGCCGAGCAGACCTTTCAGACATTCAATATCCATGCCACAGTGGCCGCGCGCGGGCGTCACCGGGGCGTTGTGATAAATCAGCGCCCCGTCGGCGGCCAGCACCATTACCATCGGCAGCTCGCCGCTCTGCTCGTCGCGCTCCTGGCGCAAAAAATCCACCAGGCTTTCGCTGGTTTTCAGGCGTGATTTAGCGGAATAGCTGTAGATATCGTTGGTGATAATATCATGCACGTGGGTACGTAACAGTGATTCACTTAGCACACTCACACCAACGATACAGCCAAGCATCATCATCATAAACAGATAGGCGATGGTAATAGCCTGACGAAAGTTGGAGGTCGACAGAAACGCCGGATCGTAGTTGGCAAGAATGGCCTGCCACTGATGCAGCTTCATCAGCGCCCGGCGTCGGAAAAGACGCAGGCGCAGGCCGTGCTCGCGCAGATTGTTAACGGACGACACCCCTACCTCTTCTCAACTTCACCAAGGCAATACCCCACCGAGCGCAGAGTACGGATCAGCGGCAGCGAGAAGCCCTTATCGATCTTGGCACGCAGCTTGGACAGGTGTACGTCAATCAGGTTGGTTTGCGGATCGAACTGATAGCCCCAGACCCGCTCAAGCAGCAGCGTGCGGCTGAGCACTTTGCCGGGATGCTCCATCAGCAGCATCAGCAGCTTGATCTCTTTATCGGTCAGTTCAATGCGCTTGCCGCCGCGCCAGGCCGATCGTTGCAGGCAGTCGACTTTCAGATCGGCAAACGTCAGCACCTGGCTGTGCTCGCTGCGGCGCTTGTCGCGGCCAACGATAATATCCAGCCGCAGTCGCAGTTCGTTCATATTGAACGGCTTGCCCATATAATCTTCGGCCCCCAGTTCCAGGCCCATCACCCGATCGATATCGCGATCGAGCGCCGACAGCAGCATTACCGGCGGATGCTGGCGGCCCTGAAGCGCACGCAGGACGCTGAAGCCGTCCATTCCGGGCAGCATTCGGTCCAGCAGAACCACGTCATAGACTTCCTGTTCGATAGCTTCCAGCGCTAACGCGCCGTCGTGAACCAGACGACAGGAGTGTCCGTGGGCGTGTAATTTCTCACTCAGCCACTGGCAAAGCGTGGAATCATCATCAACCACTAAAACGCGCATAAAATTCCCCTGAACTGCACTTTCTTTCAGCCCGCCCGCTGAATGCAGGTACTTGTTATTAATATAAATCAGTTATTACTTTGCTACACAGGAAGGGAGGCGGCCGGTAACAACCGACTAAATACTCTAACGGATAATAACAATCATTATCATTTGATTACAAGGTATTTGCAATGTTTGTGTAAGCGTTTGCACAAAGAAGGATTCAGAGTGTAAGCCCCGGCGGGCAAGGGTTAGAGGCGAACGGCGTGATGAGGCACGCCGGAACCTTAACGAAATTTAATGCTGGCGCGTTGGAATTTTAGCTGGCCGCCGGCAGCCACTGTGCTGAGGGCAAAAGCGTGGCCCCCGGCAGCCGAGCTGTCGAGGGAGAAAGCGCGGCGTCCGGCAGCACGGCCTCAGTCGACCGTGAGCGCGGCGCGTTCGGACTGATTTTCGGCACCGGACTTATTCGCGCTGCCGCCGCAGGCGATATCGCCCCGGTACATTTTCACCACCTCACCGACGATTAACAGTGCAGGCGTTTTAACCTTTTCACGGGCGATGATGTGCGCCAGCGCATCCAGCGTGGCGGTCAGTACCCGCTGTTCCGGCTGAGTGCCGCGTTCGATCACCGCCACCGGCGTACTCGCAGGCAGCCCGTGCGCCACCAGCCGCTGGCTGATGTGGTCACTGTGGGTAATGCCCATGTAAAACACCAGCGTCTGCCGCGCTGAGGCCAGCGCCGCCCAGTCGACGTCCGGTTCGCCTTGCGCGCCGTGGCCGGTGACAAAGCGCACCGACTGCGCCAGATCGCGGTGGGTTAAGGGGATGCCGCTGGCGGCCGCGCAGCCCATCGCCGCCGTAATACCGGGCACGATATGGCATGCCACTCCGCTCTGCTGGCAGTGCGCCATTTCCTCGCCGCCGCGGCCAAACACAAAGGGATCGCCACCTTTCAGCCGCACCACGCGGTGACCTCTCTGCGCCAGATCAACCAGCAGCTGGTTAATCTCATCCTGGCCAAGAGTGTGATCGCGCATCGATTTACCGACGTCAATGCGCAGCGCTTCATCGGGGATCAGCGCCATCACCGGTGGGGAGACCAGCCGGTCAAACACCACCACGTCCGCCTGCTGGATCGCCCGCAGCGCCTTGAGAGTCAGCAGCTCAGCGTCGCCCGGCCCCGCGCCGACCAGCCAGACTTCGCCAGCGCGCACCGGCTGCTGCCGATCGCCCGCCGCCAAAATCGTTGCCATCTGCTGCATCCGTAACGCCTGTTGAAGTGTGTTCATTTGACCTCTCCCGCCGTCAGCGTACTGAGCTGAGCGGCAATGATTTTTTTGAGTTCGGGAATGCAGGAGCCGCAGTTGGTGCCGCATTTGAGTGCGTCGCCCAGCTGCTGCACGCTGCGGCAGCCCTGGCGTACGGCATCCGCAATCGGGATTTCACCGACGGAAAAGCAGCTACAGATGATGGCACCGGTCGGTGCTTTATCGCCCCCGGCGCGCCCGGCCAGCAGCGCCAGCCGCTGCGATGCGGTTTGCGGCGGTGCGCTGAAGGCCGCCACTACCGCCTGACGGTCCACGGCCGGTGCCCTGCGGCGGGCGTAAAACGCCAGCTGTAGTTCCCCCTCGCACCAGGCCAGCAGGCTGAAACCGTCGTCGCCCAGATCGGCGGTCTGGCAAATCAGGCCAGCGGTGGGGTACTGCTCGTTCACCCACACCAGCCAGTCCGTCGGCCGTGACGAATCCGCGAGGGTAAAGTGGCTAACCCCCGGCTGGGTAATCCGGCTCCAGTACGGCGTCAGCGGCGGCACGTTATTTTCGCCGCGTACAAACAGTTCCGCCTGCCACGCGGCACGCCAGCGGCGCAGGCTGACCGGCATATGTTTGCTTTCCGGCTGCCCGGAGAGCGGATCGACGTGCGCCTCAATCAGCGCATCCACCCGCGCCTGCTGGCTGAAGTTACTGTTCCAGTGCATCGGCACAAATACGCTGCCGCGCGGTTGCAGCGGGTCCGGCTGCGCGCGCAGCAGCAGCCAGCCGTGCGACGAGGACACGCGCAGCAGATCGCCGGTGCGGATCTGCGGCGCATCATCGGGATGAAACTGGCAAAACGGTTCACTGAGGTGCTGCATCAGCCGCGCCGACTTGCCGGTGCGGGTCATCGTGTGCCACTGGTCACGCACCCGTCCGGTATTCATCACCAGCGGATAAGCTTCGCTCGGTGCGTTGAGCGGCAGGCGAGGCACCACGGCGATCAGCCGGGCTTTGCCATCGGGATGGTAAAAACGTTTGTCGGTAAACAGCCGCGCCGTGCCCTGCGGATTAGACGCGTTGACCGGCCACTGTATCGGCTGCAACCCGTCCCACTCCGCATTCGACAACTGCGCCAGGCCGCTGATATCAAACGCCCGCGAACCCTGATTCTCAAAGCCGGAGAGCGCCGCGTGCTCGCGGAAGATCTCCGCCGGATGCTGCCAGGCGAAGGCGTCCGCAAACCCCAGCCGTTGTGCCACCTGGCTGAGTATCCACCAGTCCGGTTTTGCCTCTCCCGGAGCAGGCAAAAAAGCCCGCTGACGCGAAATACAGCGCTCGGAGTTGGTCACCGTGCCGTTTTTTTCACCCCAGCCCAGCGCGGGCAGGCAGATATGGGCAGCGCGGGTGGTATCGGTGTCGCGCATAATATCGGAAACAATCACCAGCGGGCAGCGCGCCAGTCCGGCCCGCACCCGGTCTGCATCCGGCAGCGATACCAGCGGATTGGTGCCCATAATCCAGACCGCTTTGATCCGCCCTTCTTCCCCCGCCCGGAACAGATCTACCGCGTTCAGTCCGGCGGATTGGCTGACGCTGTCGCTGCCCCAGAAGCGCCCTACCCGGCTGATATCCTCCGGCGTAAAGCCCATATGGCAGGCCAGCTGATTCGCCAGCCCGCCGACTTCGCGCCCGCCCATCGCATTTGGCTGACCGGTTATCGAAAACGGCCCGCAGCCCTCGCGCCCGATCTGCCCGGTGGCCAGATGCAGATTGATGATGGCGTTGCATTTGTCCACCCCGGAGCTGGACTGGTTGATGCCCATCGAATAGAGCGTCACCAGCCGTTCACTGCCGCCGACCAGCCGGTAAAAGTCCCGCAGCTGTTCCTCCGCCAGGCCGCAGAATTCTGCCGTGCGCGCTAGCGTCCATTCACTCGCCGCCCGCAGTGTTTCTGCTGCCCCCTGCGTATGCAGCTGGAGAAAATCACTATCCAGCCTGCCGCACTCCGCCATCGCATTTAATACGCCGCAGAACAGCGCGGCGTCGCTGCCGGGGCGCAGCGCCAGATGCATATCGGCGATGTCGCAGGTGGCGGTCTGGCGCGGATCGATCACGATAATCCGCATCTCAGGTCGATCTTTCTTGGCCTGCGCCAGCCGCTGATACACCACCGGATGCGCCCACGCGGTGTTCGAACCGATTAACAGCACGCAGTCGGCCTGTTCCAGGTCCTGATAGCGGCACGGCACCGCATCGGCACCGAACGCGCGCTTATAGCCCACCACGGCGGAGGCCATGCACAGCCGCGAATTGGTATCCATATTTCCCGCGCCGATAAAGCCCTTCATCAGCTTATTGGCAACGTAGTAATCCTCGGTCAGCAGCTGGCCGGAGCCGTAAAACGCCACCGACTGCGGACCATATTCACTGATAATCGCCCGCAGCCGATCCGCGACCGCGTCCAGCGCCTGCGCCCAGCTGACCGGTTGGCGATCGATCTCCGGCTGTAGCAGCCGCCCCTGCAAGCCCAGCGTTTCCCCCAGCGCGCTGCCTTTCACGCACAGCCGCCCGAGGTTGGCCGGATGGGTTTTTATCCCGCTGGCGCTGAACGTATCGCCCTGCGGCTGCATGCTGACGCCGCACCCCACGCCGCAGTAGGCGCAGGTGGTTAGCGTCGTTGCTGCTGGCGTCGATTTCATACGCTGACCGTCGCAATGATTTCCGCCGTTTTCACCGCCGCCGCAACCGGCTGTTCCTGCACCCAGACGCGGCCGTTTTCCACCTTAACCGGCCAGACGCTGAGCGCCAGCTGGCCGTCATCCACGCTGCGGCCGTCATGCAGGCGGAAACGCTGCTTGTAGAGCGGTGAAATCACCACCGGCTCCCCTTTCACATCGCCCAGCAGCCCGCGCGACAGCACATTGGCATCGCTGTCCGGCTCGTGGTTGCTCAGGGCGAAAACCTGCTGCGGATGCGTCGGCAGGTGGAACAGCGCAATCTGCCGGTTGGCCAGCCGCGCTGCCATCCCCGCATTGGCCGGGATCGCCTGCACATCGCAAAGATCCACCCAGCCCTGTACTGCACTCACCGTCTGAGCCACCACGCTTACAGGAGACTCTGCGCGTTCCTGCGAGGTTGCCGGACGGATCTGCTGGCGTTCGGTAACCATCACCACCGCTTCATCCGGTTCTGCGCTGTTAACAAACGGACGGAACAGAGCCAGCCGGTCCGGCTCGGCCAGCGTGGTTTGCCACTCGCACTGGTAGGTGCCGACTACCGCATCCATCTCGCTTTCCAGCTCCGCGCCGATGTGCAGGCTGTCTTCCAGCACCACCTGGCGCAGGTAGTCCAGACCGCCCTCCAGATTGTCCATCCACGTGCTGGTGCGCTGAAGCCGGTCGGCGGTCCGCACGTAGAACATCAGGAAGCGATCCACGGTGCGGATCAGATCGTCAGTGCTCATATCCTGCGCCAGCAAATCGGCGTGACGCGGCTTCATGCCGCCGTTGCCGCAGACGTACAGGTTCCAGCCCTTTTCGGTGGCGATCACCCCGACATCCTTGCTCTGCGCTTCGGCACACTCGCGGGTGCAGCCGGAAACGGCCATTTTGATTTTGTGCGGTGAACGCAGCCCCTTGTAGCGGTTCTCCAGCCGCAGGGCCAGACCGGTAGAGTCCTGCACGCCGTAGCGGCACCAGTTGGAGCCCACGCAGGATTTCACCGTGCGCAGCGACTTGCCGTAGGCGTGGCCGGTTTCAAACCCGGCGTCCACCAGCTGCTGCCAGATTTCCGGCAGCTGTTCCAGCCGTGCGCCGAACAGATCCACCCGCTGCCCGCCGGTGATTTTGGTGTAAAGGTTGTAGCGTTTAGCCACCTGACCGATGGCAATCAGCCCGTCCGGGGTGATTTCACCGGCCGGAATACGCGGCACCACCGAATAGGTGCCGTCCTTCTGGATGTTGGCAAAGTAGCGGTCGTTGGTGTCCTGCAATGGCAGATGCTGCGGCTTGAGCAGGTAGTCGTTCCAGCAGGAGGCGAGGACCGATCCGGCCAGCGGCTTGCAGATTTCGCAGCCGCTGCCCTGGCCGTGCTTGTGGATCAGCTCTTCAAAGCTGCGGATATTGCCCGCACGCACCAGGTGATAGATTTCCTGCCGCGAAAAAGCAAAGTGCTCGCAGATGTCCTTTTTCACCTCCACGCCCATTTCGGTCAGCGCAAACTCCATCACCTGTTTGGTCAGCGCCGCGCAGCCGCCGCAGCCGGTTGCCGCTTTGGTGCAGGCTTTAACCGCCGCCATATCACCGCAGCCGCCCTTCACCGCGTCGCAGATATCCGATTTGCTGACGTTGTGGCAGGAACAGATTTGCGCACCGTCGGGCAGCGCCGCCACGCCCAGCGACTGCGGTGCCGCGCCGGAACTGGCAGGCAGGATCAGCATTTCCGGGCTGGCGGGCAGCGGCATGTCGTTGAGCATCATTTGCAGCAGCGTGCTGTATTCGCTGCTGTCGCCGACCAGCACCGCGCCAAGCAGGCGCTTTTTGTCCTCTGATACGACGATTTTTTTGTACACTTCACCGGGGCCGTCTACCCAGCTGTAGCTCTGACTGCCCGGCGTGCGGCCATGGGCGTCGCCCACCGAGGCCACTTCTACGCCCAGCAGCTTGAGTTTGGTACTCATATCCGCGCCCTTAAAGGCAACTTCACTCCCGGCCAGCGTATCGGCCAGGGTGCGCGCCATCTGGTAGCCGGGGGCAACCAGGCCAAAAATCTGCCCGTTCCACAGCGCGCATTCGCCGATGGCATAAATCGCCGGGTCGGAGGTTTGGCAGCAATCGTTAATCACAATCCCGCCGCGTGGCCCGACCTCCAGCCCGCACTCTCTCGCCAGCTGATCCCGCGGGCGGATACCGGCGGAGAACAGCACCAGATCGGTATCCAGATGGCCGCCGTCGGCGAACTCCATGCGATAGCCACCGGTTTCCCCTGCGACGATGGCGCGGGTTTCTTTGCCGGTATGCACCTGCACGTCCAGCGCTTCAATTTTGCGCCGCAGCATCGCCGCCCCGCCTTCGTCCAGCTGCACGCCCATCAGCCGGGGCGCGAACTCTACCACGTGGGTTTGCAGGCCGAGGTGCTTCAGCGCATTGGCCGCTTCCAGCCCCAGCAGGCCGCCGCCGACCACCACGCCGGTTTTTCCCGTGGCGGCACAGGCCTGGATCGCCGCCAGATCGTCCAGCGTGCGGTACACCAGACAGCCCGGCGCATCGTTGCCCGGAATCGGCGGTACAAACGGATAGGAACCGGTGGCCAGCACCAGCACATCGTACGCCGTCTGTCGGCCCTGGTGATCAACAACAAAACGGTGGCGGGTGTCGATATGGCCGATGCAGTGGCCCAGCCGCAGCTCAATCCCACTCGACTCAAAGAAGCCATCTTCCACCATTGACAGCGATTCCGCGCTGCGGCCGGAGAAATACTCGGAGAGATGTACCCGGTCGTAGGCCGGGGCTTTCTCTTCCGCAAACACAATCACCTGATAGTGCAGATGCAGCTCGCGTTCCACCAGCTGCTGCAGAAAATGGTGGCCGACCATGCCGTGTCCGGCCATCACTAATACGGGTTTCGACATTGCTTTGCTCCTCGTTGCCTCAACGGACAACTTTTCTGATTTAACGGGCGACGGGCCGGAATCGGCAGGTGCATCGCCGGGGCTGAAGACGCTCGGTGGCGTCTGCGAAAAAGAGGTCTGGTTCATGCGGGACAGATAGTCCGGGCCGTCGCTGATGTCACCCCACAGCACCACGCCGGCCAGCCGGTTATCGCGCAGCAGCAGGCGGCGGTAATGCCCGTCGAACGGATCGGAGGTGCTGTGGATCTGTGCGTTCTCACCGCCGTGCAGCTCACCGGCGCAGAACAGATCGATGCCGGTCACCTTCAGGCGCACCGCCAGCGTCGGGCTGACGGCGGCGGGAACGGGGTCGTCGATGGGGGCAGCGATAGGGGCGGCGATAGGGTCGGCCAGCAGACGGGCGGCCAGCGCATCTGCCTGCTGCCAGCACGGCGCAACCAGCCCGACGGTCAGCTGCCCCTGCTGGCAGCATTCGCCGATAGCAGAAATATCGGGGTCGGAGGTGTACAGCCGATCGTTGACCAGAATACCGCGATCGCAGGCCAGCCCGGCAGACCGCGCCAGGGCGATCTCGGGCCTTACCCCGGCGGCCACCACCACGCGCCGCGCCGGGATTTCACGTCCGTCACGCAGCGCCACCGCCTTTACGCAGCCGGAGTGGTCAGCGAGATAAGCGGCGGTCTGCGCCTGCAACACCGAAGTGATGCCGCGTGTCGCCAGGCTGAGCCGCAGCAGCTCGGCGGTATGTGCATCCAGCTGAGCATCCATCAGATGCGGCCCACGGTGCAGCAGGCTGACCTGCATTCCGCGCAGCGCCAGCGCGGCGGCGGCTTCCACGCCCAGCACGCCGCCACCAATCACCACCGCAGGCTGCCCGGCAATCTCACCGCTGAGAATGTTTTCCACATCCCGCATATCGCGAAAACCGTGGATTCCGCACAGGTCATCGCCCGGCAGCGGCGGCATAAACGCCCGCGAGCCGGTAGCCAGTACCAGATGGTCATAGGCCAGCGTGCGGTCGCCGATGCTGACCCGGCGCGCATCGCGGTCAATTGCCGTGACCGGCGCACCGGCGATAAGCGTCACGCCGTGCGCCGCATACCACGGCGCGTTATGGGTGATGATGTCGTCAAAGCCTTTCTCACCGGACAGCACCGGGGTCAGCTGGATGCGGTTATAGGCCGGCTGCCGCTCCTCGCCAACGATCAGGATGTGGAAACGCCCCGGCGCGCGTTCGCACAGCCGCTCCACCAGCCGCGCGCCCGCCATACCGTTACCGACTACGATCAGGGTGAGTTTCTTCATTGCGCGTATCCCGCCTGATAAATCAGGCCACCGCCCGGTGTTTTTCATACAGGAACTGCAGCACCTGCTGACGGTACTGATGGAACAGCGGATCGTTAGCCAGCGCCAGCCGCGAGCGTGGCCGCGCCAGCTCAACCTGCAGCACTTCACCCACTTTTGCCGCCGGTCCGTTGGTCATCAACATCACCCGGTCGGAAAGCAGTACGGCTTCATCAACATCGTGGGTGATGAGCACGATGGTGGTATTCAGCCGTGCCTGGATCTCCATTACCGCATCCTGCAAGTGAGCGCGGGTCAGCGCATCGAGCGCACCGAAAGGCTCATCCATCAGCAGCACTTTCGGCTTCATCGCCAGCGCGCGGGCGATGCCCACCCGCTGCTTCATACCGCCGGAGATCTCACCCGGGCGTTTATCGGCGGCGTGCGCCATATGCACCAGTTCGAGGTTGTGGTTAATCCAGTCGTGCATTTCGCTTTTGCTCATCGAGCCGCTGAACACCTGATTGACCGCCAGCGCCACGTTGTCAAAACTGGTCAGCCACGGCAGCAGCGAATGGTTCTGAAACACCACCCCGCGCTCCGGTCCGGGGCCGGTAATTTCCTGGTAATCGCACAGCAGCACCCCTTCCGTCGGGCGGCTCAGCCCGGCGATCAGATTCAGCAGCGTGGATTTACCGCAGCCGGAGTGGCCGATCAGGCTGACCGTTTCGCCCTGCGTGATATCGAAGCTGACGTTGTCCAGCGCCAGGAACGGACCTTTGGCGGCGGGGAAGCTCTGGCTGACGTTCTGCACGCGGATAATGGCTTTGTCGTTTTTCATCTCAGGCTCCTAACGGTTGTCGTAGCTGAATCGGCGAGCAATGGACATCAGCCCCTGCTCCAGCACCATGCCCACCGCCCCAATCAGCAGGATGGCGATGATGATGTTTTCCACGTTGAGGTTGTTCCACTCGTTCCAGATCCAGAAGCCGATGCCGACGCCGCCGGTCAGCATTTCGGCGGCGACGATCACCAGCCACGCAATGCCAATCGACAGGCGCACGCCGGTAAGGATGTAGGGCAGCACGGCGGGGAACAGGATTTTGCGCATCACGGTGAATTCGCTGAGCTTGAGCACCCGCGCCACGTTGAGGTAGTCCTGCGGAATGCGCGTTACCCCTTCGGCGGTGTTGAGGATCATCGGCCAGATCGAGCAGATAAAGATGGTCCACGCCGAGGCCGGTTCGGCACGCTGGAACAGCAGCAGACCGATCGGCAGCCACGCCAGCGGGCTGACCGGGCGCAGCAGCGAAATAATCGGGTTAAGCATGCTGGCGATAAAGCTGAAGCGGCCGATCAGGAAACCGGCGGGAATGCCGATCAGCGCCGCCAGCCCGAAGCCCATCGCCACGCGCTTCAGCGAGGCAAGCACGTTCCAGCCGATGCCCATGTCGTTTGGCCCGGCGACGTAAAACGGATCGGCGAATATCACCTTCGCCGCTTCCCAGGTTTTTAACGGCGTCGGGAACCCCTTGCTGCCGATCGCAGCAATCTGCCAGATCGCAATCAGCACAATCACCCCCAGCAATGCCGGAAGGGCTTTTTGCAGCGCGCAGCGCAGCATCACTCGCAGCGATACGACGGACGGCGCTTTCACCGCAGTTACCGGTGGTGCCGCATGCAGCGCGGCCGGATTAATGGAAACAATTTCTGCGCTCGTCGCTTCGATCGGCACGACGGTTTTGGTTTTAACATTGGCGGACATCGGCGACCTCTCTTAGCGTTTCATGGTAAAACTGTTGGCGTAGTCGGCAGGGTTGCTGCCGTCCCAGACTTTCCCGTCGATCAGCGTGCTGCTGCGCATCTCACTGGACGGCAGGTTGATGCCGCCGACCGCGCTGGCCGCCTGTTTGTAGATATCGGTGCGGTTAATTTTTTTCGCCACCGCCAGATAGTCCGGATCATGGTCCAGCAGCCCCCAGCGCCTGTGCTGAGTGAGGAACCATATGCCGTCGGAGAGGTACGGGTAGTTGACCGCGCCGTCGTTGAAGAAGCGCATGGCGTGGGTGTCCTGCCACGTTTTGCCCAGCCCGTTCTGATAGTCGCCAAGTATCCGCCCCTGGATGGTTTCCACCGGGGTATTGATGTACGCGCGAGCCGCCACCGTCTGGGCGGTTTCAATGCGATTGGTGTCCGAGGTGTCAATCCAGCGCGAGGCGTCCAGCACCGCAGCGGTCAGCGCACGCGCGGCATTCGGATTGGCATCAACCCAGGATGCGGTGGTGCCGAGAATTTTTTCCGGGTGATCCGGCCAGATTTCCTGCGTGGTGACGGCGGTGAAGCCGATATCGTCCTGAATGGCGCGCTGATTCCACGGTTCGCCCACGCAAAAACCGCTCATGTTGCCGATTTTCATGTTCACCACCATCTGCGGCGGCGGCACCACCACGTTGCGTACGTCGTTAAACGGGTGAATTCCGGCATTGGCCAGCCAGTAATAGAGCCACATGGCGTGGGTACCGGTCGGGAACGTTTGCGCAAAGGTGTAGGTGCCTTTCGCGCTGGCATCGACCACCTTCTTCAGCGAGGCGGCATCGCTGACGCCCGCCTGCTTCAGCTGATTCGACAGGGTGATCGCCTGGCCGTTGTTGTTCAGCGTCATCAGCATCGCCATATCGTGCTGCGGGCCGGAGACGCCCAGCTGCAGGCCGTAGACCAGCCCGTACAGCACGTGCGCGGCATCCAGCTCGCCGGAGACCAGCTTGTCGCGCACCGACGCCCAGCTCGACTCCTTGCTGGGGATGATTTTGATGCCGTACTTCTCGTCAAACTTCTTCACCGCCGCCATTACCACCGAGGAACAGTCGGTCAATGGGATAAAGCCGACGCGGATCGCTTTCTTTTCAGGCGCATCGGAACCGGCCGCCCAGACGCTGTTCATCAGGCCCGGCACCAGCAGGCTGCCGCCCAGCGCCGCACTCCCGGCGATAAAGCGGCGGCGGGAGAACTGCGCGGGCATTTTTTTGTCGTCTTGCGTCATTGCGGCTTCCTGTAATGTTGAAAAATGAGCAAAAAAAAAGCGTCCTGTCAGCGCTCAGTTTCCTGAACGCTGACGGACGCCTTTATCCGTAACTCTGACTAAACCGCCGTTGGCTTAGTCGTTATGGCTAATAACAATGCAGCTTGTATGCCAACTTCATGGCTCATCGAAAAATCAGTCGATTAGCTCATTATCTGTTCACTTCAGGGGTTTCACTGCACCGCAGCGGCACGCGTTGCACAGCGCAATGGCACACCAATAGTGCAACTACTCCTTTAGTATTAGTTGCTCTTTTTACCCAACACCGCCGACATGGCGAGCATCGCTTCGGCGACGTCCGACAGCTTACGGTTCTGGTTCATCGCCATATCGCGCAGGATTTTATGCGCCTGCGGTTCGGTCATGCCGTGATGCTGCATCAGCAGCCCTTTGGCCCGCTCCACCAGCTTGCGTTCGGCCAGCGTGGCGCGTAACCCGGCCAGCTCGGTATCCATCGCCTGTAGCTGGCGGGACTGCTGCTCAACCAGTTCCAGCACCGAACGGCTGAGCTGCGGTGGGATCAGTGCCGAATAGTGCGGTTCATGCGGAGGGATCTCACCGATGTCCTGCTGCTGCATCGCCAGCGACGCCTGCGCGTCATCGATCCGCTGACGGCAGCAGGTCATCAACACCTCTTCCAGCAGGTCTTCCACCCCTTTCATGCCGTCGATTCGCGCCGTGGTGACTTCAAACCAGCGCAGCGCGGTATCGCCGCCGTTATCTGCCGGTGTTGCACGGGTGCAGGCAATACGGCGAAGGCGTTCAAACTCGCTGCTGTCGGCGTTCAGCTGCTGCTGCCACAGCGCCAGGCAGCGGGCGTCGGCGAATTCGCTGAAGGTTTGCAGACAGCGTTCCTGGCTTTCAATCAGATCCAGCAATTGCTGCTGTGCCGCCTCGTCGAAGCGCCGTGCGGCGAATCCCGCTGCGCCCATCGCGCGCTCCTGCCCCGCCAGCTCTTTGCCCTGCATAAAGCTGAACATCGCCAGTAGCGCCCGCGAGATGGGCGGATCACCGGAGATATCGGCCGCTTCGAATATCAGTGCCAGATGGGTACGGATGACGTCGTTAAACTGGCGCATGGCTTCCGGCTGGCCGATCTCCTGTGCCTGAATCTGGCGGCGCAGCAGCGGCAGGGTGCTGAGGCTGTGGAGTACGGCGGCAATGCGGCTGAACAGGCGTGGCGCATTCGTCATGCTTTGCCCACTGAGATCGAGCGTTTGTAGTCGATCGTCCACCGCCCGTTCCGCCAGCTGCACCTGTAGCGCCCGTTCGCTGAGCTGTTCTGCCCAGAGTTCGCCGTGGGAGCATAAAAAGATGTTGGCCGTGCCGCGTTCGCGTTGCAGGACGTGGATCAGCTGGCTGACCGCGCCGACCAGTCTGCCCATTTCCAGTAGCTGCTGCAGGCAGGTGATTTCGCTTTTTTTTGATGCTAGGACGAAGCTGAGTGCGGAGAGTGGCATAGGCGGGCCTGACAGGTCATGGTGATGCAGGTGATGAAGCAAGAAGCGTGCCGGGGGGATTAGCTGACTGGTTGTTCCCTCGGTCGGGCTGCTCAATAGAAATTCTGTGTTTCAGCTGACTGGTTGCTCCCCCGATCGGGCCTTCACTGATAGCCCTGTGGATCAGCCGACTGGTTGCTCCTCGGGTCGGGCGGTCCTCGCGCCGCTGCGCGGTGCCTTCACTGCGGTCGTCAGCCTGTAGGACCGCCAGAGACGGGCCGTCCATGGCCCGGCTCTGACTTTCCCCCGCGTCCGTGCGGGTGAATCCTGGCTTCCTCGCTTCGTTCAGCGCTGTGGATTGCCCACCCGGGGGAACAACCAGTCTGCTTTTGGCTTAAGCGTTGTCTGTTGAGGAAAAATGGCTTTCGTGCTTTATGCCGCGCTGGCATAGGATTTGAACACTGGGGCTGGCTGTTTCCTTTTGGCTCCGGTTTAGTTCTTCGGAATCATTTTCAGTTTGAATACTTTTAATGGTGTTCCGTGCGATTACGGATGATTAAGGTTCTCTGATCGTTTAACAGAAACTCAGTGTTTCCACTGACTGTCTGCTTCTAACAGCCCGCACAATGCAAGAAAGAGGGGGCGGCCTCGGTGGATGGCGGGTAATCCGCAGCGCCGAGGTGGAGGCATTACGCCAGGAGAAGGCAGCAGGGACGCTGCCATCAGGCCGGGTTTGAACAGGGATGTTCAATCCTGGCCGGTCCGTCGGCGAAATGCCGGAACCGAGGGAACCGCATCGCGGCGCGAGGACCAGCCGCCAGCCACCGAGGCCGCCCCCTCTTCCACCGCCCCCATCGCGATAAAAACGCCAAACTATCCAAAACACATTCTCACATGACCCGGATCTGAATTTCACCCGCGTCCATGCGGGTGAATCCTGGTTTCATCGCTTCGTTAGCGCTGCGGATTGCCCGATCCAACCAGTCTGCTTTGAGTCAGGAGTTGTCTGTGGGAAATCCTGGCTTCATCGCTCCGTTGCTGGTTAGCGCCGGGAAGCCGGGTGGCTAAAAGAACAGCCGAGCTACACTTATAAATATTTGCAACATGACGGGTAACTTATTGTGCGCGTACTTATCGTGATAACGCTTCTGGCGCTGGCGGCCTGGTGGAGCCTGCCCTGGTTAAAATCCCATCTTCCTGCGCAGTGGAACCCCTTTATTCCACTGGATGTGACCGACCCGCCGGGCTGGATAACCCGTTATAAATTGCAGCAGCTGAAAGGCAATCCGCAGGCCTGTCTGGCGGTATTGCAGCGCGCCAGTGCGCAGGGACTGGTCAGTTTTCGTGAAGCGCCATTGCCCAAAGGAGAATGCACTATCGCGCAACCTATTCGCATCAGCAAATTTGGCCCGGTGTCACTGAGCAGCAGTTTTCTGGCGAGTTGCCCCATGGCCGTGGCCAGCACGATGTATGTCACACGCAGTCATCAATTATTGCAGCAGTCGGAGGTAGCAAGCCCGCTGCGGCGTATTGAACATGTTGGCAGCTTTGCCTGTCGCAATATTTATCATCGTGAGCAGGGGCGGCGCAGCGAACATGCCACCGCAGAGGCCTGGGATATTACCGCTTTTCAACTGGCTAACGGGCGCTGGCTGCGGGTAGCTAAAAACTGGCAAGAGCCTGCCAGCGAGTCAGCCGCACTGCATATACTCTGGCGCAATGGCTGTGCCAGCTTTGGTAATGCGCTGGGGCCTGACTATAACGCGGCTCACGCTTCACATTTTCATCTTGGCATGCACGGTAGCGGATTTTGTCGCTGATGCGTTCGGGCCGGTCCATCAGCAAAATGCCGGACCGAGAGCACCGCATCGCGGCGCCAGGACCGGACGCCAGCCAGCGAGGCCGCCCCATTTCCACCGCGCCCATCGCGATAAATGCAAAGCAAAAAAAAGCCGCCATCGTCCATCGATAGCAGCTAAATGGTCTCAAAAAGACCTTATTTCACACACACTCAAATCAGACTGTTACCTCTGACTCTTCCAACTCGGCTAACTGCTCGCGCCACAGCGCCTGCTCCGGCTGACCTTCTTTACGCTCGCCGTACAGCTGTGCGATCTGCGTACCGTCGGCGGCGTACAGCTCCAGACTGGTCACCACGCCGTCAACCGTCGGCTTACGGGTGATCCAGCTTTCGGCAATCTCACTGTCGCGCAGGTGCAGGGTGAACTCTGGATTGAAAATATTCAGCCAGCCGCGCATCGGCTCAACGCGCGCCAGCGGACCGGTAAAGATCTGCACCGCACCCCGGTTCGCCACAAACACCATGATCGGGTTACCGTCCTGCTGCACGCGGTGAAGCAGCGCTTCAACGGCCTGATTGTCGACCCGGCGGGCCAGATCGTCGCTGACGCTGTTAAACGCCTGCTGGCGGGAGAGACGATGGCGGTGCAGGATCATATAAAACTGATGCACGTCGGTCATGCCGCGCCACTCTTCTTCCAGCCGCGCGCTGTCCACTTCCGTGGCGAACGCCTGCTTCTGGGCGGCAACCACCTCCAGCTCTGGGTTCTCCCCGCGGGCAAACTGTACAATCAGCTGCTGCCAGGCGGCCATATCGCTGTTTTCGGTGGTGTACACCTTGTGGATGGCATCACCCTGCGCATCGAAAAATTGCAGGCTATGGCGCACGCCGCGTGCGGAAGATTCTTCCAGCACAAAGGCGCTGTGCCACTGCTTGAGGAACAAGCGTAAATCGATGCCGCCCGGATTGAGGATCAGCCCCGCGTGCCCGTCCAGCTGCTGATTGACGTAGTGACCCACCTGCTCGTGCACCGCCCAGTCGTTACGCGTAATCGCTTTCAGTTCACCAACCGACGCCAGCGCGCCGAGCAGGGCTTTGGGGTCATCAGCCAGACGGCGGGCATCGTGGCCCACGCGCGCGGCGGCGAGCTGTGCTTCGCTGGTTTCCAGCAGCGCGGCAAGATCGCGAGCATAAAGCTGAGGGTGGTCCGCACGGGCGGCAACATAGCGTGAATAAAGCGACTGCGACATGGTGAGGTTCCTTACAAAATCGGGCATTTGCGCGCAGTATGATCGCCGCCCGCTCAGGGCCACAAGTAAAAACAAGAAACCTGAAAAGAACTTAATAATCCACCCAGGGGCGTGAACGGGCGAGTATCTACCTCAACCCGCAACAGGTAAGGATCGATGCCGGATTTCACCCGGCGATAAACAGCCGCAGCATTAAATTTTGTTAAGGCACGTCATACCGCCGAGTATGAGTTCAGAACGAAGCAAGAAGGACATGTTTTCCCCCTGCCCCTCACCAAACCTAAAGCAGACTGGCTGCTCCCGGGATCGATCAATTCGCAGCGTTTTAAATAGCCTGGGAGCAGGGAGTTATCCGCACAATGTGAGGAAATTAAGAGCCGCGCCATGAACGAATCTGTAGTGGGTAGTTTGGCTTTTTTTATCGCTTTATCGCTTTATCGCGATGAGATTGGTGAAAAAGGGGTGGCCTCGGTGGCAGGCGGCCGGTCCTCGCGCCGCGTGGCGGTTCCCTCGGTTCCGGCATTTCGCCGACGGACCGGCCAGGATTGAACATCCCTGTTCAAACCCGGCCTGATGGCAGCGTCCCTGCTGCCTTCTCCTGGCGTAATGCCTGCACCTCGGCGCTGCGGATTACCCGCCAGCCACCGAGGCCGCCCCTCTTTTCTTGCATTGTGCGGGCTGTTAAAAGCCGCCAGTTAGAGCAAACACTGAGTTTATGTAAATCGTCCAGAAATCACTAACCACCCCAAATTGCACGACATTCCGAAAAAAACATTCAATTTGAATAGAACTCCGAAAAAAACACCCACAAATGCAAACCACCAGCTCCAGCGTTTGAAACATCCGCAGCCAGGTTTAAAAAACGACAACACGGACTTCCCACAGGCAGCACTTAAGTCAAAAGCACACTGGCTGCTCCCCCGGTCTGGTAATACGCAGCACTGAAAGGAGCGAAGAAATCAGATCTGTCTTTCAGACAACACCCAAGCCAAAAGCAGACTGGTTGCTCCCCCGGACGGGCAATCCGCAGCGCTGAACGAAGCGAGGAAGCCAGGTCTGTCTTTCAGACAACACTCAAGCCAAAAGCAGACTGGTTGCTCCCCTGATCGGGCAATCCGCAGCGCTGAACGGAGCGAGGAAGCCAGGATTCACCCGCATGGACGCGGGGGAAAGTCAGAGCCGGGCCATGGACGGCCCGTCTCTGGCGGTCCGACAGGCTGACGACCGCAGTGAGGGAACCGCGTAGCGGCGTGAGGACCGCCCGAGCGGGGGAGCAACCAGTCAGCTGATACGCCGTGCTATCAGGAAAGTCCGTCTCTGGCGGTCCGACAGGCTGACGACCGCAGTGAAGGCACCGCGCAGCGGCGCGAGGACCGCCCGGTCGGGGGAACAACCAGTCTGCTGGAGCGCAGGGCTATCAGTGAAAGCCCGTCTCTGACGGTCCGACACGCTGACGACCGCAATGAAGGCACCGCGCAGCGGCGCGAGGACCGCCCGACCGGGGGAGCAACCAGCCTGCTGGAACACGGCCCCAATCAATCGATTGTAATCAAAAAATAAATATCGTATAACAACCGCCTCCGAGGGGTGTCCTGTAACGGGCTGAGATGGCAGCAATGCCGAACCCTTTGAACCTGATCTGGGTCATGCCAGCGAAGGGACGGGTTGGCAAACACAGATCGGTATTTGCCTCTTCACACCGCCGCCGCACCCCGGATCTCCACCACGATTTTGGAGATCTTATGCCTGCTTCAATGTTCGAATTCGGTCTGTTTGGTCGCCTCCGTCAAAATGCCGGACCGCACTGGGAACACTACGTCGCCCACCCGTTCCTGCAACAGCTCGGTGCCGGAACGCTGCCGGAAGCCGCCTTCCGCCGCTACCTGACCCAGGACTATCTGTTCCTCGTCCACTTCGCCCGCGCCTACGCCCTGCTGGTCACCAAATTCCACACCCTGCCGGAAATCCGCGCCGCCGCCGGTTCACTAAATAACATCGTGGCCGAACTTCCGCTGCACGTCGGCTACTGCGCCGGATGGGGTCTGAACGAAACGCAGATGGAACGCGAGCCGGAAGCCACTGAAACCATCAACTACACCCGCTACGTACTGGATATCGGCCACTCGGGCGATGCGCTGGAACTGCTGGCCGCCCTGCTGCCCTGCGTGGCGGGCTATGCGGAAGTTGGCCTGCGCCTGCTGGCCGATCCGGCCACGGTGATGGAGGGCAATCCTTACGCTTCGTGGATGCAGAACTACAGCGACCAGGGCTATCTGGACGGCGTGAAAGCGGCGATTGAGCTGCTCGACCGCGTGGGCCAGCAGCGCGGTGCCGACGCCCGTTTCGATCGGCTGAGTGAAATCTTCACGACCGCAACCCGCCTGGAAGGTGCCTTCTGGCAGATGGGGCTGAACGCCGTCGAAAACCCGGTTAATGCGTGGTGAACGGCGTGATTTCCCGCCCCGGCATCAACATCCGCGATCTGACCCTGCGCTTCGGCGACCGGGTTATCTTTGAGCGGCTGAACTTCCGCATTGAGGGCGGCACCTTCGTCGCTATGCTCGGCGCCAGCGGCGCGGGGAAAACCAGCCTGCTGAAGATTATCGCCGGGCTGGCTAAGGCAACGTCAGGTTCGGTCACCGCCAGCGACGGCCTGCCGGTGCCGGGGCGCATTGCCTATATGGGCCAGCGGGACCTGCTCTATCCGTGGCTGACGGTGCGGGAAAACATCACTCTCGGCCCTCGCCTGCGCGGGGAAAAAGCCGACCGCGCCTGGGCGGACCATCTGCTGGAACAGGTCGGGCTGAGCGGCCACGGCGACGCCCGCCCTGCCGCACTCTCCGGCGGGATGCGCCAGCGCGCGGCGATCGCCCGTACGCTGTACGAGCGCCAGCCGATTGTTTTAATGGATGAGCCGTTCTCGGCGCTGGATGCCATCACCCGCGCCACCATCCAGACCCTGGCGGCCGAGCTGCTGGCCGACCATACCGTGCTGTTGATCACCCACGATCCGATGGAGGCCTGCCGCCTCAGCCACCGGCTGCTGGTGCTGTCTCCGCATCCGGCCGGTATTGATGACAGTCATCATATCGGTGGCCTGCCGCCGCGCGCGCCGGATGATGCCGACCTGCTGAAGAGTCAGGCCGAGCTGCTGCAACAGCTGGTGAGGGCCGCAGAATGAGCCATCAACAGGATAGTCGTCTGGCTAAATGGGGCCGCGGGCTGACGGTGTTTATCGGTCTGGTGCTGCTGTGGTGGCTGGCTACACTGAGCAATATTCCGGCGTTTCTGCTGCCGACGCCCGCCGCCGTAGCGCAGGCACTGTGGGAGGGTCGCGGATTCCTGGCCTACCACTCGCTGGTAACAGCATCAGAGGTGGTCAGCGGCCTGCTGCTCGGGGTGCTGCTCGGCGCACTGCTGGCGCTGAGCATGGTGTATTCACCGCGCCTTCAGCGCTGGCTGATGCCGCTGGTGCTGACCAGCCAGGCGATCCCGGTGTTTGCCCTCGCCCCGCTGCTGGTGCTGTGGTTCGGCTTTGGCATGAGCGCCAAAGTGGCGATGGCGGTTCTGGTGATCTTCTTCCCCGTCACTTCGGCATTCTTTGATGGTCTGCGCCGGGTGAATAACGACTACCTCGATCTGGCCCGCACGATGGGGGCTTCCCCCTGGGCGCTGCTGCGCCACGTGCGGCTGATGGCGGCGCTGCCCGCCTTCGGCACCGGGCTGCGCATGGCGGCCGCCGTGGCCCCCATCGGGGCGATTATCGGCGAATGGGTCGGCTCGGCCGAAGGGCTGGGCTATCTGATGCTCAACGCTAATGCGCGGATGCAGACCGACCAGCTGTTCGCCGCGCTGTTTATTTTGATTCTGATGACGGTGCTGCTCTGGGTTGCCGTCGATAGCCTGCTGCGCCGCCTGATTAACTGGACGGCGGAATAACCACCTGCAAACGACATAACAAGGAATAACAGCAATGAAAAAGAACCTCTGCGCCCTGCTGCTGGGAACGGCCATCGCGGGCCACGCCGCCGCGGCGGAAAACGTCACGCTAATGCTGGACTGGTACGTTAACCCGGACCACGCGCCGATTATCGTTGCCGAGCAGATTGGCGCGTTTAAAGCCGAAGGGCTGGACGTGAAGATCGTGCCGCCGTCCGATCCTTCCCTGCCGCCGCGCCTGGTGGCCGCAAAGAAAGCCGATCTGGCTATCACCTATCAGCCGCAGCTGCACTTCTTCGCCGACCAGGGATTACCGCTGGTGCGCATCGGCACGCTGGTGAATACGCCCCTGAACACGGTGATGACGCTGGATAAAAACATTAAATCCCCGGCGGATCTGAAAGGCAAAAAAGTCGGCTTCTCGGTGACCGGCATTGAAGAGGCGACGCTGGGCACCATGCTCAAGCATGAGGGGATTTCCTCTGCCGATATCACCCCGGTTAACGTCAATTTCCAGCTGACCGGTGCGCTGCTGGCGGGCCAGGTGGATGCGGTGATCGGCGGCTATCGCAATATCGAGGCGCTGGAGCTGCAAATCCAGGGCAAAGATCCTAAGGTGTTTAAGGTGGAAGATTACGGCGTTCCGGCGTATGACGAGCTGGTGATTGTCGCTAACCGCGATGACGTCAATAAGCCGAAAATTGCCAAATTCCTCGCCGCGCTGAAGAAGGGTAACGACTATCTTCAGGCACACCCGCAGGAAACCTGGAAGGCCTTTGCCAGCAGCCACCCGGAGCTGAACACCGAGCTGAACCGCCAGGCGTGGCAGAAATCACTGCCGCTGTTCGCCAGCGATCCGGCGCATCTGGATACCGCCCGCTACCAGGCCTACGAGCAGTTCCTGTTTGATAATAAGCTGATTAAGAAAATCACCCCGGTGGCAGACTACGCGGTGGAAATTAAATAATCCGCACCCGCAGGCAAATCATGACTCGATATAGATAATGATAAGCATTATCATATAATTCACTTATCGCATTGCAGAGGTGGATTGTATGGATCGGACAGCGGAAACGCTCACCGCCGACTGTTGCATCGTCGGCGGTGGTCCTGCCGGTTTGATGCTCGGCTATTTACTGGCACGGGCAGGCGTGCAGGTTGTGGTTCTGGAAAAGTACGCCGACTTTTTACGCGATTTTCGCGGCGACACCATTCACCCCTCAACGCTACAGATCATGCATCACCTCGGGCTGCTTGAGGATCTGCTGAAGCTGCCCCACCAGCGCGCCGAAAAGCTACAGGCAGAGGTCGGCGGCGAAGAGGTGACGCTGGCTAACTTCACCCGCCTGCCGGTGAAGTGCAAATTTATCGCCTTTATGCCGCAGTGGGACTTCCTGAATTTTCTCGCCGAGCGCGCCAGCGCCCTTCCCGGTTTTACCCTTCTGCAATCCTGTGCCTTTGACGATCTGATTACTGCCGATGGCCGGGTATGCGGCGTGCGCGCGATTGCCAACGGCCAGACGCGTGAGGTTCGTGCCCGGCTGGTGGTCGGCTGCGACGGCCGCCACTCAAAGGTGCGGGAAAAAGCGCAGCTGAGCGGAAAATCGTTCGGCGCACCGCGCGACGTGGTCTGGTTCCGCCTGGATAAGCGCGAAGAGGACCCGCAGTGGGGGATGGGCCATAAGGGGCCGAAGCAGAATTTTATTATGATCGATCGCGGCAGCTTCTGGCAGTGCGGCTATTCCATTACCAAGGGCCAGTTTGGCGAGCTGGAGGCCGCCGGTATTGATGCCTTTAAGCAGCAGGTCGCCACGGTTTCCCCCTTCCCCGCCGACAGGCTGGCGGAGCTGGATCGCTGGAGCAAGCTGCGGCTGCTGGAGATCCGTATTGATCGGCTCGACAGCTGGGCGAAGGAGGGTCTGCTATGCATCGGCGACGCCGCGCACGCGATGTCGCCGATTGGCGGCGTGGGGGTGAATCTGGCGATCCAGGACGCGGTAGCCACCGCCAACCTGCTCACCCGCCCGCTGCTCAATGGCGAGGTCAGCCTGCACCAGCTGAATAAGGTGCAGCGCCGCCGCCAGTTCCCGACCTGCGCCACCCAGTTTATTCAGATTAAGATGAGCGGCAAAAAACGCGAGCCGGGCCAGACCAGCCCGCTGCCGCGCATCGTGAAGCGCTACCGCTTCCTGCCTTACGTTTTCGGCTGGATGATCGGTCTGGGCTTCCGCCGCGAGACGCCGCGCCGAGTCGGGAAGGCCTGACTGAAAGCCCGAATCACGCCTGCACGGACCTCAGCTTAAGATTCGCCACCGGGCCAGCGTTATCTGCACGCTGGCAAGGCGATTGCGATCTGAGAGGCTTCCCCGATCAGAAGCTGTACTCCAGTTTGAGGCTGGCGTCGTTGCGGTTGTAGGAGTAGATCCAGTCGGCGTTACTTTTCACCCGGTTGTGGCGCAGCGTCAGGCTGGGAACAAATCCGGCCAGCTCCCAGCGCGGCGCACGCAGAACCAGGGTATAGTTCTGCTCCTGGTCGCGCCGACGCACTTCAATCAGCGGGTTGTACAGCTCATAGTCACGCTGGCGGTACGAGGCGGAAAGCGTGCCGTCAAACCCGGCATCAAAGCGCAGCGAGGCCCCCAGCCGCACGCCCTTCTGCTGATATTCCGCCGTCGGGTCTTCGGCGTGGCTGTTGACGAAATCCAACCCGCCAAACACCGTCCAGCCCGGCGTCAGCTCGCGGAACCAGGTGCCGTACAGCGACTGCTGCGCCCCGTCAAAGTTGCGGGCGTAATCGGCGCGGCGATACTGCATATCCTTATAATCCGCCTCCAGCTTCACCAGCGAGACGGACGACAGCATATAGCTCCACTCGCCGTGCACGCCGGGCGCGCCGTACATCGCATCGTTGCCCCACTCGTAATATTCAAACGACGGGGCCAGCATCAGCTGCTGGCGCGCATCGCGATAGCTGTAGCCGCCCTGTATCGTCACGGTGGTTTCGTTAAATTCACCGTGATTGCGATACTGCGTGCCGTACAGCAGCGAGCGCAGATACACGCCGTGATGCCCTTTTATCGCCAGTCGGCGTTGAACGCTGAAGTCAAAATCGGTGCCGGTGGCTTTTAACGCCTCCGGCAGCGCGCGCTCGTAGTAGCAGAAACCGGTGCTGTCGCTAATCAGACAGGTGCGGCTGGCCGAGGTGCGGTTGACGTTGTCGCTCCAGCTGGGGCCGAAGGAGAACGAGCCGCTCCAGTCGCCGCGTTTTTCCAGCGCCTGCTGGTAGGCACCGATGGTTTTGCGCACCCCGGCGGTTTGCGGATCGCGGGCGTCGATAATCGCCAGCGCATCGGCAAAGGCTTCTTTCGCTTCACGCTCCTGCGCATCGTCAAACAGCGTTCTTGCCAGCTCCAGCCTGCCGAGAATAAAGTCCGGCTGCTGTGCCAGTAGCTTGCGGAATTCGGTAATCGCGGTGTCGTTATCGCCCATCACCCGCGCCAACATCCCTCGGGCATAGTGTTCCAGCAGCGGGTCGCGATCCGGCAGAGTCAGGTACTCCTGCAGGAAACGGTTGGCCGCCTGCCACTGCTGATACTGGAGTGAAAGATAGAGCGCCTGCCCCAGCGCGCTGGCGGTGTGCTCCACCTGGTAGGTCTGGCCGTCAATGGTCAGCGTGGGCCGCTGGCCGGTCGTCGTTTCGTCTTTCAATATTTCGCGCTCGCGTTCGGCCCCCTGGCGCTCAATGCTCATTTCAAGCATGCGCCGCGTATCTTCACGCTCCTGCGCCACCGCCGTGACGGTAACGGAGGCCATCAGCAGCGCAAGCAGGCTGAGTGCGGCGCGGCGCGGTGTAAAGTAGCGGGCAACGGGCAACTGAACGGTCGGCATAGATCATGATCCCTAAGGCAAACGGTGCCGCTCGGAACGGGCAGAGCGGACGCAAAAAAGAGCAAAGACCAGCGGCCTTTGCTCCCGGGAAGGCAGTGAATCAGACCCTCAGCGTCGTTCCCGCTGAGGGGTTGATCCCTGCACGTAAGGTGGTGAGATTCGCCACCGGATTAGTTCTTAGTACCGCCGAATGCGGTATCTTTGTTGCGATCGGCAAACTTAACGATACCGGCCACTGCGCTGGCGCCGGTGCCGAAGAATTTACCGTCCAGCGTACCGCCGGTGCCGGAAGCACTCAGCACGCCAACGCTGGTTGCTGCCAGACGCACGTCAGTACCGACGGTGCTGATGGTGCCGCCGGTGAAGTTGATGTCACCGGAAGAGCTGGCCACTTTGGTATTGAAGTTGGCGGTCAGCGTACTGGTTGGCAGCGTGCCGTTGAACTGATTGATCGACTTAATGGAGTAGCTGACCGGCGCAGCGGTTGGCAGCGTAGTGGCTACGTTACCGTTCTCACCCGCGTAGAAAACGGTATGGGTGCCGGCAGTTTTGGTACCGATAGCACCGGTTGTAGATTCGCCATCCCACTCGCCGAACCACACGTCCTGAGTACCGACTTTCGCGAAGGACCAGACGCCCAGCTTAGAGTGATCGGGACCAGGACCTGCAGGTCCTGGGGCAAGACCATCAGCAACCAGCTGGCGACCGCTGAACTTATAGGCACCACCCGACAGGTAGCTGGGATTGGCAAAGTGGGAGAACGTCGCTTTGGCACCGTACAATTGACCATCAACACCTGCTCCGGCCACCGGCGTCGTTCCGGTCGTCGCTCCCGCGCGAATACCTCCCGCTTCGGTGTAGCTCTGGTTGCTTAACACTGCAGCCTGAGCAACACCGGCTGCGCCGAACAGAGCAAGAGCGAGTACTGATTTCTTCATAATCTGATTCATTTCATTTTTCCTGAAAAGCATAGGTTAAAAGTGGAAATACATTGAATGAAAACACAAATGATTATCATTACTACTTATAGGTACAATCCTCCCTGACGTCGGGAGGATTTACTACTTACTCGTACTACTTACTTCGGGTACTGCTTTTACTCCCTCACACACCCTGTGTTCGGGTAAAACGACTGACAGCTGGCAGGCATCCCTTCCACCAGTAAAACAGCTAACTGACCACTTCAACGGCCTGGACGACTGTTCACTGCCTGAGTGGTTCTATGGCCTAACGCGCATAATAGTGCTCAACCAGCTCACGCACGCGGGCAAAGGCCTGCTGCGCACCGGCAATTGCGCGCGCTTCCCCGGCTTCGTCCAGCGGCAGCTGGTCCAGCGCGGCGGTAAAGGTACGCCAGTGGCGGCCTCGTCCTTCCGGCGCACCGGCAAGATGGCGCGCACCAAACTCGCCGGACAGCCCCAGCTTCTCCGCCTGTTTGATCAGGAAACCGGCGCCGATATTGGAGCCTTCCGCCACGTACAGCCAGCCCAGCGCACTGGCAATATCCGGGATTTCCGCCGTACTGAATGCCGTTGCGCTTTCCGGCTGCGGCAGTTCCTGCCCAAGGTCGGCCAGATCCTGGCCAATCAGCGGGAAGCGACGTCGCCCGGCTAAATCAGGCAGCAGCGGCTCCAACAGCACAGATTCATACAGCGCATCGATTTCACGATGAAACTGGTACTGCACCTTCACAAACAGACCGTAACGTTCGCGGCTGGCAAACGGATCGCCCGCCATAATGCGCTGATCCAGGCTGTCATGGCTGCTGGTAGTGGCCGCCTTCAGCCGCTGCGCGCGGGTCAGGTTTTCGGTTTGGGTACTCACATCGCTCATTGATTTTCTCCAATGCGCCTGCTCTGCGGCAGGCGGCATTTGTTTAACATCAGAATTTCAGCGTCACGCCACCGCGCACGGTACGGCCTGGCGCAGGGATCGGAATGGTGTTCAGCGCATCGACGTAGTAACGGTCGGTCAGGTTATCCACCGACAGATCGAAGGTGGCGTTCTGGTTTAGTTTGTAACTGGCGTAGAGATCGACCAGGGTGTAAGGCTTCCAGTCCGACGGCGCGATGGAGTACATACCTGAAACCTGCCCGAGCCCTTCGTCCGCACCCAGCCCCTCAACAAAACGGCTGCCGATGTAGCTAATACGTGTTCCTACAGTCAGATCGCTGTCCAGGAAGCGCGATCCCAGGTTTACCGTCACGGTATCTTTTGGCGGGACCTGCTGCTGCGCAAAGCTGTTGTAGAGGCCACCCGGCGCACAGCGGCTGGCGGCTGGATGTATTACGCCGTCTTTGGCGCAGAACATAATGTCGGTGTAGTGATTCCACGCCACGCTGCCGAACACCCGCCCGCTGTCATACTGTGCGGACAGCTCAATGCCACGCATTTCTGCATAGTCCAGATTCATGCGGCCCAGCTGGTAGTTTTCCCGTCCACTGGCCGTATAGCGTTTGATATTTCCGCGCGTGATGTAGTTGTCGATGTGGTTACTGAACCAGGCCCCGTGGAAACGCAGCTTATCATCCGGCAGGAACACGCCATCCATCAGATAGTTAACACCGAACTCAAGGCTCTTGTTGCGTTCAGGCGCCACCGGATTATCCGCAGTGGGTACCGAGAATGACGGACCGGTGATCGATTCAAAGATGCTTGGCGAACGCAGAACGCTGCCGTACTTACCATAAGCCTGGAAGCCATCCAGAGGCTCCACCATCAGACTGAAGATCGGTGACCAGCCGTGATCTTTGCGTGTAAATGGCGATTCAAGCGTCGGGCTGCGGTCAAAGCTTTCAAAGGTGGAATAGCGCAGGTTTCCGCTCAGGGTCACCCAGTCGAGCGGCTTCACTTCAAGAGTGCTGAATCCGCTGTACTCTTTGCGCCAGCCAAAACGCGATCCGGACATGGTCGCTTCATCCACGCCGTCAGGCAATCCCACGTTTTCACGGGTAAATGAACCGCCATACTGCCAGGTCACATCGGCAATATCGCTATAGAAACGTGAGGTGTTCGACGCGTTGCCGCCCCAGCGATTCGACGCCAGCCAGAAGTATTGCGGATACAGCGTGCCGGAGCTGTTGAATACAGAGTTAACGCGGTTGTCTACGTCGGAGTAGAAGGTATCGACCTTCACATCAATCAGGTTGCTGTCTTCCGGTTTCCAGCTGTAGCGACCGGTCCATGTTGCCAGATCGATGGTACTCAGCAATCCCTGATAGGGTTGCGAATTGAAGTAGCTCATCAGCTGCGAACCGAGAATATTGCCGTAGCGGGTCATATAGCGTGAGTAGCCCAGCTCAAACTTCTGGTTGTCCTGGAAACGGAAAGTGCCTTTCAGCAGCCATGACTCCGTATCGCGCGAGGTGTTTAATACCTCCTCGCCCGCACGGTATGCCGTCAGTGGATTACCGTCGGTGACGTTAACCTCACCGAATGGCCCGGTTGGGCCTGAAATCACCGCGTGAGCATCGTCTCCACCGCGTTTACCGGCGAAGTAGTTGCCGTTATAACGCTGGGCATAGGCGGCCAGCACATCCACCGCATCGGTGGTGCCAGCGATGGCGATGCTGCCGGAACCGCCGGTCGGCTTCAGCACCGACGGGCGATTTGTCCCGGATGAATCACCAAAACCGCTCGGGAACTCATCCCAGCTGTAATAGGTGCCGAGGTTGCTCAGGCCGCCGGTGGTGCCCGGCGACGGCGCGCTGCGGCTGTTGGTGTTAAAGTTACCTTTGAGACGCACGCCAAAATCGTGGCCCGGCAGCAGGATATCCTTCACGCCGATGGTACTCATTCGCACAATTCCGCCGACCGCGCCGGTAGAATCGGCCCCCATGCTGGCCCCTTTTTCAATATCAACCGAGCCGATAAAGTCCGGGTCGATATAGGTGCGCGCCGTGGAGCCGTTATAGCCCTGATAGACGGTGGTTTCCTGGCTGGCGCCGTCAACCAGCACCGGTACACGCCCCTGCCCCTGCAGGCCGCGAATGTTCACGTCCACCGCGCCGGAGTTGCGGCCGTCACCGTTCAGTACGCCCGGGATACCCGATAAAAAATCACCAACAGATGTGCCGCTAAAACGCTCAACCTGCTCGGCGGAGAGGTGGGCGCGAGAGCTGGCCCCCTGCCAGGGCGCATCGGCCGGATCGCTGCCCGCGCGGCTGGTGACGGTGATGGTGCCCAGCAGCAGCGAGTCGTCCGCCGCTGATGCAGACGCAGACGTGTTGGCCGCCGCACCGCCGTTAACCAGGGTTACGCTGTCGCTGTTCACAAACTGATATGAAAGCCCGGAGCCTTGTAAAATGCGGCCCAGCGCCGCTTCCGACGAGACGGCACCCTTGACGCCCGCCGACTGTTTGCCTGCGGCGAATTCCGGTGGATAGCTGACCTGCACGCCGGACTGGCGGCCAAACTCGGCGATAGCGCCGGAAAGGGAGCCAGCCGGAATATTGAAGGAGACCGGCGAAGTTTGCGCAAACGCACTTTGCTGCATCGACATCAGCGCCAGAGAAATTGCGCTGGTACGGAACACGGCTGCCACCAGCCACTTTTTGCCGTTGCGCGATTCCGCGCGTTTGCACTTCACAGACTTCATTTTAACTCCGCAGGTGTTATTAATCAGTACGCTGGCTTTGCGGATTCGTATCCGAGCCAGTTCTTACTTAATAAAACGAACGAGAGTTGAGATTTTTCTGAGAAATTTTAAATTTTTTTTCAGACTGCGGAAATAATGGTCAACCAGGGGGTGATTTCGCGCACTTTTCCGGCGTAGGGTTGGATCACCGCCGCCAGCGCACGCTGCGGATTGGCGAGGTTATACACGCCGCTGATACGCTGTTCGCCCAGCTCGCGGCTGGCAATCAGCACTTTACCCGGCACCCAGCGGGAAATGCGCGCTACCACGGCGGCCACCGTTTCACTTTCCGCCACCAGCATGCCGCTGCGCCAGGAGGCAAACTGCTGCGGATTGCGGGTGCCGCGTTCCACCAGACCGCCATTGCGATCCAGCGACAGCCAGCTGCCGGCGGTGACCGATTCGTTTAGCGACAGCGACAGGCCAGGAGTGGCGACGTCCACCGCGCCCTGTTCAACGGCAACGGTCAGCAGGTCGGCATCGCGGCTGAGGTCAAAAGCCCCTTTCTGCGTCACTACCTGCATGCCTTCCACCACCGCGTTAAACGGCCGACGGGCGTCGTCGGCAACGTTAAGCCAGGCCATTCCGTTCAGGAGTTCAATGCGGCGTTCATCGGCGGTGAAGCGGGAAGCAATGGCGCTGTTGGGGCCAAGAATAATTTCTGAACCGTCCTCCAGCGGAATTTGCTGGATTTCGCCGGTCGAGGTTAAATGACTGGCTTTCATCTGCAACAGAACGCCGGGTGCCAGCGCCAGGCCGATAGCGGCTGCCGCCACGGCAACGGAACCGCCCAGCACAAAGCGCCGACGAGAAATACCCACCGGCTGCGCAACGGTCTGGCTGCGGGCCTGAACCACCCTGCCGGTCATGCCGTGCAGATGAACGGCTTCGGCCCACACCGCCTCATGCTCTTTGCCGCGCGCGCGCCAGCGTTCGGCCAGTTCGCGCGCGGCCGGATTCCCCGGATCACCGTGCAGGCGAATAATCAGGTCGAAGGCTTCTTCAAACAGCTTTTCGTGTTGCGACATTTTCTCAGTCATTATTGGCAAATTCCGGCGGCTTTGCGGCAACGGGAATAAAAGGTAATTCAGATTATAGGGAATGACACGCGCTGTCGCTGTGCAAAGTCATCAGTGCTTCGCATCATCATCCAGCGTGGTGCGTAAATGCTGGTAGGCACGGCGGATCAGCGTCCAGGTATGGGACACCGATAAATCCAGTTCCTGTGCCACTTCAGCAATGGTCAACTCCCCTAAGCGATAGAGCTCAAAGGCACGCCGGGTCTGCTCCGGCAGCGCCGTCAGACCACGGTCAAGCACCGCCAGCTGCTGACGATCGGAGGTCACCCTTTCCGGATCGGGCGATTCATCCGGCAGCTCGCAGTAGGCCTCTTCCGACAGATAGTCGATCGAGGCGATTTTCTCACGGCGATAGAGATCCACCGAAAGACTACGCGCCACCATATGCAGATAGGCACGCGGATTATCATCCCGTTTTGGCGCTGCGGAGCCTAAAATCCGCAGAAACACATCCTGGGTTAAATCCGCAGCCACGTCGGGACCATGCCCGCGCTTCTGCAAAAAGCGTTGAATCTCCTGAGCATGCTTATTAAACAGGCTTTTCAGGTTCCACATCAACCAAACCTCGCAGTAACACTCTGGATAACAGCGATCTTTGCTGCAGTGCTGTGTTTCCCAGCAGGGATAGCCGCTAAACGCTAGCGCGGCCAAAGAGTTAACACGTTAACGTTTATCCAGCCGGGGCTTTATGCATCGGCCAAATCGCGATCCGCGCGCAGCAACGTCAACGAAGTGTGTTTAGAATATATAAAAACTGAAACAGATGGTAATGATTTTCATTTGTATTTTTATTAAGATTTTCGATAGCAAACCCTGATTTTTACGGGGATTTAACACTTTGACGGAGGAGGAATGTGAGAATCCGCCGGTTGCCCGACGGATTTCTGAAGCGGTGATTACTCTTCGATCGATGACAGCAGTGCGTTCTGGATAATGCGCTGGGCCTGCATCGCATCCTGGCGCGACTGCGCTTCCTGTAGTGCAGGAATATCCAGTTTATCCAGCGCGCGGTAAATGTGCTTGAGGAAACGAATCGACAGACGCGCGGCCTCAACGTTATCTTCACGGAACGGGAACTGATCCAGCTGCCAGACACCGTCCCAGTTGTTGATCTTCAGTACATAGAAGAACTCGAAAATCTCCGTCATATGCACGGTACCCACCACCAGATCATCGTCCCAGCCGCGCAGGTTGTCGTTAACGTCCATACCAAACAGACGACCGCGATCGATAATCAGCTGAGCGGAATCCGCCGGGGACTCGCCGCCGAACAGCGCGTGGCCGAAGTCCAGCAGGATACCAACGTTATCCAGACCGATATCCTCAATGCCCAGCAGGGTGCGCGCCGCCGAATCCCAGGTCATTTTCACGCGCGGCTCGCGCGGCTTGTATTCAATGGCAAATTTCACGTCCGGGTTGGCCGACGCCAGTTCGCGCATGCCGTCTACCGCCAGCTTCCACAGCTGCTTGTGATCCACCTGGAACGGGTAGTCCCAGCCGTCCTGGCCCGGCCAGACTTTGACGTAGCTGGCACCCAGCTCACGCACCACGTCCGCCGCTTCGTTCATCAGCTTCAGCGCTTCTGCACGCGCCACCGGGTCCGGGTTGGTAAAGGCCCCGCGCGACCATTTTCGCAGGTAGATCTCCGGGGTGATGCCGATCGCTTTGAGTCCGGCATCGGCCAGCGCCTCTTTCACCTGGCTGAGGGTTACACCCGGCGAGAACGGATACGGCACGTCAACATAGGAAAGATCGCCGACCTCTTTCGCCGCTTTGATCTGCTCAAGAGTACTCAACGCCGGGCCGTAGCCGTCTACCGCGTAACGGTCAACGTAATTAGCAAAGTGCCAGAGACCAGCGCCAAATTTTGGGTAGTTGTAGGTTGTCATAATGGGTCTTCTCCATGCTGAATATCACGCAGCCGGGGCTGCAAGGTTGTTAATTTATCTTACGGACGGTACACGTCAGGCCGTTCGCGTGGCTTCGGCTTCAACCAGCAGCGCCTTCTGCGCCACTACCGCCGCCTTTTGCTGCATGCGGCTCTGCATCTGGTCGATAATCACCGCAATGATGATTACGATGCCCTTAATCACCATCTGCCAGAATTCGCTGACGCCCATCATAATCAGGCCGTCAGCGAGGAAGCCGATAACAAACGCGCCGATCAGCGTGCCGAGGATGGTGCCGCGCCCGCCGGCCAGCGAGGTGCCACCCAGTACCACGGCGGCAATGGCGTTCATCTCAAAGGCGGTGCCGTTTGCCGGGTGGGCGGCCACCAGCTGCGAGGACACCACGATGCCCGCAATTGCCGCACAGAGGCCGGAGATGGCGTAAACAAAGATCTTCACCCGCTTTACCCGCACACCTGACAGTTCGGCGGCGCGCTCGTTATCGCCAATCGCATAGACCTGGCGGCCAAACGGCAGGCGGCGAGCGACGTACGCGATGACCAGTGCCAGCACAATCATCATCCAGATTGCCCACGGCAGGCCGAGGAAGTAGCCGGAGCCGATCTTGTCAAAGCCGGTATTGCCGAGCTGCGGATTGCCCTGTAGCCCGGGGAATGTTTCGCCTCCCGAGGTGAGCATTGCCGCCCCGCGCAGGATATACATAGTGCCCAGCGTGCAGATAAACGGCGCGACGTTATAGCGGGTGATGATCCAGCCGTTGGCCGCACCGATAAGCCCGCCGATCAGCAGCACCAGCGGCACCACCACCCAGACGCTGGGGAAAATCGCGATGCCGAAGGCGGGCAGCACGATGCCCTTGGTGATCAGCCAGCCCGCAATCATCCCGCACAGCCCCAGCGTGGCGCCGATCGACAGGTCAATCCCGGCGGTAATAATCACGAAGGTAATACCCAGCGCCAGGAAGGCGTTGATGGCGATATGTTTAATCATGATCACCATGCTGCCGACGGCGAGGAAGTCCGGCACGGTGATGGCGAAGAATCCAACGATTAAAATCAGGGCAATAAAGGTGCGCATTTTTAACAGCAGCAGGATCACTCCCTCCCGCGAGTTAAACGCTTTCATCGCAGGCGCCGACTGCGCTTTCCCGGAAAGTTGTGTCATGTTAAAACCCCTGTGCACTTGCTTTCACCAGCGCGGACTCTTCTGCCGCCGCGCGTGGAATATCGGCGGTCAGCTTGCCGCCGGACATCACCAGAATACGGTCAGAGACCGCCATAATTTCTTTCAGATCCGAGGTGGAAAACAGCACCGCGATCCCCTGCTCTGACAGCTTGACCATCATGCGGAACACGTCGGCCTTCGCCCCGATATCAATGCCCCGGCTGGGTTCATCCAGCAGCAGCAGGCGCGGGTTGGTCAGCAGCGAGCGGCCAATCACCACCTTCTGCTGGTTGCCGCCGCTCAGCGCGTTGATCGCCACCTCCGGCGAGGAGATTTTGATCGACAGATTGCTGACCGTGCTGCTGACCACCGCCATCTCCTGTTTGTGAGAGATGGAAAAACGGTGCTCCAGACGCTGCCACAGGCTGGCAATCGTCAGGTTGCTGGCTACCGATGAGATGGGGAAAATGCCGGTGCGCTTGCGGTCTTCCGGCACCAGACTCATGCCCATACGGATGCGGTCGGCGGTCGACAGTCGCTGCGGCACCGGTTTGCTGTCCAGCCACAGCTTGCCGAGATACGAAGGCTGGGTGCCAAGCAGGCATTCGAACAGCTCGGTGCGCCCCGCGCCCATCAGGCCATAAATACCGACGATTTCCCCGGCGCGAACGCTGAATGAGACGTCGTTAACCACGGCGTTACCGGCAGGGCCGACGCAGGTGATGTTTTCCGCTTCCAGCACCGTCGCGCCGAACTGGCGATCGGGGGTCAGGAAGCTGCTGACCGGCTCGCTACCGAGCATTTCACGGACGATCCACGGCACGTCAATCTCGCTAACCTGCGCTTCCGCCTGAAAGCGGCCGTCGCGCAGGATGGTGATGGTGTCACCAATCGCCATCAGCTCTTCCAGGCGGTGCGAGATATAGATAATCGACACCCCCTGACGGGTGAGTTCGCGGATCACCCGGAACAGGATCTCAACCTCGGTTTTACTCAGCGCCGAGGTCGGCTCGTCGAGGATCAGAATGTCGGTGTTTTCCGCCAGCGCCTTGGCGATCTCCACCAGCTGCTGCTGCCCCACTTTCAGATTAGCGACCAGCTCGCGTGGCGAAATCGCCTGATCGAGCCGCTGCATCAGCTCGGCGGTGCGCGCTTCCTGCGCTTTCTCATCGATCGGCTGCACGCCTTTTTGCAGCTCGCGGCCAAGGAAAATATTTTCCGCCACCGACAGGTTTTCAAACAGGTTCAGCTCCTGATGCACCATGCCAATCCCCAGCTTCGATGCCGCCCGAGTGCTGCTGAGCTGCACCTGCTTGCCGTTGAGCCAGATTTCACCGCTGGTCGGCTGCTGCACCCCGGCGAGGATTTTCATCAGCGTGGATTTACCCGCGCCGTTCTCGCCGATAATGACGTTGACCTTGCCGCGCCAGACGCGGTAGTCGACGTTGTCCAGCGCCAGCGTGCCGGGAAACAGCATCGACACCGCGCGGGTTTGCAGAATAATCGGATCGGTGTGGCTCATTACGGCTGCTCCTGCTTAATGACCACGGCAACCGCATCCTCTATCCGCTGCGGTTGCAGAGTCACGGCCAGCGTCAGCTGAACCGGTTTGCCGACCCAGCTGCCGTCGATCTTCGGCAGCTGCTGAACGTTTTGCTGGTTCAGCGCTTTGGTCAGCCTGGCGAACTGTACCTGGTTGGTGAATTCTTCAAATTTAAACCCGGCCGCATCGCGAATGGCGTTGCTGCGGATCACCGGCCCGATGGCGACCGGCACCGATTCGCCGTTAATCGTCACCGTCAGCAGGCGTTCACGCTCGGCGTCGTCGCTGACCGCAGTCACCGTTCCGGCAGCGTGCACAAAGACGCTGCTGCTGGTCTCCGCCTTCAGCTCGGCGCTTTTATTTTTCATGTCATTCCAGGTGAGGGCGCGATCCTGCGCCCCTTTCAGTACCCTGCTGTCCCAGTTCTCCTGCGCGATCTGCTGCGGGGTCTGACTGCTAAAGCTGGCTTTCGCTGCCGGGTCTTTTGGCAGGATGGGCTGACCGTTTTCATCAAGGTCGACCACCGTGCAGCCGCTGAGCAGCATACTGGCGCTCAGTAGAACGGCGAGCGGAAGTTTCGTCACCATCATCGGCTCCCGAATCAGTTAGAGAGATTAAAGGTTTTCAGCTTGCTGGCGTTGGCGTCATCAATCAGCACGCAGTCCATCAGCTGCTTCTCTTCTTTCTGCGCTTTGCCGTTCGTCAGGTAGTAATCGGCCTGCTCAACGGCCATCTGTGCCTGCGCCCAGCCCGGTTGCAGCACCGTCGCTTTGATGTTGCCTTTATTGATAATGGAGTCGCGCACGTAGTCACTGCCGTCAAAGCCCACCACCACGACGTGGGTTTTTCCGGCGGCTTTCAGCGCGGCTTCCGCACCCAGCGCCATGGTGTCGTTACCGGAGATCACGCCAACGATATTGGGATTTTTTTGTAAAATGGTTTCCATGCGGCTGAAGGCTTCGGTCTGGCTCCAGTTGGCGCTCTGCTGAGCCACCATTTTCATATCCGGGTAGTCATCGAGGATGTCGTGATAGCCCTGTGAGCGCACCCCGGCGTTGGTATCCGACTCTTTACCCAGCAGCTCAACGTATTCCCCTTTGCCGTTCAGCAGTTTGGCGAATTTTTCCGCCCCCAGCTGCGCGCCCTGATAGTTATTGGAAACAATCTGCGCCACCGCTACGCCGGATTTGTTGATTTCCCGGTCGATCAGGAAGGTAGGAATCCCGGCATCTTTCGCCTTCTGTACTGGCCCTACCGTCGCGTCCGCACCGGCGTTATCCAGCACAATCGCCTTTGCCTTGCGGCCAATGGCGGTTTCAATCAGCTGGTTCTGCTTGCTAACATCATCATCGTGCGATGCCACCAGCGTGGTGTAGCCCAGCGCCTTCGCTTTTTGCGATGCGCCGTCGGCTTCGGCTTTAAAGAATGGATTATCGTGGGACGGGGTGATGATGACGATCAACCCTTTATCCGCCGCGAAAGAGGCTGATGAGAGGGTCATGGCAGAAAGCAACAGTCCGGTAAGCAGGGTACGTTTCATCTTTTTTTATCTCCGCTATGAATAATTATTCGAGCATGATTTATTATTCAAACACTATTATTTATTGCGCCTTTTTTGTCCAAACAATCCGTACGGAAAAGCGAGCGGGATCACAATCTGCGTTTAAATTTATTACTCTCCAGTAAGTTTATTTAAATTTACGCTTACATTTCAATGCAATGAAGAAACTAGCAGAAGATAGCCGATGTGGTTTGATGGGGTTCTTCGTCGTTCGCGCTGGGCAAAGGCTCTCCAGAGGGTTGCAGGTAATCCATGAGGGCAGAAAGCTCCGGATGCGGACAAGCATGCAGGAGCCGGATATCGGGTAACGGATGCGAAATGCAGATGCCAGATCCCGAATTCGGGATTCCGGATACACCTGAAGACGAACACGAAGATGAAGGGGCTGGGCCGGTAAAAGTGTGAATTTTTTATAAAAAAGTTACAAAGTTTAGGTGCGGTTTAGATAAAAATGAGAATAATTATCATCACCTTATTATTCCGGGTCTTTCCGAATATGAAAACTGTTCCGGCTTTGAAGCTTTCCGCTCTCCTTGTTACCACCCTTCCCGCACTGGCTTTCGCCACAACCTATCCACTGACCGTAACCGATATGGACGGCCAGAAAGTGGTGATCAAGCAGGAGCCGCAGCGCATTATTTTGCAGGACGGCCGCGAGATCCTCAGCCTCGCCCTGCTTGACCGCGACGATCCGTTTAAGCGCGTGGTCTCCTGGAACAACCTGATGAAGAAGCAGGATACAAACAGCTGGAATATGCTGAAAAACCGCTGGCCGCAGGCGGAGAAAATCCTGGATATGGGCTTCTCCGACCAGGGTGAAGTGAATCTGGAAACGGTGATCGCCAAGCATCCGGACCTGATGATTGCCCAGCTGCGCGCGAAGCCGTCGCTCCAGCAGACCGGCGTGCTGAAGCAGCTGGCCGCGCTGAATATTCCGGTGCTGTTCCTGGACGTTGAGCTGCACCCGGTGCAGAACACCGCCGCCAGCGTAACCCTGCTCGGCAAGGTGCTGAACCGGGAGGACAACGCGAAAGCCTATACCGATTTTTATCAGCAGAAGCTGACGGCGATTCAAAACAAGGTGAAGGATATTTCACCAAAGCCGCTGGTGTTCGTTGAGCCGATAGCCGGTATTGGCGGCGGCGGCGATGCCTGCTGCTTTACCCACGGCCATAACGGCTGGGGTGCACTGGTTGAAGCGACGGGCGCACGCAATATCGGCTCCGAGCTGCTGCCGGGCACCAGCGGTAACGTGGCGGTGGAGAAGGTGATTTCGATGAATCCTGATTACTATGTGATGAGCGGTTCAAAGCGCGGTGGCAAAGCCAGTACGGTGATCCCGCTGGGTTACAATACCAGCGTTGAGGAGATCAAAGAGAGTTTCGATCGCCTGCGTAATCGTAACGGTGTGAAGGATATTCCGGCGGTGAAAGCGGGCAAGGTCGCGGCGGTTTACCATCACTTCTACAATCATCCGTACAATATTATCGGTATTGAGATGCTGGCGAAGGATTTCTATCCGCAGCAGTTTAAGGATCTGAATCCGACGGCGGATTACCATCAGATTATCCAGAAGTTCACCAAGCTGCCGGATGAGCCGATTAATATTGAGTATCATCCGGCTGAGTGATTGTCGGTAGGTCGCTGTTAGGTCAGTGTTCGCGGGCGACCGTAGCGGGCAGATCGCCGGGTCGCCGTGAACCCCTCCTTGGGGGCTTGGCTGCCGCATCCTTGCGGCAGACACCCGGCTAACCTGTCCCGTGACGGTTCCCCTTTCAAATCATTGCGTTGCTGCCAAAAATAAATGGTTTCAGGCAGCACCACCAATGCATGCAGGCAATCGGGGCTGGACGGATAAGCGGACCGTCCGAGCGCATGGATGTGCGAGGTCGAGCGTACAGGGATGTGACAGCGGGTCCGCGTTCCGGCCAGCCCCGATAAGCCAGACGCGGAATCTACAGCGACTCCCACCCGAGCTCCGACACCTGACAGCAAATCCACGTTCCGACCAGCCCCGATAAACCAGGCACAAAGTCTGATACGACTGAATCCAGCATTCGAATGCGTTCCATTACCACCTCATATTCATTGAGGTGGTAAACACTGCCTCACTACGACTGAATAAACGCCAGCAGATCGTTATTAAGTTGATGTTGATGCGTTGCCGCCAGCCCGTGCGATGCGCCAGGATATATTTTCAGCTCAGCATCAGGAATAATATCAACCGATAAGAGGCCGGAGTGGCTAATTGGAACAATCTGATCGTCATCACCATGAATAACCAGTGCCGGAACGGTGATTTTTCTCAAATCCTCCGTATAGTCAACTTCAGAGAACTCCCTGATGCAGGCATACTGCCCGACAATCGAACCGGCCATTCCCTGATTCCAGAAGCTCAGGCGCAGACCTTCGTTGATCTCCACGCCATCGCGATTCATGCCAAAGAAAGGTATCGCCAGATTAAGATAAAAATCTGAGCGGTTGTCGAATACTCCCTTACGGATACCATCAAATACCGAAATATCCGTGCCCTCAGGCCACTGCTCGGTAGATATCATAATCGGCGGTACGGCACCGATCAGCACCACTTTCGCCACGCGGCCGGTTCCGTGGCGGCCAATATAGTGAGCCACTTCACCACCGCCGGTTGAGTGACCAATCAGAACCGCATTTTGAATGTCCAGTTCATTAATCACGGCGGCCAGGTCGTCGGCGTAAGTGTCCATATCATTGCCAAAAGCTGGCTGATCGGAGCGGCCATGTCCACGACGATCGTGAGCGATAACCCGGTAACCCTGCTGCAAAAGATAAAGCATCTGCCCATCCCAGGCGTCTGAGCTCAGTGGCCATCCGTGCGAGAAAATAACCGGCTGAGCATTTTTGTCGCCCCAGTCTTTATAAAAGATGCGCGTTTTGTCAGAGGTAGTAATAAAGCTCATTTTTATTTCTCCATAATGCTGTGCAGGCGATCCCATCGGCACGTATTTAAAATCGTGCCGTGGTGGCTTTAAATTTAAAGGTGTGGGTCTGACCGTGAATTAAATCTGCGCTAATCCACCATCAACGTAAATTTCCGCCGCGTTGATGAAACTCGCATCGTCAGAGGCCAAAAATGCCACCGTTTTACCGATCTCTTCCGGCTCGCCTAAACGGCCCAGCGGCACGCCCTCTGCCAGCGCGTCGAACAGTCCCTGACGATGTTCTTCAGGAACCAGACCGCCCAGACCTGGCGTACGAATAGGGCCAGGGCTAACCACGTTGACACGAATACCACGATCCTTCAGGTCAAGCGCCCAGGAACGGACCAGGCTGCGGACGGCGGCTTTACTTGCGCTGTAGACGCTGAAGCTGGCGGTGCCTTTCGCTGCTGCCGTTGAACCGGTAAGAATGATGGAGGCCCCTTTAGCCATTAACGGCAGCGCTTTCTGTACGGTGAACAGCACACCGCGCACGTTGGTGCCAAAAATACGGTCGAAGTGCTCTTCGGTAATGGCACCCAGAGGCATCATATCGCCGCCACCCGCATTAGCGAACAGCACGTCAAGCCTGCCGGATTCGCTCAAAATAGTAGAGAACACGGTATCGAGGTCGCTCAGAACAGAAGCATCTGCCCGGATTCCTTTGGCCGACGGTCCGATTAATGCCACCGCAGCATCCAGTTCCTCCTGACGACGGCCGGTGATGTAAACAGTGGCACCCTGCGCTGCCAGTTCCTGCGCTGATGCCAGGCCAATACCAGAACTGCCGCCGGTCACTAACGCAATTTTGTCTGAAAGTTTTTTACTCATGATGTCGTTCCTTAAATTAAGTATGGATAGATTTATTGGGTCATCTGTACCTTGCGACTGCATCTGTTGTCGCGATGAGAGAAGCATATCCGCGTGCGATAATTTTCAAAACAGAATGGTTTGCAACTCATCATTGCAAATTTGAAACGATGGATTCGCGAGTTTCTAAGGGATAGCAATGTTGACTAGCCTGGCAAAGGAAGGGGTTTTGCTGACAAGCACCACGGGGCGAGCATCTGCGCTGCTACGGGCAGCCAGCTACAATGCGGTATGCGGTATGCGGTATGCGGTATGCGGTATGCGGTATGCGGTATGCGGCTAACCATTTTCTGCCAGCCGCACCGAAGAGCTAAATGAAATGCGCTGCTGCCGCATTTTTCGCGGCAGGTTTGGATATGGTGTTTATTGCGGTATGAGCATCACAAGCACGGACCCGTGGCACATCCGTACATCATAAACAGCGGGAACAGTGGCAACAGCGGAACCATCGCTACCGTGCCTAAATCACTCAGGGTTTGGGTTTTATCATTGATGGAAACCACCACCGGGCGGTCTAACCGGTAAGGATCGGCCACATCCGGCGCGTAGACGGTGGTCCAGAAGCCTTCGGCCTTAAACAGGACGCCCAGGCGATCGTTATCAATGGGAACCGCCTTGTATTGATTGACCAGCACGTCACGCTGCCCGGCGTCCAGCTTGCGGTTATCCACCACCACCAGGTACTCCGCCGTCACCTCATGCTCTTTAACCAAAAAGTTAACTCTGACGCCTGAAGCCTGCTGATGGAAACGTTCGTAAAATGTCTTGTAGCGCTGATATTCCTGCGGCGTGCCATCACGAACAAAACGATAACCGTATTTTGCCGAGCTGGCGATAACACCGGACTGGGTCGGTTTAACCGCCACAATGGTATCGGTCGGCGGCAGGTTTGGCTTACTGGTGCAGGCGGTTATCAGCATTACCGCCATCCATACCGCATAAACCCGGCTAATCTGTCCCATCACTGTCTCCCTTTCAGATCATTATGTTGCTGGCAGAAAAGATACCGTTATTGATGCAGCAACATCAATGCTTAAAGCAATCGGGGCTGGCCGGAAAAGCGGACCGTCCGAGCACAGGGACGTGCGAGGCCGAGCGGACAGGGAAGTGACAGCGGGTCCGTGTTCCGGCCAGCCCCGATACGCCAGGCGCGGAAACTGAAGCGCCTGACTCAGTCCGGATGTCAGACCTTATTCCGACCGATCAACGCCATTTCCTGTCAGGATCGTTGCAGGGGATGAGAACGGCCCGACAGCGGCTGTCGTCTTCGGACCAGGCTTCTTTCACCTCATCCAGAGGACGTTGTATATATGGAACAGACAAACCATGGCTTGATACTGCCTGAAAAAGCTCACCTATCGCGGCAATCAATTCTGCATCTGAAACGCTACCCAACCCGCTCCCCATCAGCGTCAAGCCTGATGAACGCAGCAATTTACTATGCAGGTTAATTTCCTGGCCGCTAAGTGAGCCAATCTGAACGAAGCGCACGGTTTTTGCGCCACCGGCAACGGCCGCCGTCATAATATCCAGTGCACTTTGACCCCAGAGATAATCAAGAACAACGTCAATTCCCTCAGCCATTAAGGCGGGTAATTCAGATGGCAGGGAATCCAGCGTTAAAACAACATCCGCGCCCTCTTCACGTAATTTGTTCAGAACGTCTTTATTTCGCCCCGTTGCAATAATTTTCCCGGCACCCAGGCAGCGAGCGATGTGGACGGCCAGACCGCCCGATGTGCCGGTTGCGCCGTTGATCAGAACCGTTTCGCCCTGTTGTAAAATTGCCCGGCGCGTTAACGCAGCCCAGGATGACATCCCGGGGTTCGCAATCGCCGCGGCAAGTACGGGGGCCAGTCCTGCGGGTAAGTGCACAACATTGTCCAGTGAAACCCGCGTTTTCTCCGCCATGCTTCCCCAGGGAGCGTTAAATGACAGGAAGTAAACCGGATCGCCGTTGCTGAGGTAACCGGTCCCGTCAATCCCGGGAATGAAGGGAGCAGAGGTCATCGAGCTGTAATGTTTTCCAGCGGCGCGTGATTTTGCCAGCTGGCTAATCGCGGCAGCTGTGACGGTAATAACGGCCTGACGATCGCTGGCCTGGGGATCGGGATACTCACCGTACACCGGCTTTTCGCCCTGCTGGTTGATAATCGCTGCTTTCATTTGAATGTTCACCTGTCGCCAATATGATTTATGTGTATAATGCACACATTAAATTCAACCAAAGTCGGCGTCAATAAAAAGCGTGCAAAATACACATAATACTCAGAGTTTTTCCGATCTGCATGATGCATTACTCACCCTTGTTGGCGTGTTTAATCGCCCGCAACGTGATGAATTAATGATTAAAGCGTCGACAATTAATCTCGATCGCGCACTGTTTCCTCTTTTGGTTCAAATCAGCCGGTTTGGTCCTATTGGTGTCGTCGAACTGGCAGACAGAGTGGGCCGCGATTACACCACGGTTAGCCGTCAGGTCACAAAGCTTGAAGAAGCGGGTCTGGCACAGCGACAGAAAAACGCGAAAGATAAGAGGATTAATGAAGCCGTTATCACTGCAGTGGGTAAAGCGATGACAGATAAGATTGACGCGGCGCGTGAAGACATTTACCAGAAAGTGTTCCAGAAATGGCCCCCGGAAGACCGTGTACAGCTTGAACGCCTGCTTAAACAGTTCGTTATTGATTTTTCTTCGTTGGATGAAATTGAGAAATAAGATGAGTATCCGGGCCGGCCTGACAGGCAGGCCCGGAGGAGATTTATCGCGCGCTATCCCGGCCGCTGCTTTCCTGCGATAGCCGCCAGAAATCGTGCCCCGCCGGATACTGGTACAGACGCAGGGAGAATTTCCCGGCCACCGCAGTGATATATTCGAAGATCTCTGACTGCGTATTTTCGTAATCCATCCAATAAATCGACGAGGTAAAGCAATATATTTCCAGCGGCATGCCGGACGGTGACGGCTTCAGCGTTCTCACCACAATGTACATGTCTTTAATAATGTCCGGCCGTTCGGCGAGATAGGCCATCAGGTAGTGGCGGAACAGCGTTAAATTAGTCAGTCCGTTATCAATAAACCAGCTGTCGGCCACTCCTCCAGGATCACGGCCATCAAGCAGTTTCGCCAGCGGCTCATTGACTCCGCGAACAGACAACATCGGCGCCAGCATCTCCTGAGAGAGGAAGTTAACCGAGTGCTGATCGATGCTGGTACTGCGCATTATCCGCCGCGCGCCGGAAGAAAACATCGCCTGCCAGTTGGTGTAGGTCTCGGTGAGGAAGTTTTTGGTCGGGATACGTGAGATTGTATTATCCCAGTTGCGGATGGTAATGGTGTGCAGCGCAATATCGGTGACCTCCCCGCTGAGATTCTTGTCGGGCATCTCAATCCAGTCGCCCAGCTGCAGGACGTCATTCGAAGAGAGCTGGACGTTGGCGACCAGCGACAGCAGAGTATGCTGAAACACTAACATCAGCACCGCAGCCACGGCACCGAGGCTGGAAATAATAATGGCGGGTGATTTATTCGACATCACCGCAAGAATCATAATTGCGGCAATAACGTGAATTAAAATCTTCCCTATCTGGATATAGCCCTTAATAGAATGATTTTTACGTTTGCTTTTGCGGACGTAAGAGCTGTTGACGATATCCAGCATTTCATTGAAGAAGATCGACAGGAAAATAAAAAACAAAATGCCGCAGAAGGTATTAATCGCCGTCACCAGCGATGGCGGCATATTCGGCATAAACTGCAGAACGTAATAGACGATAATCACCGGCATAAAGTTCGACAGCTTCTCGGCGATGCGGCGGTCTTTTTCCAGCGGCACATCCTGCTTGTGGCTGGCAAAGAAGACTCTTCGCACCACTTTGATCAGCAGGAATTTGCACAAAATGTGGGTAAACATGCCGGAAACAATCAGCAAAATAATGTTAAAACCCACGGCGAGCGCCGGATTCCCTTCCATAAACTTAAATAAATAGTCCAGATATGCCATCTTTTATCGCCTGAATATGTATGCCATTTGTATCTGCTACAGCCTGCGGCTATATACAAAAATTTAACCAAACGACATCATGACATGTCAGGGACATTCAAGTCCACGTCAGGGGGCAGCCTCCTCCACCAGCGCATAACAGAGCGCACCGATCTGATCCACGGCATTCAGCAGATGCGGCGTCGGTTCGTTGGCGCAGTTCAATCGCAGAAAGTTCTGAAGTTCCGCACCAGGGGAAAACAGCGGACCGGGGCTGACGCCGATGCCCAGCGCCAGCGCGCGGCGATGCACTTCCAGCGCGTTGACCAACCTGGGAAGTTCTACCCATAAGAGAAAACCGGCGGCGGGGATGATGACCTGCGTACCCGCCGGAAAGCTGGATCTGACCCGCGCGATTACCGCCTGCACTCCCTTTGCAATTCGGGTTTTCAGGCGGCGCAGATGGCGCTCGTAGTCACCGCTCGCCAGGATCTCGCTGGTTGCGGCTTCCAGTAGCGGCGCACCGGCCCACTCCCCGGCCATCCGCGCCTGCATCACCTGCGGGTGGTAGCGCCCGGCGGCAATCCAGCCGATTCGCCAGCCCGGAGCCAGGGTCTTAGACAATGAACTGCAGTAAATCACATTACCGCTGTGGTCGAACGCCTTACAGGCCGGAGGGCGCTGTTCTTCACCCACCAGATCGCCGTAAACATCGTCCTCTATAAGCGGAATGCCAGCGCGCGCCATCAGCGCAACCAGCGCCTGCTTTTTCGCTACCGTCATACTGGCACCGAGCGGATTTTGCACCGTCGGCGAGGCCAGTACCGCCACCGGGCGATGGCGCTGAATGGCATCTTCCAGCGGCGCCAGTAGCAGCCCCTCGGCAGGATCGGTAGGAATTTGCAGCGCCTTCAGGCCGAGATCTTCCAGCAGCAAAAGCGTACCGAAGTAGGCGGGCTGCTCAATCGCCACGACGTCGCCAGGCTTGCTCACGGCGCGTAAAGCCAGGCGCAGCGCCTGGGTTGCACCGGCAGCGATCACCAGATCGTCCGCGCTAAAGCGGGCTCCCCACTTTGCGGCACGCGTGGCAATATTATTGCGCAGATCGGCCCTGCCCGGCGGCAGGCTGTAGCTTTGGCCGTGCGCATCCAGCCGACGACTGGCTGCATGAAGCGCGCGCTGAAGCGTCGCCCCGGGTAGCCAGGCCGGATCGGGCAGCGCCGCGCCAAGCGGCACCAGCCGCGTTTCAGCACTACTGAACAACGAACGGGCAACGGCGGACATGGTCACCGGAACGGGGCCGGTTGATGGAGCGAAGGAGTGCTTGCTGCGGGCTGCATTTACCTGACTGACAAAATATCCCGAGCGCGGGCGGGCAACAATCAGCCCTTCGGCCTCCAGGCAGCGAAGCGCTTCGAGCGCGGTGGGCAGACTGACCTGTTCGCGCTCCGCCAGTTTACGTGCGGAGATCATCCGATCGCCCGGCCGCAGGGCACCTGAAGCCAGGGTCTGGCGCAGCATTTCAGCGATTCGGCGGTAGTGTGGAGCAGCAAGGGACGGGGCGGACATAGCGATCTGTACAGTCTGATTTTCAATAAATCTGACTATACAGGCAATGCGTTGCGCCATCTATAGTGTCAACCACACACATGTCAGGGAGGCATTATGCACAGTAACAACTTTGATCTATCTAACTATTTCCGCCGCATAAACTATACCGGCCCCGTAACCCCCAGCGCCGAAACGCTGCGGGCAATCATGCGCAGTCAGCTTTTTGCGGTGCCGTTTGAGAATCTGGATGTGCAGGCGGGCAGGATTGTTTCACTGATTCCGGAAGAGATAACCGACAAACTCATGCAGCGGGACCGCGGCGGCTACTGCTATGAGGTCAACGGGCTGTTTGCCATGGCGCTGGAGGCACTGGGAATTCCTTACCGTTTCGTCGCAGCACGTCCGATGTTCTACCCGGTACGTCGGCCGAAAACCCATATGGCCGTGGTGGCTGAAGTCGATGGCCGTCAGTGGCTTTGCGATCTGGGCTTCGGCAGCTACGGTATCCGCGCGCCAGTGGCGCTGGACGTTCTTGATAGCGATATTTCTCAGGACTTCGACACCTTCCGACTGTCCCGTGATGCTAAAGGCGAGTATCTGCTACAGGCGAAGGTCGAGGGCGAATGGTGCAATCAATACGGCTTCGATCTGACCTCGCAGGAGTGGATTGATTTCGCCCCGGCCAACTATCTTAATTCCACGCATCCTGATGCCATTTTTGTGCAAAAGCTGGTAATCGTGCAGCATCTCCCGGAAGGACGCGTGATCCTGCTGGGTAATATGCTGAAAACGGTGACCGCTAATGGCGTTGAAAAGAGGCAGCTGACGGATGATGAGATGTCCAGCCTGCTGAAAACCAGACAATGGTCGGGTTTGATGAGCCACCTTGACGTTTGTGCGATCTCCGGCCCTGAACCCGTCGGGGCGGTTTCCTTGCCCTTGCAGCCCGATTAGAATGCGCTGAACAACTGTGCAGATAAACAGGCTTTTAAATGGCATTGATACTGAACAATGAAAAGATCGTTGCGGGCAGATTCACCGGCGAAAAGATTGAGAATGCGTCCTTTCTGAACTGCGACTTCTCCGGTGCCGATCTGACCGGCACCGTCTTCACCAACTGCGTGTTTTATGACAAAGAGTCGCAGCAGGGCGCGAACTTCCGCCGCGCAATCCTCAAGGATGCCAGCTTTAAAAGCTGTGATTTAACCATGGCCGATTTCAGAAATGCCAGCGCGCTGGGCATTGAAATTCGCGATTGTCGGTTACAAGGCGCGGACTTTCGTGAAACCAGCTTTATGAACATGATCACCACCCGCAGCTGGTTTTGCAGCGCGATCATCACCGGCAGCAACCTCAGCTATGCCAATCTCTCGAAAACCATACTTGAAAAATGTGAACTGAAAGACAACCGCTGGCTCGGCGTGGTCGCGCGCGGTGCCACGTTCAGCGGCTCAGACCTGTCCGGCGGCGAATTTGCCTCTTTTGACTGGGCAAGCGTCAACGTCACCCACTGCGATTTGAGCGGTGCCGAACTGGGCGATCTTGACCTGCGCGAGATGAATCTTGAAGGCGTGACGCTCGACAGCGTGCAAGCGCTGGTGCTGCTGGACAGGATGGGGATTACGGTTAACCGCTAGGGGGACGATCTGCCTGGCGGTGAAAAACCGTATTGCGCTGGTGCAGATTCTTCGCCATTGATCTTAACCGCTGGTCCGCACTGTCGACGTATATGACGCGCATCGCGTCACGACCGGCGGTACAGGCAGCCCTGCTTGCTGAGTTATAATTATTTTATTGAAGAATCTATGTCGCCATAGATACGCCTGAACCCGTATTTCCGCCCTGATGGAACTCAGCGATGATACGTATTCCGGAAAGTTAAGCGGGCAATAATGCTTCAAGATTATTTCTCGCTATTTAACTTTTTAGATTTCATCTGCGATTTTTCCAGGGGTTTTTCATGCAAAATAAAAGCGCGCTGCTTTTACTGGCGCTGTCTGTGGCTGTTTTTGGCGTTATCACCACCGAAATCGCCATCATCGGCCTACTGCCAAAACTGGTATCTCAGTTACACGTCACGCCGACTCAGGTGGGATTTTTGGTCAGTATCTATGCCATCATCGTGGCCGTAACCGGCCCTTTCATCACCCTGATGCTCTCCGGCTTGAATAAGAAAACGGTGTTGCTGAGCATTCTTGTCGTCTTTATCGTGTCGAACCTGATCTATGCCAGCACCGACGTGTTCAGCCTGATGCTGGTGTTTCGCATATTGCCGGCTCTGGCTCATGCCGTCTTCTTTGCCGTGGCGCTGGTCGTGGCTGCTAATGCCGTACCGAAGGAAAAAGCGGCGGGCGCGACAGCCAAAGTCTTTGCGGGCGTGGCGATCGGGCTGGTGCTCGGGGTGCCACTCAGTTCTCTGATTGCCGATCATTTTTCTTTATCAGCAGCCTTTTATTTTGGTGCCGCCGCCTGCGTTCTGGCCTTTATCGGTGTTTTATTCCTGATGCCGTCAATGCCAGCCCGGGAAAAGGTGTCGTTCTCCAGCCAGCTTTCCGTACTGCGTAAAGGCAAACTGTGGCTGACGATATCCACGGTCACATTAATTTTTGCCGCAATGTTTTCCAGTTTCAGCTATATCGCGGATTATCTGTCCCGCGTCACGCACCTGAACAATAACGCCATCAGTGCCATGCTTATCCTGTTTGGCGTCTGCGGTTTTGCCGGTAATTTTGTGTTCAGCGGCTTCCTGCAGAAGAACGTCGTCAAAACGACTGTCTTTTACCCACTGCTTTTTACGGTGCTTCTGTTACTGGTGTGGTTTGTAGGCTTTTCACCGTTACTGATGTGCCTGCTGACCGTGTTCTGGGGTGCGTTCCACTCCTCAGGCCTGGTTGTCAGCCAGACCTGGCTGATGCGTGAAGCCAGCGAAGCACCTGAATTTGCTAACAGTCTTTATATGTCGTTTTCCAACCTGGGAATTACGCTTGGCTCTTTGACGGGTGGCTGGTTCATCGCCCGACTCGGCACACATTCGGTCGTTCTGAGCAGTGTGATTTTCGCGCTACTGGCATTCGTCAGCATTCTGATCAAGCACAGTTCTGACGCTCAATCCGCACCGTTATGTAAAGAGACGATCTGAGGCAACCGCATCGCCGGGAAATCAATCCAGCAAGCCATCCTCTGCGGCCTTTACCAGCGTGTCCACGACGTAGCGGATTTTAGGTAACAGCTGGCGGTTTTTAGGCCACAGCGCGCTGATGGGCATTTCGCCACCGGAATGCCCAATCAGTACCTCTTTGAGAGCCCCTGATTCCAGATGTTTGCTAACCAGCCACAGTGGTAATTGTGAAAGTCCGCAGCCAGCGAGCGTCGCCATTAAAATGGCATCACCGTCAGCAAACTCGTGTGTTGCGGGTGGGGTATAACGTGAAATCTGGCCCTCTTTTTCTTTAAGTAGCCATGAGATGGGCTGATTGCGGCGAAACCCCACAACGCACTGGTGCTGGTTCAGTTCCTCGGATAAAAGGGGCTCACCGTGAGACAGTAAATAGTCAGGCGAGGCGCAAATAACCAATTTCTGCGTGGTCAGTCTTCTGGCAACCAGTCCACTGCTGTCGGCAAGCTCACCAATTCGAATAACGAGGTCAATACCATCTTCGATGAGATCGACAAAGCGTTCGCTAAAAGTAACGGTCAAGGCGAGTTGGGGATAGCGCTGTGTGATTTCTAACAGCACAGGCAAAATACGCTGTCTGCCAAACGCAGCAGGCAGATCGATCCGCAGCCGACCAGAAGGCTGGACAATGTGAGAGGTCAGTTCGGCCTCTGCCTGTTCAAGAATATCTATCGCATTCTGGCAGCTTGCCAGAAACCGCTCGCCATCAGGAGTCAGGCTAAGACGCCGTGTGGATCGCTGGAAGAGTTTGAGCCCGAGTCTGGCCTCCAGGCGACCAACACTTTTACCCACGGCTGATTTTGTCAGACCGAGCTTCTCCGCTGCTGCGGTAAAACTGCCCTGACGGGCGGTGGTGACAAAGGCGGTAATGCCACCCAGATGATCGGTATTTCGCATCCTGTATATTCCATCCAATCGTTCACGAACAAACCCGCAATGTGAGATATCACACGCCGAGTCATTCCGGTAATGACAACAAAGATACTCATTATTATGGCGTGTAATTGTTGAATCTAAGTCCGCACAGAGGCGAATAAAACCCACTTCTCCGCCAGGCATAAATAACATTGGAGAATTCAGGGATACAGGATGCTGATTCGGGACTGTTCCCATCAACATATTGCCCGGGCTGGTACTGATTTATCCGGGCTATCCCGCCAGGCAAAGCGATTCTCGAAACTGCTGCAGTAAAAAATCGACGTACAGACGGATTTTTGGCAGCTGTCGCCGATCGGCAAAAGTGACAATATGCACCGGTTTGGCGACAGGCTGGTACTCGCTTAATAGCGGAACTAATCTACCCTCTCGCACATCATCGGCTATCAGCACTTCTGGCTGCATCATAATTCCCAGGCCGTTAAGTGCCGCGCTGCGCAAGGCCTCGCCGCTATTCACCGACATTACGATATTCACCGGAACCCTGATTGACTTGTTTCCTTGATGAAGTGTCCATTCACTGCCGGCAAGGGGATGAGCAAAACCCAGGCAGCGATGTCGGCTAAGCTCTTCAGGCGTTGCAGGTGTCCCTGCTTCATGCAGATAAGCGGGCGAAGCGCATACGATCGAACGATAGGACGCAAGCGGGCGCGCGACCAGCGAGTTCAGGTTTTCCAGATCGCCGATTTTTATCATCACGTCGATGCTTTCCTCGGCCATGTCGATGGCCTTATCGTTCAGCACCAAATCAAGGGTCAGTTCTGGCCAGCGGGTAAGGAATCGGGCCGTAACGGGCGAAAGTGCATGAACGCCAAAAGAGACAGGACATGCGACTCTCAGTTTTCCACGGGGATCTTGCTGCTGAACCTGAGCAAGTGACTCCGTCTCTTCAATGTCGGCCAGAATGCGGCGGCAGCGCTGATAATATTCCTGGCCGAAGTCCGTCAGGCTCTGGCGGCGCGTTGTGCGGTTAAGTAAACGAACGCCAAGATGTGACTCCAGCGTTTTAATGTGCAGCCCGATCATCGTTCCACTCAGACGCATATCGTCCGCCACCGCGCTGAAACTCCCCCGCTCAACCACGCGAACGAATACCGCCATACTTTCCAGTTTATTCACGATTATCAAACCATGCTTGTGAAAGATACAAATATACTGCCGTTTATCAACTTTTGTCAGTGAGTTTTAATGACACTTCACTTGATGAAGGAGCTTAAAATGATTTCAAATCCAGAACTTCGCGAACGCGGTTTAGCCTTATTTAATCAACTGTATGGTAACGGTGCGGGAGAAGCGTTACGCCAGGATATGGCGGATATTTGCCCCGACTTTACCGATATCTCGATCGAGTGGGCGATGGGTGGAATCCTTGCCCGGCCAGGCCTGGATGCTAAAACGCGCGAACTGGTGGTGATTGCCTCCTGCGTTACGCTTGGGCACACGGTTCCGCAGCTGCGGGCGCATGCTCAGGCCGCGCGGAATGCCGGGGCAAGCCGCGAAGAGATTATTGAAACCGTGCTCCAGCTGGTTTTTTACGCCGGAGGTGCAGCGGTGCGTAACGCGCTGGTAAATATTCGCGACATTTTGAATGGGGTGAAACAGAGCTAAGGAGAAAACACCTCTTCGAAAAACTGCGCCCCGCGATCATCAACATATTAAATCGGCAGTGCAATCCCGGCCTGCTTAAGTCTTTCGTACCAGGCCGGGATGAAACGATGTGGCAGAGTAGAGATGCCAACATCAAACAGCACCGCGAGCCTTTGGAGAGTCAACACGTGGGGGATAATTTCAAGATTAACTGTATTAGTCGCGACTTGATCTGACATATGGCCTTGAAAGGTTGAGAGTTA